>JAYYZZ010000004.1:0-125573 GCA_036687665.1 Pseudomonadota bacterium | reverse complement strand
ACCCGCAGGCCTTCTTCACACACGCGGCATTGCTGGATCAGGCTTGCGCCCATTGTCCAATATTCCCCACTGCTGCCTCCCGTAGGAGTCTGGGCCGTGTCTCAGTCCCAGTGTGGCTGATCGTCCTCTCAGACCAGCTACGGATCGTCGCCTTGGTAAGCCTTTACCTTACCAACAAGCTAATCCGACATGGGCTCATTTAATAGCGCGAGGCCAAAAGGTCCCCGCTTTCTCCCGTAGGACG
Source organism: Pseudomonadota bacterium (assembly GCA_036687665.1). Lineage (GTDB taxonomy): Bacteria > Pseudomonadota > Gammaproteobacteria > Poriferisulfidales > JAYYZZ01 > JAYYZZ01. The sequence goes on along the minus strand of JAYYZZ010000004.1, from coordinate 125,329 downwards.
TATGCGGTATTAGCCCGAGTTTCCTCGGGTTGTCCCCCACTACTATGCAGATTCCCATGCATTACTCACCCGTCCGCCACTTTACTCGTTCCCGAAGAAACTTTCTCGTTCGACTTGCATGTGTTAAGCATGCCGCCAGCGTTCAATCTGAGCCAGGATCAAACTCTTCAGTTCAATATTGCTTGTCGAAAAAACGACAATTTCTTAAAGAGAGAAACCCTTACTCATTTACTTTTAGTTAACGAGTCTAGGTTACTCACATTTTACTTTATGTTACATAATAGATTTAAATGTAAGTACCCACACAAGTCTATCTGAATAAATTTTTAAAAAGCTGCGCTGGCATTTATCCAGCGCGACGATAAATCGCCATTTATTAATTCAGGCAATTTTCCCTGTAAAACATCTGAATTCCCTAACGCTTATAGGCTTATAAGATATTATTTAAGCGTAAGCTTTGGTGCTGCGCCATTATAGAAACTAATAGAAATAGGTCAAGCACTTTTCGACTATATTAAGCTGGTCTTAGCGAATTTTCTTTTCCCTACCTGCAAAACTACGGTGGACCCTTTTTCGATCACGGTCTCTGTGCTAGTGACCTTTGCGCCGTCAATTTTTACGCCTCCTTGCTTAATCATACGCATTCCCTCGGAGGAGCTTTGTACCAAACCAGCTATTTTTAGGACATTTGGTAGCGGCATTTGATGATCTACTCGTATTGTGACTTCTGGAACCTGGTCAGGTATTTTATTTTTCTGAAATTTCGTTATGAAGTCTTCTTTTGCTCTCGTTGCAGCGCCTTTATTGTGAAAACGCTCAATAATTTCATTTGCTAATTCAAATTTTATATCACGTGGGTTTGCACCTTGTTTTACATCTTTTTGCCATTTTGAGACCATCCCTTGTTCATTAGAGCTGAGTAACTCAAAGTACCGCCACATCATATCATCTGAAATAGACATAATTTTTCCAAACATTTCTTCAGGCTCATCTGTGATGCCTATGTAGTTACCTAAGGATTTAGACATTTTTTTTACACCATCTAGGCCTTCTAAAATTGGCAATGTCATAACAACTTGTGGAGTTTGCCCATAGTCTTTTTGTAGTTCTCTGCCTACTAATAAGTTAAATTTTTGATCAGTCCCGCCAAGCTCAATATCTGCTTCCAAAACAACGGAGTCATACCCTTGTATCAACGGGTATAGAAATTCATGAATGGATATGGGGTTGCTAGATGAATACCGCTTATGAAAATCATCCCTTTCAAGCATTCTCGCCACTGTATATTTCCCAGCAAGTGCAATTAAATCTGATGCTGACATTTTATTCATCCAAGTTGAATTAAAACAAATATTGGTTTTTTTAGAATCAAGTACCTTGAATATTTGCTCTTTATAAGTTTTAGCGTTTTCTGCCACCTCCTCTGCAGTAAGAGGTTTTCTTGTAGCATCCTTCCCTGAAGGATCTCCAATTAGTCCAGTAAAATCTCCAATCAAAAAATATATTTCATGGCCTAGCTCTTGTAGTTGTTTTAACTTGTTTATCAGCACCATGTGCCCTAGGTGGATATCGGAAGCTGTAGGGTCAAACCCTGCTTTGATTTTCAGTGGACGTCCAAGCTCAAGCTTAGAAATCAATTCCTTTTCAGGAATAATCTCATCTACACCTTGTTTTATTAGTCCTAGGGCTTTCTTATCCATAAATATATAAAAGTTGAATCATTTCTTTATTTTTCAAGTGCTTGTCATGTATATTCGCTTAGCTTGGTATATTTTACTTAGAATATTAAAGTATATATTCAATTGATAACTAAAACTGATATTCATGAATGATAACTCGAAAAAAATTGTTACACAAAAAAAGACTATTGATTGCGCTAAGATCCTCCTATGTCTGCTTATAGTATCATCGGTTTTTGTTAAAACTGCGGGCATTACCTATGTTGAAAGCACCAGTAGCCTTTCAGCAAAAACATTCCAGAAGAATTGGGCATTTGACGCTACAGAAGACTGGACAGAAGTTACAGTGAAAAAAGGCGATAGCTTATCGAGTATTTTTGATACGCTCAAAATACACTCTGCGTTAAAAGAAATAACAAAATCGCAAGAAGCTTCTAAGTATTTACAAAAATTATACCCCGGACAAAAATTCAGAGTTGTTATTGATGACACTGGCCTAAAGAAACTTGCCCTCCTTATTAAGTATAACGAAAAGCTAACCTTTTCTAGGGCTGGAGAAACATATACAGCAGTTCATAAAACTCTACCGGTGCATAATTCAACAAAAGTGATTTATGGAAATATAGAAGATTCTTTTTTCTTGGCAGGTGCTTTAGCCGGGTTAAATGATCAACAAATTATGGACCTTACATATATTTTTGGCTGGGATATTGATTTTGTACTTAATATAAGAAAAGGAGATTCGTTCAGAGTTGTGATCCAAGAAAGTTCAACAAAAGAAAGTAGTGTTGTAAAAACGTCAATTTTAGCGGCTGAATTTGTGAATCAAGGAAAAAAATACAGGGCATTAAAATATGTTTTTCAAAATAATGAATCTAGCTATTACACTGTTGATGGGAAAAGTGTTCGTAAGTCCTTTTTAAAAGCTCCTCTTGACTATACAAGAGTCAGCTCACACTTCAATTTAAGAAGACTACACCCCATTCTGCATAAAATAAGGGCGCATAAAGGTGTTGATTATGCAGCACCTAGTGGAACAAAAGTAAAAACAACAGGGGATGGAAGGGTAACGTTCATGGGAATAAAAAAAGGTTACGGCCGTACTGTAGAAATACAACATAACAAAGAAATCACTACCGTATATTCACATTTGTCACGTTTCGGAAAAAACATAAAAAGAAATAAAGCTGTAAAACAAGGCCAGGTCATTGGGTATGTCGGCATGACTGGCATGGCAACTGGCCCACACCTACACTATGAGTTCAGAATTAATAAAAAACACATGGACCCCGTCAAACTAAAACATCCTAGCACGGAAGCTCTTGCAAAAACGGAAATGGCAAGATTTAAAATACAAACAAAAAGTGCATTGGTAAAACTATTAACCCCGCAAAAAGAGAGTTTATTAGCGTACTACAGAAACTGAGGCTTCATATGAGCAATTTATTCTTAGGCGCATTATCTGGGACAAGCATGGATTCAATAGATGTTGCCTTATTCGATTTTAGCCACGGAAAAGTGATATGTTTAGCGAGTGAATCATCTGAGTTTCCAAAAACAATAAAAAAGGAAATACTCTCTCTGATGACTGGACAACATAGTAAAGAATCAGAGGATCGCCTGAATGATGAGCTTGCTTTCTTATTCTCGCAAGCAATAACCCAACTTTTATCTAAGCCAGAAATTGATCGATCAGATATCGGCTGTATTGGCTTGCATGGACAAACTCTGCTGCATAATCCCGACGCTAACCCGCCTGTTTCTTTGCAGCTTGGCAATCCTAAGATTGTTGCTAAAAATACCCAAATAAAAACAGTCGCAAATTTTAGGGAAAAAGATATTCGTGCAGGAGGTCAAGGAGCCCCACTTGCGCCACTTTTTCATGAATATGCATTCAGCGAAATAGGAGTAAGGAAAATTGTTCTAAACATTGGGGGGATAGCTAACATCTCGATATTGCCCCCCACTAAAGAGGAAAAAGTGTCAGGTTTTGATACAGGGCCAGGCAACACTTTGCTTGACCAATGGATTCAAAAAAATAAAAAAAAATCATTTGATGATGATGGGGTATGGGCGAAAACAGGAACAGTGAGTAAAGAATTATTAGCTAACATGCTTTCTGATACATTTTTTACGTTAGATCCTCCTAAAAGTACTTCAGTAGAACACTTTAATTTAAGATGGTTAGAGAAAAATATGCAAAAATGTGGCGGCAGATTGAAGAGCGAAGATGTGCAAGCAACTCTTGTAGAACTGGCTGCTATAACAATAGCCAATTCTATAAAAACAAGATCTATAAATGAAATAATTATATGTGGTGGTGGCCTCTATAACAGTTTTTTACAAGAAAGAATAATAATGAATCTCGGTGAAGCAAAGGGCATTAAAATAAGTAACCCGCTTGAATATGACATACATCCTAAACTTGTTGAAGCAGGGTTATTTGCATGGCTTGGAATGCGCCATGTTGAAAATAAGCCTGTCGACACTAGAAAAATAACAGGAGCAACAAAACCTAAGCTGTTGTTAGGCGAATTATACGAGCCCAGCTAATTTTTATGTTCGATAAATTTTATGGAGAGAAAGATGAACCGCAACCACATGTAGTTGTTGCGTTAGGATTACGTATGACAAATTGGGCGCCTTCTAAACCTTCTGAATAATCAATCTCAGCACCAACAAGATACTGGAAACTCATAGGATCAACGAGCAGCTTCACGCCATCACGTTCTACCTCGGTATCTCCATCTTGTATTGTTTCATCAAAAGTAAAACCATATTGGAAACCAGAGCATCCACCGCCGCTAACAAATACACGCAACATTAGTGCATCATTTTTTTCCTCTTCAATTAGCTTCTTTACTTTTGCTGCTGCTGCTTCCGTAAATATTAAAAGCTCATCTTGAGAAATATTGCTTGTTTGTGGTTCTGGCATTTAGCCTCCTATTTCATACGAATTATAACACATTCAGCGTTGCGAATACCGTTTTTGATCAACACTAATTTCTGGTTAAATTTTTAAGAGATCGTCTTTTACTTTAGAAATTTCTGAACTTTCTTCAAAGCTTTCTGATTTATTTTCCCGATCATGGATAAGGCTTCCATTGACTTTAGCTCCAGCTTCCATCTCTAATGAATTGTAATAGACATTCCCATTAATAAATCCATGTTCTTCAAGCCTTAAATTATTAGTTGTATAAACATTACCATGAACAGTGCCATCTATTATCGCGGATGGGACAGAAATATCGCCTGTTACTTGGCCACCTTTGTTTATAACTAGAATTGACGACATATCATCTTGGCAAGTAATTTCGCCTACAACTGAACCTTCTATATGTAAACCGCCAGAGAAAGTTAAATCTCCTGTTATTTGAGATTCAGCACCTATCAAGGTATCTATCTTTTCATTTAGTTGTTTTTTGCTAAACATTCAAATCACCACTATTACGTTATGTATCCGCATGTACTTTATCCCAAGTATAAACCATTTTATATGATTGCATTTCAGCATTTCTCGGAATAATATCAACCTGCAAGCTTGAAGGCACAAAACCCTGCGGTAGACTAAAGCTACCACCGAGGGATTCAAAATACCTAAATCTATAGTTCATAGCAGATTTTGAGTTTTTCATAAGACTTGATACTTTCAAGCTCATATCTGCATCGCCTTGCTTGCCGCGTATAGAAATATCATATCTCCCGCTTGCAACTTTCTGGCCTTTCGTATTTTGAAATAAAACAAGCTCATACGAGAAAGTGTTGGAATCATTTCCGGGAAGAAACTCTATTTTTTGTATACTCACTTTAGGTTTTCTTGACTCTGGAGCAAGTAAATTTTTATAAAACAAACGTTCATCGTTTATTGAGTTTATTTCAATATTTTTGTTTAAAAGATGATTTCTTAACTCTGAAAGCTCAACATTCATGATTTTATTGACGCGCTCTTTTTCCGCCAATTTCCGTGCTAAATCTTCGTTATATGCTTGTTCTCTTTCTAAAGACTTCTGAAGTACTTTATTATGTTCGTAATAATAGCCGCCGCCATAGTAGAAAGCACTGTATGCAAAAGCAAATGATATTAATACATATAAGGTGTAACGTGATAGCCTCTTAACAGGATGATGGCTATGCACACTAATCCTTTTTTTTCTTAAATCTTTTAGCATTTCTTTATTATTATATTTATATTTTTATATTCTTAACGAGCTAGACAAACTTCGACATATCTTCCAACCCGTTAGCTTCATTAAAACCAAGCATTATATTCATATTCTGTACAGCTTGCCCGGCAGCACCCTTCACAAGATTATCTATAACTGACATTACAATCAACCCTTTAATAGAACTACCACTATATAAGCCTATATTACACATATTTGTGCCTTTTACTTCTTGAGTTTCGGGTGTGTAATCATTTTGAAAATTTACAAATGGCTCGTTTTTATAAAATTGATCATACAAGCTGTGGACATCTGATTCTTCTGTTACTAATTGTAAATAAATCGTAGCTAATAGGCCTCTTATCATAGGCACTAGATGTGGAGTAAACGTTACATCAACATTCGTATTTGTAATAGACTCGAGCACTTGAGAAATTTCTGGCAAATGTCGATGTTTGTATACACCATACGCTCTGAAATTTTCAGTTTCAATATCAGCTTCTCTTCCCGCTCCGCTTACACCAGATTTAGCATCCGCAATAATATTTTCTACATTTATTATTTGGTTTTTTACTAGCGGAAGAATTCCCAAAATTATTGCAGTTGGGTAACAACCTGGGTTTGCTACTAAGCTTGCACGTTTAATTTCTTTTCTATTGAGTTCTGGCAATCCATAGATAGCTTCTTTTAGCAAATCAGGGCAAGCATGTTTAATGCCGTACCACTTCTCCCATAATGTTGCGTCTTTAATCCTAAAATCAGCAGCTAAATCTATAACCTTCACATTATGTTCTAATAAATCCACAGTGCTATTCATGGCCGTTCCGTTTGGTGTTGCGAAAAAAACAAGTTCGCATTCGTACAAGTCAATATCTTTCAATTCTGAAAAATTTATGTGGCAGTCATCCTTAAGTTCAGGGAATAAATCGCTCACTGCACGCCCAGCCTGCGTGCTAGACGTTGCATATTTGACGTTTATATCAGGATGTCCGCTAAGTATGCTGAGCAATTCTGCTCCTGTATAACCGGTAGCACCTATGATGGCTACATCTATCATTTTCCTTACCTCTCTATATATGGTTACAATGATACAAAACTAATGTCGAAGGATGAAATATAATATTCTAACTGACAATTATGACTAAAATATCAAAAAGAAACTATGCTGTGGTTTAAAGCATTGCATGTGATATTCATGGTAACTTGGTTTGCCGGGCTTTTCTATTTGCCTCGACTATTCGTGTATCATGCAATGAGCGAGGACGAGATAAGCATCAACCGCTTCAAAATTATGGAGCACAAACTATATTGGGGTATAACTACGCCAGGAGCAATAATCACAATTGCCCTTGGGTTCTACCTATTGCAAAATAATCTTGATTTTTATGTTTCTGAATTCTGGATGCAATTGAAACTTTTTTTTATCTTGCTGTTGGTTATTTATCATATCTGGTGCGGCGTGATTTTAAATTCTTTTAAAAATAATACAAACAAATATTCACATAAATGGTTTCGTTGGTTTAATGAAATACCAGTAGTATTTTTAATCATTATTATATATTTGGTAACTTTAAAACCTTAACTGGGAATACGAACTATGAATTTGGTTCTCTTTGATTTAGATAACACACTACTGAAAGGAGATAGTGACTATGAATGGGGTAATTATCTCACAGAGATTGGTGTAGTTGACAAAAAAACTTACTCAGAAAAAAATGCAGTTTTTTTTTCGCAATACCAAGACGGCACTCTAGATCCAAATGAATATGCTAAATTTTCTTATGAACCTCTAGCTAAAAATAAATATCAAGACCTAGTAATATGGCGTAATGATTTTTTAGAAAAGAAAATACGTCCTATGATATTACCAAAAGCAATAGAGCTTTTAGATACACATCGTAGAAATCAAGATACGTTAGCAATTATTACCTCAACAAACAAATTCATCACTGAACCAATTGCAAATGAATTGAACATAGACCACCTCATCGCAACTGAGCCGGAGATGAAAAACGGTGAATTTACTGGAGAAATGACAGGACATGCATGTTTCCAGAAAAATAAAATAAATTGCTTGCAATCTTGGTTACAAAAAGTAGATGAAGAAATTGAATCCACTTGGTTTTATACAGACTCATACAATGACTTACCTTTGCTTGAATATGTGACAAAACCTATTGTCGTTGATGCTGACAAGCGCCTATCTGAACATGCAAATAAAAATGGTTGGCAAAAAATATCTTTGCGTTAGTCTTTAACGGAATGAATATCCAAAAATACTTTGAAATTTTTCAGAAAACTCTTCAAGCGTTATATGATGATTTTGTGTCCCTGCTGATTCGACCTTGATACTACCCATCAATGAACTAATATTTCCGATTGTTTTCCAATCCATATCGCGCATTAGCCCATATATCAATCCTCCACGATACGCATCACCGCAACCAGTAGGATCTATTGCTAACTTAGTGGGCACTTGTTGGATCTCAATGGTTTCTTTTGGCGTATATATCATCGAACCATTAGCACCTTTTGTAACGATTAATGCCTCTACTCTTTGCATTAGATCCTTCTTGCTGAGCCCGGCCTTTTCACACATCATTTTAAATTCATAGTCATTCACAATTAACCATGTTGCTTGATCTATAAACAACAAGAGGTCTTCTTTGTTGAACATAGGCAAACCTTGCCCAGGATCAAAAATAAATGGAACATTAAGAGAATTGAATTGCTCTGAATGCATTATCATTCCTTCTCTGCCGTCTGGAGAAATAACGCCAAGTGTGATATCGCTTTTTTCAGGAATGCTGCTTACATGAGAGTGGTTCATAGCGCCCGGGTGAAATGATGTTATCTGATTATCGTCTTTATCTGTGGTTATAAAAGCCTGTGCCGTATATTCAGTTTGAATAACAGCAACATGGTCTCTGCTTATGCCGCACTTATCCATCCAATCGGAATAGGTTTGAAAGTCTTTACCCACAGTTCCCATTGGAACGCCCTTTCCTGATAACAAATTTAAATTAAATGCTATGTTTCCGGCACAACCTCCGAACTCACGTCTCATTGATGGAGACATAAAACACACATTTAAAATATCAATTTCTTCTGGGATAACATGATCTTTGAAGCACCCAGGAAATTTTAAAATTGTATCAAATGCAAAAGAACCACATATTAATGCTGACATTTATTATAACCTTGTCTAATATTTAAACGGTTTGTTAATTTCATCCATATAAAATCTGTTTTTGTTATGCTTGCCGTATGAAGCGATCACAGCTGAAGCCTACAGTGCTAACTTTCAGTGGTCTTGACCCAACAGGAAGTGCGGGATTACAAGCTGACATAGAGAGTATAGCAGCTCAAGATGCACATGCGATTCCCATATTAACCTGCCTGACAGTACAAGACACGTCAGACGTATACAATATTGAACCAGTTAAACCAGATTTTATTTATAAAATGGCGAAAAAAGTCATAGCAGACATGCCTATAGGCGCAGTAAAGATTGGACTGCTTCCAAACTATAAAACTGTCGAAATTATCATAGATATATTAGAAAACAATTTAACAGAAAATGTATCTGTCGTGCTGGATCCAATTATAAAATCTTCTGCAGGGACGCCTTTATGTGACAAAAAAACAATTAAGTCTATAGTTGAGATGTTTCATTTTACTTCTCTAGTAACCCCTAACACAATAGAAGCTAGAGAATTTGGCAATAATAGTGATATTGATTGTTGTGCAAAACAAATATTAAAAACTGGTGCCTCCTCAGTTCTAGTAACAGGCACTCATGAAAAAACATCGAACGTTCAGCATAAACTCTACACACATGGCCAAACAGAACTGTTTGAATATAAACGCTTAAAAAAAGAGTTTCATGGCTCAGGTTGCACTATGGCTGCGGCGGCGGCGGCCCAATTAAGCAAAGGTGAAGATATAACAAGCGCAGTAAAGATGAGCCTTGACTATACATGGGATACTTTGAATCAGGCGTTTGAAATAGGTCGTGGGCAATCAACTCCTACAAGAATATTTAAATAAGCTCATGAAGAGGAAGCTTAAAGGTTTATATGCTGTCACCAACGAAAATTTTAGTGAAAAAAAGCAATGGTTAAAAGACATCGAGAGTGCTATTTATGGCGGTGTCAAAATAATCCAATACAGAAGCAAAACTCGTAATAAAGATTTTCAATTTCAACAAGCGAGTTCACTAAAAAAATTATGTGAAAAACATGAATGCACATTAATAGTTAATGACAATGCGGTATTAGCAAAAAAAATAAATGCAGATGGTTTGCATGTCGGTAGAAATGATATTTCAATAAAAGAAGCTAAAAAAATATTAGGTGAAAATAGTATTATTGGGGTCTCTTGCTATAACGACTTAGAGCGTGCTAAGTCAGCTGAGAAAAATAGTGCATCTTATGTAGCATTTGGATCTTTTTTCCAGTCAATAACTAAACCAGATGCTGTGTCTGCCGACATAAAAATTTTAAAAGTAGCGAAACACGAATTAAATATACCCATTTGTGCAATTGGAGGTATCAACCGAGAAAACGCAAAAGATGTAATTAACGCAGGAGCTGATATGATTGCATTGATGAGTGGAATTTTTTTAGCTAGTGATATCAACAGCGAAGCTCTACATATATCCTCATTATTTAATAAATCTCGTCTACCATGAAAGAATCAGAAAAAGCGTACAAAGTTGCTAAAAAATATATCCCAGGTGGCGTGAATTCTCCTGTTAGAGCATTTAAAAATGTTGATGGTGAGCCGATTTTTATAAGCCATGCAAAAAGTTCTTACTTATATGACCTAGATGGAAAAAAGTATATAGATTATGTTGGTTCCTGGGGTCCAATGATATTAGGACATGCTCACCCAGAAATTACTGAAACCATACAAGATGCCGCTGAAAAAGGTGTGAGTTATGGGGCGCCAACAATACACGAAACACGTCTTGCAAAAATTATTTCTGAAATATATCCATCGATGGAAAAAACGAGAATGGTAAATTCAGGAACAGAAGCAACGATGAGTGCAATACGTCTGGCTAGAGGATTCACAGGAAGAAAAAAAATTATCAAGTTTGAAGGGGGTTATCATGGGCACTCTGACGAATTATTAGTTGCCGCAGGGTCTGGCGCAACTATGCTGGGAGAAGCAAATTCACTTGGAGTGCTGAGTTCTGTTGCAAGCAATACAATTACCCTTCCTTACAACTCAAAGGACGATTTAGATAAAGCTTTTAAACAACATGGAGATGATATTGCATGCGTAATAATTGAACCTGTCTCAGGCAATATGGGTTGTATCCTTCCAGTCGAAAATTTTCTAGAAATATTAAGGAAAAAGTGTGATCAATATGAAACATTATTAATCTTTGATGAAGTAATGACAGGGTTTAGAGTTGCTTTAGGAGGAGCTCAAGAAGTATTTGGTATCATACCTGACATTACAACACTGGGAAAAATTATCGGAGGCGGTCTGCCTGTCGGAGCATTTGGAGGGAAAGCAGAAATCATGGATCTCCTTGCGCCTTTGGGTAATGTATATCAAGCTGGCACACTTTCTGGAAACCCAGTTGCGATGGCGGCTGGGTTGAAAACAATTGAGTTAATATCTGGCAAAAATTTTTACAAAGACCTTGGCGAAAAAACACATAACCTCGCCACTGGCCTTGAACAAGAAGCAAGAAGACACAAAGTTGATTTAAAAGTAAATTATTTAGGGGGGATGTTTGGTTTGTTTTTTACAAAATCAGAATCAATTGTAAACTTTGAAAACGCCAAGCAATGCAACCATACACATTTTAAAAAATTTTTTCATTCTATGATGAGAATGGGATCATATTTCGCACCTTCACCTATGGAATCTGGATTTATGTCGTCCGCACATACAGCAAACGATATTGAATCAACAATCCAGGCATCTGAAAAAACATTCAAAATGGTTCTTTAAGAAGGCTTAGGCGCTGCTTCTATACTTTTTTTAACCTCTACCATGTCTAAGGCACGTACTTTTTCAATTAAATCTTCTAATTGCGCGGCTGATAATGCGCCTGCTTCAGAATATAAAAGCACTTGATCTCTAAATATTACTAGGGTAGGTATTGAACGAATTTGGAATGATTGTGCTACTTCTGTCTGGTCTTCAGTGTCTAGCTTACCAAAAATTATATCTGCATGATTAGTTGAAACAGACTCATAGATAGGAGCAAAAGACTGGCAAGGTCCACACCAAGATGCCCAAAAGTCAATAATGACAATCGCATTCTCTTCGATTGTTGTTTGGAAATTATCCTTTTTTAACTCTATGGTAGCCATTTTTATTGATCTCGTCTTTCAAGTGATAGAGTCTTACCATGTAATCGTCTATTTCCAAAAGATTTTGTTTGATTGAAATATCTATTGGTAAAAACTCAATTAATCTTGCTCCAACCCATCCTGCATCACTGTAACGTTTTTTTGTGTCGGCATACAAAACACCAACCTTGTCAATAATATCAGATAGCAGAGACTTGAAGTTACTAAATTCATCTGGGAGTGGTGTTTCCTGCATCTCCTTTAGGTAACTTACTTGCCCAATAGACAAAGAATTTTCTAGTAAGCTCTGTGTTTTTATCTCAAATCTTTTTTGCCCAACAGCAGTTATTCCAAGCAAACCATCAGACAATCTTTCCCAGTCAGAGATAGTGCAAAATGTACCTATTTTGTGAATAGATGTGGACTCTTTTTGCGTCTTCGGCTTTGTTAACACAATTCCAAATCCTGTGTCATGGCGTGCGCAATCACGCACCATATCTAAATAACGTGTTTCAAATATTCTGAGCGGAATCAGCCCGTCAGGAAAAATTACTGTGTTTAACGGGAATAAAGGAATTTCATCATTCATTATTTGGGAGAATATCTATGATTAGACTACAAATGTCATCAAATGGGCCATTACTCATAACCAACAAAACCTCATCACCTTGCATTATTGTTCTTAATTCATTAACTATAGATTGTGAATCTTTATGAAAAGAAACTTTCTTGGAAATTGAAGCTAAGCATTCTTGCACATCCCATTCACTTATGTTGTTTTTTAAAAATATTTGGTCAGCCACCTTCAAGGCTTCAGCAAGATTATCTTTATGTGCTCCCATTCGCATACTGTTTGACCTTAACTCTGTAATTACAAATAATCTTTTTTCCGGCCACTGCTCCCTGAGCGCTTGTATGCTTGCTTTAATGGCTGTCGGATGATGTGCGAAATCATCATAAATTTTTAGCCCTTCCTTATCATATTTTAGCTGCATTCTTCTGCTTGTTCCTAAAAAGTGTTCAAGTGCGTTGGAAGATTGCTCAACAGGTATGCCAAGTTTATATGCTGCTACAATTGCTGCTAGTGCGTTTGTTGCGTTATGCTCTCCAAACTGTTTTAGTTGAAACTTTGATACTAATTTGCTGTTTTTAGTTATGTTACAAAAGTTTTTTGAAGAAATAGATATTGACCACTTTCCTTCTTTTTTTGAAGTAAAGCTATCCAACTGGGACCAATGACCCATTTTTAAAACACTTCTAATATTTTCATCATCTTGGTTGAAAACAATGACGCTCTTTTTAGGAATTGTTTTAATTAAGTGATGAAATTGCACTTTTACATCATTAATATCATCAAAGATGTCTGCATGATCATATTCTATATTATTTAAAACAAGGACATCTGGCTTATAGTGGATAAATTTAGAACGTTTATCAAAAAAAGCAGTATCATATTCATCTGCTTCTATAACAAAAACTTGCCCTGTGGATTGGCGCGCCGAAACATTAAAATTTAGTGGGATGCCGCCTATCAAAAAACTAGGTTCAAGATTAGAATACTCAAGTATCCATGCAATCATGCTTGCCGTAGTTGTTTTCCCGTGCGTTCCAGCAACAGCAATTACTTTGTTTTTCTGTAAAAAATTTTGGGCAATCCATGCAGGGCCAGACATATATGGCACGTCATTATCAAGAACATATTCAATAGCCGGATTGGCGCGTGATAAAGTATTACCTATAACCACTAGATCTGGGTCTTGGTTATCAAAGCATGTTTCATAACATTTTGTTATTTCAATACCTAAACTTTCAAGCTGGGTGCTCATTGGAGGATATGCATTTGCATCAGTTCCGGTAACTTTTATTCCAGAATCAAGAGCTAATCGTGCTAGGCCTCCCATGAAAGTTCCACAAATTCCGAGAATATGTATATGCATATAGTGCTTTATATTTTACAATGAAAAAAGATCTAACGCGTAAAAACCCACTCTCTGTCATCTGACATTTTTGGGTTGAAAGCGTAATTATCGATGTCAAAAGTCTTTATTTTTTCAATATCCTGTATCTTATTTTTAATAATGTAGCGGCTCATCATGCCTCTTGCCTTTTTTGCATAAATGCCAATTACTTTATACGTGTTACCTTTTTTTTCCTTAAATATAGGCGTCACTATATCCGCGTCTAAATAGTCGCCGGCAATCGATTTAAAATATTCTTGTGAAGCAAGGTTGATCAAAATCTTATTTTTGTGCTTTTTTAATTCTTTATTAATTGATTCTGTAATTTTCTTCCCCCAAAATTGATACAAGTTATGTGTTTTATGTACAGTTATTTTGGTACCCATTTCTAAACGGTATGGTTGTATTAAATCTAAAGGGCGCAGTAGTCCATACAACCCAGATAATATGCGCAAATGTTTTTGCGCATATGCAAAATCTCTACTTTTAAAATCTGCAACATTTAAACCCACATACACGTCTCCTTGAAAAACAAGTATCGCTTGTTTGGAGTTATTTAGAGTGAAAGGTGTTTTCCACGACTTATATCTAGAAAAATTTAACTCAGCAATCTTATCACTAACCCCCATTAATTTTGATATTTCATTCTTAGACAGAGCACGCAATCTCGTTACAAGCTTTTTAGAATGATGTAAATAATCTGGCGTAGTATGCTTTTTTTCACATACGTCATTATCAAAATTTAATTTTTTCGCTGGCGATATTACAACTATCATTTTTTGCTTTTTCCTCTTTTATATATATTTTATAAGATGAAAGGCTTATTTAAAGTTTTAAAAAACCATATATGCCACGCTTACTTTCCGCATTAATCCATGCTTTTAAATATTCTAACTCTTTTGTAGAGTCTAGGTCTGCTATATCTCGCCCATCTCTTAAATATCTAAAAGCTTTTTGAAGAAGCTCATAATTTACACCCTCAATATCAGCTCGCTTGATCCCCACACTATTCAGTTTGTAATGTTTAACAGGGTCTCTGCCAAGGAGTGTAAAAGGTACTACATCTTTTGTGACAGCAGTATGCCCGCTTACCATTGCGTAGGCGCCGATTCTTGTGTACTGATGAATATATGTGTTGCCGCCGATTACTGCAAACTCGCCTATAGAAACAAACCCTCCTAGCGTTGCGCTGTTGGTTAAAACAACTGAGTTATCAACAACAGAATCATGCCCAACATGGGAATAACACATCAGCAGGCAATTAGAAGCAATTCTTGTTTGAGATTTGTCGATAGAACCCCTGTGAACTGTGCAAAACTCTCGAAAAGTGTTGTTTTCCTCTATAACAACATAGCTTTTACATTTCTTTTCAAATTTTAAGTCTTGTGGCAAACCCCCGATCACTACGTGCTCTGTAAACTCATTGTTTTTTCCAATTTGTACATATGGGTGGATTACACAATGTGAACCTATTACACAATCATCGCCAATACTTGTATTTGCATGTATTACAGAATAAGGACCTATAATAACGTTTGATCCAAGATTGCATTTACTGCTAACAATTGCAGTATCGTGTATTTTAGTCATTAACTAATGCCAAAAATTCTTTTTCAGTTAAGATTGTAACACCGAGCTCATTTGCTTTCTGAAGCTTCGACCCTGGATTTTCACCTGCAACAAGTGCTGACGTTTTTTTTGTTACACTGTTCGCCATCTTAGCGCCATGTGATTGCAAAAGCACTTTTGCTTCATCTCTCTTCATATATGATAGTGTTCCTGTTATCACATAAACCTGCCCGGCAAGACTTGAGGTGCCAATGTTTTTTGGTTTTTTCCAGCGAACTCCTGACGCGATAAGGTTTTTAATGATTTTTTGGTTTGATTTTTGTTGGAAAAAAGAAACAATATTGTCTGAAACTATTGGGCCAATATCAGCTACCAATAATAATTCATCATATGAAGAATTAGATATCAGATTTATATCTTTGAAATAAAGCGCTAATTCATTAGCTGTAGCTTCGCCTACTTCTCTTATCCCTAGAGCAAAAATAAATCTAGCTAAGGTGCATCTTTTGCTATTCTCAATGCTGTTAAATAGATTTTTTGCTGATTTTGGTCCCATTCTCGGGAGCTTAGAAACATCTTGAAAGTTCAAATTGTAAAGATCATCGACATGGGAAACTAATTTATTCTGGATTAGCTGTTCGACTAATTTTTCACCCAATCCCTCAATGTCCATTGCATTTCTTGAAGCAAAATGTAGCACTGAAAATTTCAACTGTGCGGGACATACAAGACCTCCGCTGCATCTTGCAACAGACTCTCCGTCCAATCTCGTAATTTGAGAGTTACATTCAGGGCACTTTTGCGGGAGTTTGATCTTTTTCGTGTTTTTGAGTCTTTTTTTTGTGATAACTTTAGTAATTTCGGGTATCACATCACCCGCCCTTCTGACCATAACGTGGTCACTCACTCTGACATCCTTTCTCTCCACTTCATCCATATTATGTAGTGTTGCATTGCTGACTGTAACACCACTTATATTCACTGGTTTTAGTTTTGCTACAGGAGTTAATGCACCTGTTCTGCCAACCTGAAAAATTATTTCTTGAACGATTGTTGATTCTTCTTGAGCAGGGAATTTGTGTGCCACAGCCCATCTTGGCGCTCGTGACACAGCGCCCAAAATTTTTTGTTGGTTATAACTATTTACCTTATACACCACACCATCTATATCATATGGGAGAGCGTCTCTTTTTGATAAAATTGTTAAATAATAATTAAAACACTCATCTATACCTTTTATAAGTCTGTTTAGTGGGCATGTTTTTAAACCCCATTCTTTTAATTGCTTTATCAAATCGGAGTGATTATCAGGGAGATTACTACCTTGCAACTTTCCTGCTCCATGACAAAAAATATCTAATGGCCTCTGTGAAGTAATTTTAGGATCAAGTTGACGCATACTCCCAGCAGCTGCATTGCGAGGATTTGAAAAAATTTTTTTATTGTCTTTCTCTGCTTTTTTATTTAATTGACTAAAACCTTTTTTTGTCATAAAGACTTCACCGCGTACTTCTAATATTTCTGGATGATTTTTCCCTAATAAAACAAGAGGTACAGATTTTATTGTCCTTATATTTGCAGTTATATCCTCTCCTAACATACCGTCACCTCTAGTCGCAGCACATGACAAAACGCCTCGCTCATAAAATAAGTTTACGGCGAGTCCATCAAGTTTAGGTTCTGCTGAGTATTGCAGTACCTTTGTTGAAGGAAGGCCCAACCTCTCATGTAAACGTTTTTCAAATGCTGTAAGTTCATCTTTATCGAAAACGTTTGCTAATGAAAGCATTGGTTCTTTATGTTCGTATTCTGCAAAACTTGATAAAGGGGTTGCACCGACACGCTGGGTTGGTGAATCGCTTCTGAGTAAAGTAGGATATTGTGCTTCAAGGCGAGATAATTCTTTGAAGAGTAGATCATATTCAACATCTGCTATATCGGGGTCATCCAAAACATAATAATTGTAATTATGTTTTCCGATCTCTTCGCGTAATTTTTCAACTTGCGTTAACACTTTTTTATTTATTTTTGCCATACTAATATTAATTGCTGATTAAGAAAAAATGTCTTCCTCTGTGTTTGGTGTTCTTTTATCAAATTCATAGACAGTGTTACGGATTTCCTTAATTGATTTCGCTGTTAGTTGATTTTTCTCTGAATCCAACACTACTCCTTTTACTCGTTCAGAAATATCTTGAGATAATTGCAACATAATATTAAGTGCTTTTATTCCATCTATTACAACTGGAAGTTGCATAATAAAAGTCAAACCACTTACTTGTAATGAATCTATTTTTAATGCCTCAAAAGTGCCAGGCTCATACATATTCGCAACATAAAACAACACGTGCTGCTCACTAAAGTGGTTGAATCTTTTTTCAAATACTTCTTTTTCTCCTAAAACAAGACCATACTGCTGCATTATGTTAACCAAACTGTTGCCGCTAAAACTTTTCTCTGTATTAAGGTATAGCACTATTAGCTTTTGCTCAGATTCTCTTTTTAAAGGCAATGTAAATTGCGATGGCTGCTTAACCTGAGGTTTGTAAAAAATATCCTCAGTATAAGATTTGTCAAAACCGTCACTTTCACCATGATCTGAATCCCAGTACTGCTGTAGTTGTGTAAGGGTGATATCTACTTCGTCATGGCCAGTATCAAGTGAAATATCATCTAAAGCTTCGGCATCAGATAGCGAATCTTCCTCATCAAGTTCGTAATTACGGTTGTGTAGTAGGTAAATTACCAATAATATGCAAAAACCTCCAAAAATTAGCAGTAATCTAAGTTCATTCTCAAGCATTTTTACATTTTCTAGCTCGCTGTCATTTGTATAGCATCGTCAATATCGACACTTACAAGTCTTGATACACCAGGTTCTGTCATCGTTACACCAATTAGCTGATTTGTATACTCCATTGTTGTTTTATTGTGAGTAATTATTATGAATTGCACTTGGCTACTCATATCTTTAACTATTTCACAAAATCTACCTACATTTGCGTCATCAAGTGGTGCGTCGACTTCATCTAAAATACAAAAAGGCGCAGGATTAAGTGTAAAAAGAGAAAACAAAATAGCAACAGCTGTGAGTGCTTTTTCTCCACCTGATAAGAGATTCATGGAAGAAAGACGCTTTCCTGGCGGCCGCGCATAAACTGCAACGCCAGTCCTTAGTAAATCATGTTCTGTCATTACAAGCTGCGCCTCTGCTCCATGCCCAAATAGCTTGGGGAATGTTTCTTGAAGTTGTAGGTTAATTTTTTCAAAAGTATCTTTAAAACGACTGCGTGTTTCTTTATCAATTTTAGCAATAGCGGACTCTAATGTAGAAAGCGCTTCTGTTAAATCATCATGCTGTGAATCTAAATATTCTTTTCTTTCTGCTTGTTGATTGAATTCTTCAATAGATGCAAGATTTATTAAACCCATTCTTGTTATTCTTTCAGAAAATTTATTTTCTTTTTTCTCCCATTCAGTAATATTTGCATTTTCACTTAAGTTTTCTTTTACAGTATCAACATCAATATCCCTGGATTTTAAATCATCTAATAGAGTTTCACTTCTAACTTCTATTTCTCTGACCAACATCTTTTGTTCATTTAATGTTTCTTGAACTTTTTGAATCTTTGAGTCTTGAGAAAGTCTATCTCTTTCTAATAAGCTGATAGACTCCTGGGTGCTCTCCACCTCTTTCCTTTTCATTGTGACTTTGTCTTCAGAATTCTTTTGCAGTTGCAAAGCTTTTTGCAACTCATTAGATAAATCTTCAGCGCTACTATCAGGTGCAATAATGCTGTTATGTATCTTTTGATTCTTTTCTAAGCTTTTCTCTAAAGAAACTTTTTCTGAGCGGGCTAGTTCTAGCTGTAGTTTTTGCTCGTGCAATTCTTCACGATCACTTTGTAAATCAGCATATGCTTTTTCTTTTTGCCTATATTCATTTTCTAAATTACTAACAGATTCATTTACTTCGTTTTCTTTTATAGTAAGGTTATCAATCTCAGCTTTTCTAGAAAGAAATTCATTTTTAACTGACTTTTTACCTTTTATCACGGCCCAATCTTTACCCAGCCAAACACCTTCTTTGCTTACAACTGACTCGTTAGTATTGAGTTTTTTGCGAAATTCAAGTGCTTCTGAGGTCGTTTCTACGCAAAAGATCTGATGGAAAAAACTACTCAAATCAGAATCACACTTTACTTTACTTAGTAAGAGCTCTTCAGATGTCTTGGCAACTTCTGGGCTCCTTTTAAATATCATAACTTCTCCAGATTTTAAGCTTTCTGCCTTATCAATGTGTTGTTGTAAGCTGTTTGTTGCAATTGCATGCAACTTGTTAGACAAAACTAGATCTACAGCCTTTTCCCAGCCCTTTTCTACATCAATCATGTCAGCTAATCTTGGTTGGTTATCTAATGTATTATTCTTCAACCACTCTGCAAAGCTATCCTCCTGCCTAGTTATATTTTCTTCATTTAATGCACGCAAAGAAGCTAATTTTCCTTGCAGCGACAAGTGGTCTGATTTTTTTACATCTATCTCATTTTTCAAGATAGCTAGTTTCTCTCTACTGCCTTCCATGCTTGATAAAGAGTCTTTCAATTTATGCTCTACTTCGCCGCCGAGATTCTCTATAACTAAATTCTTTTTGTTTATTTCTTCTTTTTCGGAAGAAATTTGCTGCTCCATATCTTTTACCGTGTCCTTATTACCTCTCTCATCTGATATTTTTTGTTCTATTGAGCTAACTTCAGACGCACATTGATAGTATTGTGCTTGTGCTTCATTAAAAATATCATTGATTGAAGTAAGAGCATGTCTTTGTTTTTCAATATTTGTAATAATTTCTTGAAGTTCTGCATTCTCTTTTTCTATACCTACCTCTGTTGCATTAACAGTCTTTTGCTTTTCTTGTTTTTCTAATTCATAACCCTTAAGCATTAAGACGGTAAGCTCTGCTGATATTCTCTTATGGTCTTCTTTTAAAGTGTTATATTTTTCTGCTTGTTTCTTTTGTCTGTCAAGGTGATCTAGTTGCTTCTGAACTTCTCCACGTAGATCATTAATTCTTTCTAAATTTTCTCTAGTATGCTGTATTCTGTTCTCAGTTTCTCTGCGCCTTTCTCTATATTTTGATATACCTGCTGCTTCTTCCACATACACGCGCAACTCTTCTGGCTTGGCCTCTATAAGTTTAGAAATCATCCCTTGCTCAATAATTGCATAACTTCGAGGGCCTAGACCAGTTCCTAGAAATAAATCAACAACGTCTCGTCGCCTGCAGCGCGTTCCGTTCAGAAAATATTTAGACTGACTGTCTCGTGCTGCATCTCTACGAACTGAAATTTCGCTATATTTTGCGTATTGCCCATGTGCTTTCCCTTCTGAGTTATCAAAAATGAGCTCTATAGAAGCTTGTCCAACTGGTTTTCTATCTGCAGAACCATTAAAAATAACATCTTCCATCTTGTCGCCACGTATCTGTTTTGATGTTTCCCCCATTACCCAACGCACAGCGTCAATAATATTTGATTTACCGCAACCATTTGGCCCTATTATTCCTGTCTTATCTGTCACAAAGGATACCGTCGTAGGGTCAACAAACGACTTAAATCCAGACATTTTTATTTTTTTGAGTCTCATTTTTGCAATATTCTTGATTTATAATATATATGATTGCTTATGGCTATTCCCTGATATTTTGCTATCTTATGTGGCATGAGCATATTAGAGACATTTGAAAACCCTCAGCCAAACCGAGATTATACCATCCGCACACGAATTCCGGAGTTCACATGTTTATGCCCCAAAACTGGTCAACCTGATTTTGCCGAACTCTTGATAGAATATGTACCAGAAAAGCTTTGTGTGGAATTACGATCACTAAAGTACTACATGACATCATTCCGTGATGTGGGCGGTTTCCATGAGGATCTCACGAACCAGATCTTATCAGATCTAGTAACGCTCATAAGCCCGCGATATATGAGAATTTCAGCAAAATTTAATGTACGAGGCGGCATATACACTGAGGTAATCACAGAACATAAGACTCCAAATTGGAAAACCTCAGAAAAAATAGAACTTCCCTAATTACCTATTGTATATACGTCTGCGCTTTCTCAGCTGCCTATCTGAAAGCATATTCTTAACAGCGCTATAGGGATTGTGAGAATTCCTTAAACTAAAAACAACAGGCACACCAACTAGTCCAAAATATTCTCTAAAACTATTAGATAAATATCTCAAGTAGTGTTTAGGTAAGCACGTAAGCTGGTTACCATGCAAGATTAATCTTGTTGGCTGAGAGCCTCCTTGGTGTGCATAACGAATTTTTATACGTCTCCCTTTACTAACAGGAGGAGGAGTTTTTTTAATTGCTTTTTGTAGAAAAAGATTGACATCTGCTGTTGATATATTCTTTTCAGCTGAATCAAGAGTTATCGCAACAGATTGAAGTAATTTTTTAATTCCATGGTTCTTAAGTGCAGAAATCCTATTTATGGTTACAAAATCGACAAAACTGAGTTTTCTATCTATATCTTTTTGTAACTTTAGCAACTGATCTTCATTCAAAACATCACATTTGTTGAGCGCTAAAACTAAGCTTTTTCCAGACTCAACTGTTAAGCCAATTAGGTGTGCATCTTGATCAGTCACACCTTCTGTTGCATCGAGTAAATTTATTACAATATTTGATCTGTATATTGAAGACAGTGTTTTAGCAATGCTAAATTGTTCAATGTCTTTTTGTATTTTACTTTTTCTCCTCACTCCTGCAGTGTCAATTAGCGTATAATTTTGATTCTTATATTTAAATGGCACATCGATTGAGTCTCGCGTAGTACCTGGGATCTCAGAAGTAATAACTCTATTATCTTGCACGAGAGTATTTATCAATGTTGATTTACCAGAATTTGGTCTCCCAATAACTGATATTTTTTTTGAATCATTGGCCTTGTTGTATTTTACTTCTGGAGCACTGCCATAGTCACACAGTATGCTATGCATCATGTCTGCAAGGCCGATTTTGTGCAGCGCGCTTACTTGGAAAATAGGGTTTATACCTAAAGCATAAAATTCACTTAAGTTAGAACTTTTGCTTGTGCAATCAATTTTGTTTGCTGCTAGAAATATTTTTTTATTGGTGGCGCGCATCATCTCAACAATAGATTTGTCTTGTTCTGAGTACCCACATTTAACATCAACAAGGATTACTATTGCGTCTGCCTCATCTACAGCTGTTACAGTTTGTTTACGAGAATCACTTATAATGTTATTTTCGTCGCCCAGTAAGCCGCCTGTATCAATTAAAACATAAGGGATTGAGCCAAGCTTACCAAGCCCATATTTTCTATCACGCGTCAGCCCGTGATAATCAGCAACAAGTGCATCTTTTGTGTTAGTTAGCTGATTAAAAAGAGTAGACTTTCCAACATTTGTTCTGCCGACTAGAGCGATTACTGGTTTCATGTTTTTAAACGAAGTTTATATTTCGCTATCAGGATACCAATTTTTTAAAAAATTAACTAACTATTGGTGAATTTAGTTTAATTAAAATCGCTTTCGAAAACCGTAAATTTTGAGTCTTTGTCATAGGTATACAGTCGATTGAATTTTGATTCTAAGGGTGACTGCAATTGGTTGCCTATTTTGTTGCGTCCTACAAATGAACCGTCTAGTGTATTAATCCAATGCAAATATCCCTCATAATCACATACGACTATATTCGTTCCGACAACTGTAGGTCTGGAGGGTTGCCTACGCATGAGATCTTCTTGCTTCCAAACTGATGCTCCGCTATTTTTATCGAACGCCCAAACACCCCCTTCATCATCAGCTACATATATTTGTACATCATCTACCGCAAGTCCAGTATATGAAGACAATTCACGTGACCAAACAATTCTGCCAGTTTTGATATCAACAGCAGCTAGATTTCCTTGGTAAGAAACAGCATAAACAAAGTTATCTGAAACTACTATGTGCCCATCTATATCAATCAGTCGGTCAATATCAGAGCGACCAAATGGCGCCATAATTCTAACTTCCCATACCAAATAGCCATTCTCGATATTATATGCAGACAACTTGCCATCGTCATAACCTACGTAAACTCTGTTCTCAAAGACTACGGGTCTGCTAGCACCTCTCAAAGTTAGCGCTGGTGTTGCGTGCGATGACTGCCAATTCACGTTCCCAGTATTTATATCTAAAGCAAGTAATTTATTATCATTCGTCCTGACAATCAGTGTATCGTTGCTTGGCTCTGATACTGACATCACTTCGCCTGGAATAATAACTTGCCAAGCAATCTTGCCATTTTGTACCTCTAATGCTGTTACTGTTTCTTGGTATGTTCCCAAATAAACATGCCTGTCATCTGCCGTCAAGCCACTAAACGGCGTTAACCCTATTTTTACTTTCCAGTTTACTTTTCCTGTTTCGCCTGAAAGGGATGCGACGGAACCAGTATCATCAGCAATAAAGATTAGTGCATCACTTATAAAAGGGTGTACTGCATTGTAATATTCATCAAAATCTCCATCTAATGAATATGACCATATCTTTTTTACACTGATCGTGTTTTGAACATCTCTAAGCTCTCTTATAAAAGTCTCATCATCTGAAAACCATTTAGATGGTGATGTTAATGCATCCCAAGAACAGGAAGAGGCAAAAGAGAAGGAAAGAAGAACTATTATTAATTTAATGACTTTCATTGAATTCTATATAGAGCATTCATTCTGTGCTTGCTAAACTCATAGCATCATTGAGCTTCATAATTAGATACTCATTATTATCTGAAGAGAAAGATATTGACTTACCGTACGCCTCCATTGCTTGGGGTATATTCTTTTGCTTGATATATGCATCACCTTTCAGCTCCTCTACTAAAGATGTAAAAGATTCTGGATAACTTTTATCTAACAATAATAAAGCATCTTGATATTGTTCTTGAGCCAAATAGAAACGTGCCAATCTAATCTGTGCAATTGCAATCATTATTTTATTTGTCGTATTTTGAATTATCCAATTCAGGTGTTTTTCAGCATCGCTGCTAACTCCTGCTTTGTAACTATAATGAGCCATTTTAAGTGCAGCGATCTTTGAGTATGGTGTAGATTGAAAAGAATCTTGCAAGACAGAAGTAATCTTTGTGGCCTGGTCTATATCACCATCAGCGAGTGAGTCGTGTAGCTGCATGTAAAGGGTAGAGGCTTCCGTACTTTGATCTTTCTCATGCAATTGCATGCCTTTCCATCCGCCTAATAAGCACACACTCAAAAAGACACCAATCATAATTGGACGCCCATTTTCCTTGAACCAGTTTTTTATATTTTCCAGTTGCTCGTCATCTGTGTAGTTTTCTGCCATTTTTCAATATTCGATTATTTGTTAGTAAATATACTTTTAATTTCTTTTTTTAAATCCTGAGCAAGAACTTTCTTTTGAGGTTTGTCGTTTTGCAAATGCTTTATACTAATACTGTTAGCATCTAGTTCTTCATCTCCAATAAGAAGTGAAATCTCAGCATTTGCTTTATCTGCTCTTTTTAGTTGGGCTTTAAAACTTCCTCCATTACAATTTAGCTGAATACCTAAATCTGGAAATTCTTTTCTAAGAGTATAGGCTAGATTATGACTATGAAATATTGCCTTAGTTCCCACAGCTGCGATATATATATGGCATTGTGCTGGTATTATAAGCTTGTCGCTAACAACATCTAATAAGCGCTCTAAACCAATCGCAAAACCTGCAGCTGGGGACGGCTTGCCGCCCAATTGCTCAATCAACGTATCGTATCTCCCGCCAGCGCATATCGACCCTTGTGCGCGTTGTTTATCAACCACCCACTCAAAAACTAGATTATTATAGTAATCCAACCCTCTCACAAGATGTGGATTCACCTCATAAGGTATTTTATTATCTGTCAGTATGTGTTGCACAGCATCAAATTGTTGGAGAGAATCTTTCTCTAGATGCTTAATTAATTTTGGCGAATCTAGAATTATTTCCTGCAAATCTGGATTCTTGCTGTCTAAAATTCTCAGAGGATTAGTTTCAATTCTCCTTTTGCAATCTTCATCAAGTTTTTCACTATATTTGCTAAAGTAATCAATTAATGCTTTGCGATAAGACATGCGCTCAACATGACTACCAAGACTGTTTATCTGTAAAGTGGGGCTTTTAATCTGTAAAGCCTTCCACATATTTGAGCACAGCATGATCAACTCAATATCTATTTCTGGAGCAGGCATCCCAAATGCTTCGACACCAAATTGGTGAAATTGTCTGTACCTACCTTTTTGCGGTCTTTCGTGCCTAAAAAATGGGCCAGAATACCAAAAACGGTGTTGGCTACCTACAAGACCATGCTCGATCGAAGCACGCACACAACCTGCAGTACCTTCTGGGCGCATACAAATTGAACTCCCATTAAAATCTTCAAATGAGTACATCTCTTTTTCTACAATATCTGTAGTTGTCCCAATAGAACGCTTAAATAAATCAGTGCTTTCAAGAATCGGTAATCTAATTTCTCTGTAACCAAAGGTATTGGATATGTGGGCAAGCATGTTCTCAACAAAACGAAATCGAGAACTGTCTTGAGGCAAACAATCTTGCATTCCTCTGAGTGATTGTATTTTTGCCATCTCTAAACTCTTATTTACCTTAGTCTGTCGCTTGTGAAGACACTATAAATCTAGATGTGTTCGATTCTGTGCGAATTCGCGGTATCTTAAAATCTTGGCTGTTTATTGTAACATCAACACCATGAGCGTAACCTAAAAAAACATGAAAAGGCATAAGCCCATTTATCTTTATGTGTGAATCCTTGGGCACTAAATCTTTATATAGCAAGATTCCGTCCTTATTATAAACCTCTGCCCAAGACTCATCAGAAAATTGCAGCTCAAGCAAATCACCATTTGCAACGGTATTTTCCATTTGAAATTTTTGCGCTAATTCTAAAGTTGGCACTTCAACGGTAGCGTCTGTTTTTTGTAGATCAACTAACTCAACTGCGACAGGCTCTTGCAATAATTCTGTGGGACTATCTTCTTGGGTACTTAATTGAACAGTTTTAGTGATATTTCTTTCAATAGAATCACTAATATTAACCTCATATATTGCGCTACTATCATTATCATTTGCCCATAAAACAAATAATGAGACGAGGATTATTGCTACAGCACCTGTGCCAGCATGCAATAAAACGGAAAGTTTTTGCTGATCACCTAAATAATTTGTGCTTTTTTCTGCATCATCGGGAATAACTTGCTCGTATCTTCTTATTAATTCATCACCACTTAACTGCACGTGTTTACAATAAGACCTTAAATAGCCTTTAATATAGGAAGATGGAGGTAAAACATCATACTCATCATTTTCCAATGCCTGGAGTATAGCTTTCGAAAGGCTTGTCTTTCTTGACATGTCTGCAAGATCATAATTTAGTTTTATTCTCGCTTCTCTTAAGATTTTGCCTACTGTTAAGCCCGTGTATTTCTCCATTATTATTTCCTAATTGGCAGCTTAATGTTCTGAGATTTTAATCACACCTTTATGTCCAGCTAATTGCCCGCATGCTGCAGCAATATCAGTCCCGCGAGATTTTCTCACGGTAGTAACAATTCCAGCATCATGAAGTATATTAGAAAAGAGATCAATTTGTTGTGTTGAAGAACATTGATACTGTGCCTCAGGAAAATCATTAAAGGGTATCAAGTTTACCTTACACGGAAAATCTCTTAGCAAAATACTTAACTCTTTAGCATGCGCAACAGTATCATTCACTTTGTTTAACATGACATATTCAAAAGTAACTGTGCTTTTTCGTTTTTTATGTTGTAGAAAAAACCTGCAGGCTTGCAATAATTCATCAATTGGATATCTCTTGTTAATAGGAACTAAAGTATTGCGAAGCTCATCATTAGGAGCGTGCAATGACACAGCTAAACTAACATCAACTAAGTTACTCAGTTGCTTAATCTTTGGAGCTAATCCAGATGTGCTAACCGTCACTCTTCTTTTGCTAAAACCGTAAGCTGAATCATCAAGAAGTAAATCAAGAACATTAATGAGATTATTAAAATTAGCTAAAGGCTCTCCCATCCCCATAAAAACAATGTTACTAATTTTTTTATCATCTGCTTTTGAAAAAATTTCATTACGCACTATCCAAATTTGAGAAATAATTTCATCGCTTGTTAAGTTGCGTACAAAACCGTGCTGTGCTGTAGAGCAAAAACTACAATCTAAGGAACAACCAGCTTGGGACGATATACATAAAGTACCTCTTCCCTTTTCTGGAATAAAAACAGTTTCTATGAGACTTCCATCATATAATCGCAACAGCCACTTTATAGTGCCGTCTGTTGATTCATTCGTAGAAATAATGCTTGGGATATTTAATGTAAATTTTGCACTTAGTTTTTTTCTTAGTGATTTACTGATGTTCGTCATCTTTGAAAAATCTGTCTCACCATATTCATGCAGCCATTGTAAAACTTGTTTTGCATGAAAAATCTTCTCATTCTCGGAAAAAAAGAATTCTTCTAATTGCTTACGTGGAGTGCCCAGTATAAAAGAATCGTCTTTCATTGGGCTATGTTAGATTTTTTCTAAAAAAATTTCTTCTTTTGAAAAAAAGAATTCGATTTCTTTTATTGCATTTTCTATACAATCAGATCCGTGCACTACATTGTAATGCACAATACCTTGCATATTTCCATAATCTCGCCTAATAGATCCCACATCAGCGTTTAGTGGATTTGTTGCTCCCATAATTTCTCTATTTTTTTGAATAGCATTTTCTCCGTACAATACCTGAACAACAATGGGGCCAGATGAAATAAAATTTATTAGATCTATATAAAAAGGTTTTCCTTTATGAACCGCATAAAAAGATTCGGCATCCTCCAGAGTAAGATGCATCATCTTTGCGGCGACAATCTGTAGACCTGCTTTCTCAAAGCGCCCATATATTTCTCCAATTATCCCTCTTTGCACTGCATCAGGCTTTATAATTGAAAGAGTTTTTTCGTTAGACATTTATATTCTGTGGATTGATCAAATTTATTTGTAATTTATTTTATATAATTTTTCCATTATTGCATATGTTTAATCATGCTCTTCTATCCAAGCCATTTGAATAGCTTCTAGAATCTTTTCATTTGAATTCTCTGGCTCGTCTGTAAAATCTTCTAATGCGCATATCCAAGCATGCAAGTCTGTAAACCTAATGTATTGCGGATCTACATCTGGGTGCCCATCATTTAGCTGTATTGCTATTTCTAAAGAATCGGTCCATTTTAATTCCATATTATCACCTTTTGTTTTAGTGATTCTCTGACACTAAGTTTATTGTGTATCTAGGTATCTCTACTACAATGTCCTCACTTCCAACCTCTGCTTGGCAACTTAATCGTGAATCCATTTCTAACCCCCAGGCTTTATCTAGCATATCTTCTTCGTCGTCAGTAAATTCACTCAACGACTCAAGACCTTCTCTGATGTAAACATGGCAAGTAGTGCATGCGCAAGATTGTTCACAAGCATGCTCTATTTCTATCCCATTGGAAAGCGCTATTGCACAAATAGTTGTTCCTTCCTCAGCAACAACAGTCATTTCTTTAGGGCATAGTTCCTTGTGTTTTAAAAAAGTTACCTTTGGCATAGCTAGTTAAGATTTAAACTCATCAATATTCCGCCCTTCTACAGCCCTTCTTATACTTGCGTTCATCCTTCTTTCAACATAAAACTCAGTTTCTTTTTCTAATGTTTCTATGGCTGTTGTTATTTTTTTACTATTATTATTTTCCTTTGTTGATTCGAGTGTTGCAATACAATGATCAATATTCTCGCGTTCTTTTTTTGATAGCAGCTGATCCCCATCTTGAAGTAAGGCTGATTTTATAGCCTCCAATGTTCTGCTTGCCTCTACCTTTTTTTCTTGTAGTGAACGCTTTAACATATCAGTGTCTGCATGCTTGTTCGAATCTTTTATCATGCTTGTAATTTGCGCATCTGTTAAACCAAATGAAGGTTTAACTTCAACATTAGCTTCAGCGCCTGTGCTTTCTTCGCATGCTTTTACATTTAACAAACCATCAGCATCAACTTGATATGTGACAGAGATACGTGCCGCACCTGCTGTTAATGGTGGAATGTCTTTGAGTTCAAATTTAGCTAGTGAGCGGCAATCTGAAACCATTTCTCTTTCACCTTGCACAATGTGGATACTCATTGCTGTTTGCCCATCCTTGTAAGTAGTAAATTGCTGAGTCTTTTCGACTGGTATTGTTGTATTCCGATGAATAATTTTTTCAACTATTCCTCCCATTGTTTCTACACCTAGAGATAAAGGAGTAACATCAAGTAGCAGCATTTCTGTTGCGCGTGCATTTCCAGCAAGCACATTTGCATGTATAGCTGCACCAATTGCAACGACTCTGTCTGGGTCAATATTTGATAATGGCTTGACTCCAAAAAATTCATGGACTGATTTTTGTATGCAAGGCATGCGTGTTGTACCACCCACTAACACTACATCATGTATATCTGAAGGTTCAAAATCAGCGTCAAGTAATGTTTTTTTACAAGCTAACAGTATTTTCTTTATAAGCGGCGCTATCAAGTTCTCAAACTCTTGCCTTGTTATATTATTTTTATCTTTTTTTGCAAAATCTACAAAAGCAGAATCTTCTATTGTTAATTTTTCTTTAGCGCTCTTAGCTGCTAGCATTAATGTCCTATATTCATTAGGTGTTAATTTATTGCTAAAAGAATTTTTAGTAAGAGTCCACTCTGCAATGCTTCGGTCAAAATCATCGCCCCCTAAGCTAGCATCACCGCCTGTAGCTAGGACCTCAAATACTCCTTCATGGATGCGTAATATTGAAATATCAAAAGTTCCCCCGCCTAAATCGAATACTGCAATCAACTTGTCTTCAAGCTCATTTAGGCCATAAGCAATAGCTGCGGCAGTTGGCTCATTTAGTAGCCTATATACATTGATGCCCGCAAGCTTTGCAGAATCCTTTGTGGCTTGCCTTTGCGCATCGTCAAAATAAGCAGGCACAGTAATAACAGCTCCGTGAATTTCGCAAGCAAAGCGTTTTTTTGCTCTACGATAAAGAGACTTAAGAATTTCTGCAGAAACTTCGCTTGCTGTTTTAAATCCAGCTACAGTACTGATAGTTGGAACAGAGTTGTCGTCCTGCTTAATTTCATAAGGAAAATTACCAGATATTTGTTCAAGTTCATCAATATTACGGCCTATGAATCTTTTTGAAGAAAAAATTGTATTTTTTGCGTTTTCGCATGCTGAATTTAATGCTTCGTCTCCAACAGTGACAATATTGTCAGGGTGAAATTGAACAACAGAAGGCAAAATATCGCTTCCACCGTCATCTTTAATTGTTTGCACAGAATCGTCTTTTGCAGTTGCCACTAAAGAATTTGTTGTTCCCAAATCAATTCCTATCGATACTTTATGCGAAACGTTTTGGTCACTACCCTCTCCTGGCTCTGATATCTGCAACAATGCCATCTTATAACTCCCTTTCTTTGGCTTGCATTTTTAAGCGTCTATAAAATTTCATCTTAAGTACCGTTTCCTTAGCATTCTGATAGTCAAGCTCCGTATATTGTTTTGCAAAATCTCTGAACAGCTCTTTTTCATATCTTTGTATTTTTGTTAAGAAATCTGTGCAAGATTTTTTTTCATTACTCAAGCAATGCTCTAGTTCCTCATGAAGCTCTAATTGATGCACAAGAAATACGCTATCAGTGATAGTGTCTTGTTCATCATTTATCTCTATGTTCTTAATCTCTAATAAATACTGTGCGCGCTTAGTCCCATCTCTTAATACATTATATGCTTGGTTAATATACGCTGATGTTTGTATGCTGAGCCTTTTTTCGTGTGGACTTGCATTTACATTTTTATCAGGGTGTGCTTGGATTTGTAGTTTTTTGTAATTAGTTGATAGATCTTGCAAGTCAATATCAAAGCTTTCTTTTATACCTAATAGCTGGAAGTAGTTCTGAGAAAGGTTCATGCTCAGATTACCTTTTTACTCTGCTAGAAAATACCGTTAAACACTAAAGCTTTCGCCGCATCCGCAGCGAGCTTTTTCATTAGGATTGCTAAATTTAAAGCCTTCGTTAAGCCCTTCTTTTGTAAAGTCTACTTCCATACCATCAAGATATGTTAGGCTTTTTGGATGCACTACCACCTGGAGACCCAGAATATCAAACACTTCATCATCCGCCTCAATATTATCCGCATACTCAACAACGTATGCCATTCCTGAACATCCTGTTGTTTTGACTCCAAGGCGCAGGCCAACACCTTTCCCTCTTCTTTGCAGGTGGTCTTTCGCATAATCCACCGCTGCCTGTGTCATAGTAATTGACATTTTATATTCTCTGCTATTTAACTTTTTTTCTTTTCAAAATCACTAATCGCTGCCTTAATAGCATCTTCAGCAAGTACAGAGCAATGAATTTTAACGGGAGGTAAAGACAATTCCTCTGCGATTTGCGAATTCTTAATTTCTTTCGCTTCATCTAGAGTTCTTCCTCTGACCCATTCCGTTAATAAACTTGAAGAAGCAATAGCTGACCCACATCCATATGTCTTAAATTTCGCATCTTCTATTACACCTTGCTCATTCACTTTAATTTGCAGCTTCATAACATCCCCGCACGCAGGGGCTCCGACCATTCCTGTCCCTACTGTCGGATCCTTCTTATCCATAGAACCCACATTTCGCGGGTTTTCATAATGGTCTAATACTTTGTCTCCATAAGCCATAATAGTTTCCTCTCTTTTACTCTTTTATTTTGCAATCAACCTTTAATGTACTGCCCATTCTACAGACTCTAAATCAACGCCTTCTTTATGCATTTCCCAAAGAGGCGACAAATCTCTGAGTCTTGTCACTGATTTTTTTACTAATTCTATTGTGTAATCAACATCAGCTTCTGTTGTAAAACGTCCTATTGAAAAACGTAACGAACTATGTGCTAGCTCGTCATTGCGACCTAAAGCTCTAAGCACATAGCTAGGCTCTAGTGATGCAGATGTGCATGCAGATCCACTTGATAAAGCAATATCTTTAAGTGCCATAATAAGTGACTCACCTTCAATAAAATTAAAACTTATATTAAGATTTCCAGCAACCCTGTTATCTATATCGCCATTGATATAAACTTCCTCGATACCCTTCATTCCATCCCATAGGCGGTTACGAAGCGCAAGGATTCGCTCATGGTCTTGTTGCATTTCTTCTTTTGCGATTCTAAATGCCTCTCCCATGCCTACTATTTGATGTGTAGCGAGTGTTCCAGAGCGCATACCTCTTTCGTGCCCACCTCCGTGCATTTGTGCTTCCAAGCGCACTCTTGGCTTTCGTCTTACGTATAATGCCCCAATACCTTTTGGCCCATATATTTTGTGGGCAGAAAAACTCATTAAATCAACTTTCAAAGCCTGCAAGTCTATAGGTATTTTTCCTGCACTTTGCGCTGCATCGACGTGGAATATGATACCCTTTTCACGAGTTATCTCTCCGATAGCACCTATATCTTGGATAACACCTATTTCATTATTAACATGCATTATAGATACAAGAACAGTATCCTCGCGTAATGTTTTTTTGAATACTTCCATATCTAACAAACCATTTTCCATGGGCTCCAAATAATCAACCTCAAAACCTTCTCTTTGAAGTTGTCTGCATGTATCTAATACAGCCTTATGTTCTGTTTTTAAAGTTATGATGTGTTTTCCCTTCTTTTGATAGAAATGTGCAGCTCCTTTTATCCCGAGATTGTCTGACTCTGTAGCACCACTTGTCCAGACTATTTCTCTGGGATCAGCATTAAGTAATGCAGCAACGTTATTACGAGCTGCGTCTACTGCTTTCTCTGCGCTCCATCCAAAACTATGAGAACGAGATGCAGGGTTGCCAAAATCTCCATCAAGTGTCATATGTTCTATCATTTTTTGAAGCACACGATCATCAACAGGCGTAGTTGCTAAGTAATCTAGATAAATTGGCAATTTCGGTTCATTCATATTAGTGATTTTTTAATTAGTTTATTTGTGATGCTCTCAGTATTTCTATGTTATGGAGTTGCTCGTTATCTTGTCTGCTAGCCACACTTTGTGCTGTCTCAGTTTGAGCTATACTCGATAAGCTAATGCTAGATAGAAACACGTATATTTCTGAGCTTAGACTTTCCCAAAGCTCATGCGTCAAACATTGCTGTTGATTAAGACAGTTTGCAGACCCCTTGCAAAGAGTTGTATCAACATCTTCATCAACTGAAAGTATAATATCAGCAATTGAAATATCAGCCGCATCTCGTGCAAGTGTGTATCCGCCACCTGGACCTCTAGTGCTCTTGACTAGCTCTGCTTTTCTAAGCCGCGCAAATAACTGCTCCAAATATGACAGTGATATATTTTGCCTTTGAGAAACCTCTGTAAGTTTTATGGGCGTATCATTAACATGCAGTGCTAAATCTAGCATTGCCGTAACCGCATAACGTCCTTTTGTTGTCAGTTTCATACTATAACCTTTAAATAATAGTGTAATTATGATTAACCTACCATTTTAGTCAACTATTCAAGATGGGGTATAAGCTATTGAAAATAAGAATTATTCTCGATAAATAGTCATTATTTAGTGTTTTTTTGTATAGCGGCCAGAATACCTCGAAAGATTTGCACCTCTTCTTTAGTGAGGGAGCGACGGTTTAGCATTTTTCTGAGCTTTCGCATTAGCACTGTTGGATTTTCTTTATTGAGGAACCCGATGTTGTTTAAAACTTGCTCAAAATGTTCATATAAAAACTCAGTTTCTGATGAGTCTGCAATATCTTGTCTCGGAGTTACGTCCTTCAATGTCAGTTGCAAAGATGCTAGATACAGCTCATAGGATACCACCTGAACAGCTGATGCTAGATTGAGAGACATATATTCTGGATTTGCAGGAATATGAATTAAGTAACTACACAGATCTAGCTCTTGGTTAGTCAATCCGCTGCTTTCACGTCCAAATAAAATAGCAGCCTTTGCAATATCTTTTGGTGAAAATAATTTTTGGGCACACTCTCTTGGAGTAACAATCTTCCAATTGTCGGAACGCTGCCGCGATGTTGTGCCAAAGATATATTGGCAATCTTGGATAGCTTCGGATACATCTTCAAAAACATGAGCTTGCGCAAGGACATCTTCTGCCGCTGCAGCTAAAGTGTTAGCTTCGTCGCTTGGAAATCGTTTTGGGTTAACTAAGTAAAGATTGTCAAGACCCATAGTTTTCATAGATCTTGCAGTTGCGCCAATATTCCCTGGGTGAGATGGTTCAATTAATACGATTCTTATGTTTTTCAACGCTGTGATAGTCATTTTTTTTCTAGGTCTGATATATTGGGTCATTATCTCAAACTACTTAAAACTTAATCTAATATGAGTGCTTTATTAAATACTGCTGTCTCTGCAGCTTACGCAGCAGGTGAAATTATACTGCGTAATATACAGAGATTGGATAGTATAAAAATATCTGAGAAAGGCAAGAACGAATTTGTTTCAGAGGTTGATCAGAAAGCTGAAGAAAAAATTTTAAGCATAATCTCAAAAAAATATCCAAATGATAGTGTCTTGGCTGAAGAAAGCGGTTTGTCGAAAGCAAGTTCGGACAATCAATGGTTGATTGACCCATTAGACGGCACTACTAATTACATACATAGCTTCCCACACTATGCTGTTTCAATTGCATTACAAAAAGATAAAGAGCTTATACTGGGTGTTGTCTATGATCCATTTAAACAAGAATTATTCACTGCTGAAAAAGGCCAGGGGGCGCTACTCAATAATCATAAAATTCGTGTTAGTCAAAGAACAAATATAGAAGGAGCGCTGCTTGGAACGGGAATACCTTTTCGTGAGGGCCAAGATGTTGAGCAATATATGGAAACATTAAGATCATTTATAAAAGAGTCTGCGGGCATCAGGAGGGCTGGCGCTGCTGCATTAGACTTAGCGTATGTTGCTTCTGCCAGACTCGATGGTTTTTGGGAAACAAAACTTAACCCATGGGACATTGCTGCAGGAATTGTTATTGTAAGAGAGTCTGGTGGGCTAATAACAGACTTAGAAGGGGGAGAAAACTATTTTGATACAGGGAATATAGTCGCTGCAAATGTTAAGATTTTAAAGTCAATGTTGAAACACTTGCGGAAAAAAACCACCTAACAAAAGAAGGCTACAGGTCAGCATCTTCTTTCTCGACAAGAGTTAAATCAGCTTGACTGACCTTCAAAAATATTATTGCGCTGCTGGCTATATAAATCGATGAGTAAGTCCCGATAAGAACACCAAAAATTAAAGCTAACGAGAACGAATTAATAACCTCCCCTCCTAAAAAATAAAGAGCCAGCAAGACAATAAGTGTCGTCGTCGACGTCATTAGAGTTCTAGCAAGCGTATGATTTATTGAAGTATTTATTACAGTTGGGGTATCTTCTGTCCTCATCTTTCTAAAGTTTTCTCGAATGCGGTCATATACCACTATTGTGTCATTAAGTGAGTACCCGATAACAGCAAGAATCGCTGCCAATACAGTTAGATCAAATTCTATTTGTGTGATTGAGAAGAAACCGATCGTAATAAGCACGTCATGAATAAGCGCAAGAATAGCGCCGAAAGAAAACCTATATTCAAAACGTAATGCTAAGTAAATTAAAATAAGTGCTAACGCATAAATCATGGCAAGACCACCGTCATCACGTAACTCTTCTCCGACTTGTGGTCCAACAAACTCAGCCCTTCTAAGGGTAACCTCATCAGTAGTGCTTATTGTCTCTAGAATTTTGTTACTTATATTTTCACTGCTTTGAGTTGCTGTCGGCGCGACTCTTATTAGCACATCATTTGTAGTACCAAAGTGCTGTACAACGGTCTTTTGAAACCCAGCCTTTTTTAGCTGTTCTCTTACTTTCTGCAGTTCAATGGGTTTTTGATAACCCACTTCAACCAATGTCCCGCCAGAAAAGTCTATACCTAAATTTAATCCTTGGTAAAATAAAGAAAAAATAGAAAAAACAATCATAGTGATTGAAAAAACAAGAGCTATTCCTTTCTTGCCAACAAAATCTATACTAGTTTTCTCTGGTATTATTCTCATTATATATATAAAACTGGTGAGCGTTTTCTTCCATAAATAATATTAATTAAACTTCGTGTGCCCATGATTGCAGTAAACATTGAACAAATTATCCCAATTGAAAGAGTAACAGCAAAACCTTTTATTGGGCCTGTTCCAAATACAAAAAGAACAAGAGCAGCTATTAAAGTTGTTATATTGGCGTCCGCTATTGTTGATAAAGCTTTTGAATAACCTAGGTTAATGCTGGACTGAGGGGAGTTATTATTTTGTAGTTCTTCTTTTATGCGTTCAAAAATTAATACATTTGCGTCAACAGCCATGCCAACAGTTAAAACAATACCCGCGATTCCCGGCAATGTTAAAGTCGCTCCTGGTATCATTGACATGATTGCAACAATCATTACTAAATTTGCACCCAAAGCAATATTTGCCACTAAACCAAAAACACGGTAATAAATTGCCATAAATATTATGACTAAAAGAAAACCTATGATTACAGACTTTGTTCCCAGATCAATATTTTGCTGGCCAAGACTTGGTCCAACAGTTCTTTCTTCCACTATGTACATAGGTGCAGCTAGTGAGCCAGCTCTTAACAATAATGCGAGATTGCGAGCTTCAACGGTAGAAGAAAGTCCAGTTATTTGAAAGCGCTTAGCTAGCTGCTCTTTTATGCGAGCAACATTTATAACCTCTTCTACTTTTTTTGTTATACGTTTATTTTTTCCATCTTTATAGACAGTTTGAGATTTCGTTTCAATAAATACAACACCCATCAACCTGTCAACATTCTCACCCGTTACCTTGCTGAAAATTCTTGCTCCCTTTCCATCAAGTGTGATGGTAACAGCGGGTCTAGCATTATTATCAATCCCCGAACTTGCATCGATGATATAGTCGCCCGTTAACATTACTCTTTTTTTCAATAGTACTGGGTTCTTATTTCGCTCGTAATATAGTTTATCCCCGATAGGCACTCTGCCAGTCTCTCTCGCTTCGAAAGGATCGCCTTGCTCGTCAACTAACCTAAACTCTAAAGTAGCAGTAGCGCCAAGTATTTCTTTTGCTCTGGCTGTATCTTGGACACCAGGTAGTTG
This sequence comes from Pseudomonadota bacterium, assembly GCA_036687665.1. Lineage (GTDB taxonomy): Bacteria > Pseudomonadota > Gammaproteobacteria > Poriferisulfidales > JAYYZZ01 > JAYYZZ01. Next base: position 87,355 of record JAYYZZ010000004.1, on the reverse strand, counting down.
TACTACAACTCTATCTTTTCCTTGTTGCTGTATTACTGGTTCTGCAACGCCTAGCTCATTGACTCTTTTTCTAAGTGTTGTTGTATTCTGAGCTATTGCTAACCGCCTGACTTCTTTTAGTGCATCTGGTTTAAGCTTCGCTATAACAAAATACTCTGCGCTGGTTGGCGAAGTTGTGATATCCATGCTATCAAAATATTGGTCTTTGATTACTTCTTCTATTTGTTCTTGAATTTCTTCAGATCTCGCACTTATTTTTATTGCATCGCTTGTGTGCTTAATACCTGAATAACGTATTTTATCTTGGCGAAGCAACTCTCTCATGTCAGTAACGCTTCTTTCGTAAGCATTATCTAAAGCTGCGGCAGTATCCACTTCCATAAGGAAGTGCACTCCTCCTCTAAGATCAAGCCCCAAGTTCATGGGTGTTGCTTCTAGTGCTTTTAACCAATGAGGTGTTGTTGAAGCAAGGTTCAATGCGACCGTGTATTTGCCTAAGTATTTCTCCCTAAGTCTTTGTGCCGCTGCCAACTGGTTCTTCGTGTCTGTAAAACGTACTAATATGCCTTGCTCAGAATGCCCAACCTGATAAAAATTAATACCTGACTTCTCTAAATCATTTTTTATTTCATTGACTAGATTCTTTGTGACTGTGACACGAGTTGATGAAATTTGTAAGGCTGGTTGGCTTGGGTATATATTTGGAGTGGCATATATAACGCAAAGTGATAATACTGCAAGTATAAAAATATTTTTCCAAAGAGGGTATCTGTTCATTAGCTATATAAAGTAAAAACGTACTGTTATTTTATGCTGTGCTCTTTAACGTTCCTTTTGGTAAGACATTTGTCACAGAATTCTTTTGTACTTTTACTTCTACTCCAGATGCAATTTCTAAAACTAATGAAGTTTCATTAACTTGGGAGATTTTACCCATTAACCCGCCATTAATTGTCACTTCGTTACCTTTATTTAATGATGCTACCAATTGTTTGTGTTCACGTGCTCTTTTTGTTTGAGGCCTTATGATCATAAAATACATAATGGCAAAAAATATAAGTAACATGAGCAACATGCTTGTTCCGCCGCCTGCCGGCGCACTTTGTGCATACGCATTACTTATGATTAAGTTCATGTTCTTTACTCAAAACTGTGAATGATAGAAAGAGGTATTATGCCATAGCAGAGCTTTTGGTCATACGTAATTTATAAAAGTCGTCTATATATTGGTTAAGTCTTTCTCGCTTGATTGCTTGCCTTAATTCCGACATGAGAGTCTGATAATAGTGCAAATTATGTGTAGTTTGTAATCTGCATGCATTTATTTCTCCGCACCGGTCAAGATGATGCAAGTAAGCTCTTGAATAATTCTTGCATGTATAACACGAGCATGTTTCATCAATTGGTTTAGTGTCATTTTTGTAAGTGCTATTGCGTATCTTTATTACTCCTGTTTTTGTATACAAAAAACCTGTGCGTGCATGTCGAGTAGGAATAACGCAATCGAATAAATCAACACCTATTCTTACAGACTCAACAATATCCTCGGGTTTTCCAATCCCCATTAAATAACACAATTTATCGTTTGGTATTGCAGGCATGAGACCCGAAAGAATCTCTTTCCTAATTGCTTCAGGTTCACCAACAGAGAGGCCTCCGATTGCATACCCGTCAAACCCTAGTTTAGTTAACGCTTCAATTGATATATGCCTCAAATCTTCGTACATACCGCCTTGTATGATACCCATAAGAGCACCACTACTTTGAGCAAATTCAGCCTTACTCCTTTCTGCCCATCGCATAGATAATTCCATTGATTTTTTTGCTTCCTCATAAGTTGATGGGTACGGGGTGCAATCATCAAAAACCATGGTAATGTCTGCACCTAATTCAGACTGTATTTGTATTGCTATCTCGGGGCTTAAAAAACATTTATTCCCGTCAAGTGGCGACTTAAAATTAACTCCTTTTTCGGTAATCTCACGCAATGAAGACAAGCTAAATACCTGGAAACCACCTGAATCTGTAAGTATTGGACCGTCCCAATTCATGAATTTGTGTAACCCTCCATGTTGTTTTATTACTTCAGTACCAGGGCGTAACATTAAGTGAAATGTATTGCTTAAAATCATCTGATAACCAAGACCCTTAAGCTCATCTGTAGTAATTGCCTTAACAGAACCATATGTGCCAACAGGCATAAATGCTGGGGTGTCCACAACATGGGTGTGGAAATTAATAGATCCGCATCTTGCTCTGCCGTCAAAAGAATTGATTTCAAATAGCATAATTACTAAAGTATTAACATTGTATCACCGTAACTATAGAACCTATATTTTTGCTCAACTGCGTGCTCATAGATAGATAAAATTTTTTTTGTTTCTGAGAATGCGCAGACCATTGCAAGCAATGTAGAACATGGCAAATGGAAATTTGTCATCAGACCATCAATTATATTGAACTTAAAACCAGGGTAAATAAATAAGTTAGTTTTACCGTAAAACTCTTTAAGTGGTTTATTTTTACCAATAGTTTCTAATGCTCTTGCAGTTGTTGTGCCTACCGCTATAACCTTATTACCTCGTTCTTTGCACGCGATTATTGCATCACAAGTTTCTTGTGTCACTTTAAAAGATTCCTCATGCATCACATGTTGTTTAATATCTTCTGTAGACATTGGAAGGAATGTCCCTGCACCCACATGAAGTGTTATGTATGCCCTATTAATGTTTTTAGATGCTAACTTAGAAAAAAGCCCTTCATCAAAATGCAAGCCTGCTGTTGGGGCTGCGACTGCGCCGCTTTCTTTAGCATAAATTGTTTGATAGCGATCCCTGTCTTCTTTTGATACTTGGCGTTTGATATAAGGAGGTAATGGAATGATTCCATATTCTTCTATAAAATTATGTATGTTATTGTGATCATTAAAAGTTAGTTCATAAAAAATATCTTTTTTCTTTCTAATGTTTGCGCGGCTACCGTTGGCAAAAATTATATTTGCGCCAACTTTTATATTTTTTTTATTTCCTAGTTGTGCAATCACAGTATTCGCATCGGTAATCTGCTCGATCAATACTTCGATTTTTCCACCCGTTTCTTTTTTTCCGATCAAGCGTGCTGGTATGACCTTTGTGTCATTAAATACAAGAAGGTCTCCAGAGTCTAAAAAACCGGGAAGGCTAGCAACCTTCACGTCCTCAATCTTATTGCTTGCGCGTTGGTACATCAAAAGTCTGCTTGAACTGCGCGTTTTTAATGGTTTCTGGGCAATCAATTTTTTAGGTAAATGATATTGGAACTCGCTTAATTTCATAATTCATATATAGTTATAATAGTTAATGTCCAGTAATCGCTCATATTTTCAGAAAAATATAACAGAAATTCCATCATGAAGATTCTAGTAACAGGTGCAGCTGGTTTTATAGGGTCAGCTCTTGCTCTCTCTCTGCTCGAGCAAGACCACACTATAATCGGGGTGGATAATCATGACGACTATTATGACCCAAAATTGAAAGAGGATAGGGTTTCTAGATGCTTTATATACAAAAAATATGCTCATATACGTGAAAACATCTGTGAAGCTGAAAAATTAGACGAAATATTTACAGAATTTAAACCAGAATATGTTGTACATTTAGCAGCACAAGCGGGTGTTAGATATTCTCTCGAGAATCCAAAAGCATATATAAATTCTAATATCGTAGGATTTGCAAATATACTTGAACAATGTAAAAAAGATTCCATTAAACATTTGATTTATGCTTCTAGCAGCTCTGTATATGGTGGAAATACAAAATTACCTTTCTCTGAGCACGATAATATCAACCACCCTCTTTCGTTATACGCAGCAACAAAAAAAGCTAATGAGATGATGGCGCATTCATACAGTCATCTTTACAACATGCCGACTACAGGGTTACGCTTTTTTACAGTATATGGGCCGTGGGGAAGGCCTGACATGGCATTATTCAAATTTACAAAAGCAATATTAAATAACGAAACTATAGATGTTTTTAACAACGGTAAACATACAAGAGATTTTACCTATATTGACGACATTGTTGCAGGTATAACCAATGTAATTGAAGCTCCTGCAACAAAAAATTCTGACTGGGATAGCAATAACCCAGACCCCGCGAGCAGTAATGCGCCTTGGAGAATTTATAATATTGGAAATAACAACCCTATAAATTTGATGGAATATATTCAATCAATAGAAAAATTTTTAGGAAGAGAAGCTAATAAAAATTTTCTACCACTCCAGCCTGGAGATGTACCGGACACTTTTGCTGATGTAAGTGACCTAGTAAATGACCACGGGTATGAACCAAAAACTACAGTTAATGAAGGAATCAATAAATTTGTTGATTGGTATCTTGAATATTACAATAATTAGATAGTGGAAATAACAGAAAAAAAAATATCAATTATCGGCCTCGGTTATGTTGGGCTACCACTCGCTGTAGAATTTGGAAAAAGGACAAAAACGATTGGTTATGATATTAATGAGCAGCGTATAAATAATTTAAAGTTGAATCAGGATAGCACAAATGAAGTTGGCTCTTCTGATATTAAATCTGCAAAAAAGCTAATTTTTTCTAACAATGCTGAAGACATTCGCGATTCGGATATCTATATAATAACCGTTCCAACACCAATAGATGAAAATAAACATCCAGATTTAAGTTTAGTCAAATCTGCCAGCAAAACAGTAGGAAGCATCATAAAAAAAGGGGATCTTGTCATTTATGAATCGACTGTGTACCCGGGTGCGACTGAAGAAATATGCATACCAATACTAGAAGCTTCTTCAAACCTTACAATAAATGAAGATTTTTTAGTTGGTTATAGTCCTGAGAGAATAAACCCTGGAGACAAAAACCATAGAATAATTAATATAGTAAAAGTCACTTCCGGCTCTAATGATCAGGCTGCTAAATATGTCGATCACTTATACCAATCTATTATACCTGTTGGCACTCATATGGTTAGCAGTATAAGGATCGCAGAAACAGCAAAAGTAATTGAAAACACACAAAGAGATCTGAATATTGCGCTAATGAATGAGCTTTCAATAATTTGTAAAAAAATGGGTTTAGATACTACTGATGTAATTGAGGCAGCAGCAACAAAATGGAATTTTTCTAATTTCAAACCAGGTTTAGTAGGCGGGCACTGTATTGGAGTAGACCCTTATTACTTAACGTATAAGGCAAACAAAATAGGACACAATCCCAAAGTCATTCTGTCGGGCAGAAGTATTAATGACGAAATGGGAGACCTTGTTGGTCAGCAGATCATCGACCATCTGGAAAACAAAGGGAAAGCTGCAAAAGACAGCCAAATTATAATACTTGGGCTTACTTTTAAACAAAATGTGCCGGACCTCAGAAACAGCAAAGTATTAGATGTGTATCGATTCTTAGATCAAAAAAAGTGCAATATTCAAATACATGACTCACTAGCTGACACAAATGAGGTAAAGAAGTTATATAAAATGGATATGACTGTCTATGATGCCTTAGCTCCGTCAGATTTAGTCCTGCTTGCTGTAGCGCATCAAGAATATATAGACGGAGGATGGGAAGCTATGAAAATGCTTGTGAACAATAAAAACGGCATTGTATTTGATGTCATGTCGAAATTGCCAAGAAAAGATAAACCAGAAGAAATAGAGCTTATACGTCTCTAATAAGAACTATGCCACAATTGGACCAACCGCCTAAGTATACTGATTTTGTAATTATTGGTGCTGGAGTAATGGGTATAAGTATCGCCCATGCATTGAAAAGAAAAATACCCACAGCAAAAATTCTCATTATTGAAAAAGAAAATGATATTTATCAGCATGCCAGTGGTTTAAATAGCGGAGTTCTGCACGCAGGATTTTACTATACAAAAGATTCACTAAAAGCCCAATTCACGCGTGACGGAAACGAAGCCTTGCGTAAATATTGTGAAGAAAAGAATATTGGTATCAACAAATGTGGCAAACTTGTTGTTACACAAAACGAAGAAGAAGAACTTGTTCTTGACACTTTGGAAGAAAGAGCAAAAAGAAATAGGGTAAGCGTAGAGATAATTTCTAAAGATGAGGCAAAAAAAATAGAACCAAAAGTAAAAACATTTTCAAGAGCGTTGTATTCCCCCAACACATCCACAGTCAATCCTGTCTCCGTCATGAAATCACTAAAAAAAGACATATTAGATGCTGATATTTCTTTGATGCTAGAAACAAAATACGTTGGAAGAAGTAAAAATAAAATTAATACTTCGAAAGGTTCAGTTGAATACGGCTACCTTGTAAATTGTGCAGGATTGCATGCAGACACAATTGCAAAAGATTACGGTTTCTCTAAAAACTACATGATCATGCCTTTTAAGGGTCTATATCTTTACCTTAAGAAAAAACCTGGTTGGTTAAAAACCAACATTTATCCTGTGCCAAATATCGATCAACCTTTTCTTGGTGTGCATTTTACAGTCACATTAGAAGGGAGCGCGAAAATTGGCCCGACTGCTATTCCAGCATTTTGGAAAGAGCACTACAAGGGCGTAGAAAACTTTAGTGCTAAAGAATTTATGAACATTATAAAGGCACAAAGTGAGATGTTTTTGGCAAATAAGAATCAATTTCGTGGTCTTGCGTTAGAAGAAATGAAGAAATACTCAAAAGAGTACCTCATACAGCTGGCTTCAAAAATGGTAAATGATGTTAATAGTTCAGATTTTTTAAAATGGGGAAGACCTGCGATACGTGCGCAACTGTTAAACACAAATGATAATAGTTTAGAAATGGATTTTGTATACGAAGGGGATGATAAATCTTTTCATTTACTAAACGCTGTTTCTCCCGCATTCACGTGCTCGTTCCCTCTGAGCCAACATATTTCTGATGAAATTATGAAGTTAATGAAGTAGGTTATTTTATTCCAGCAACTATCTTATCCACAGAAAGCCCGTGCGCTGCTAATAAATCATCATGATCCCCGTAATTATGTAAAAAACGGTCTTGCAAGGTAAAAGTATGCAGCTTGCAAGAAGCTTGCATATTCCACGCAACTTCTTTCACTCTGTGACTCAAACCTCCAGATGGTGCATGTTCTTCGATAACAACAACTTCTGAATGTGCTGACAGTGCAGTCTCTATGCCTGGTATATCTAAAGGCTTCACGGTATGGACTGAAACTAGAGAAACTGACTTGCCAAGTTTTTCAAGTGTTTGTGCAACTTCAAGAGATTTTTTCATAATGATACCGTAACTCAAAATACAAACATCGTTACCCTTCTGAAGATAACGTATCTTTCCAAATTCCCACGGAGTATCAGCGTTGGCTGTAAGAGTAGGCTCTCCAGCTTTACCTAAACGCAAATAAATGGGACCATTTTTTTGAACAGCACAGTATTTAGTTGCAGCCTCGGCTTCTTCTGGATCACAAGGAGCTATTACAGACATATTAGGGATTGCGCTAGCTATCGCAACATCTTCCTGGCAATGATGCGTTCCTCCAAGAGTTGAATAAACTACACCGCCGCCTACGCCGACAATCGTAACAGGTAAGTTTTGGTAGCACAGATCGTCACGCACAAATTCAAAAGGACGATACAATGTAAAGGTTGCAATAGTGTAAGCAAAAGGTTGCAACCCTCTTAAAGACATTCCTGCGCAGATTCCAATCATAGACTGCTCTGCAACACCTACATTTAAAAAACGATGCGGGAACTCTTGTCTAAAATTTTCCATACTACCTGCCGGAGAAATATCTGCGACAACAATTGCTATGTCCGAATCCTCAACAGCGCACTTATAAAGGGTATCAGCAAACTTATTTCTCATGATGATATCTCTTTTAATTCATTAATAGCCTGCTCATACTCTTCTGCATTCGGCGCACGATAGTGCCATATCGGAACACTTTCCATATAACTTACCCCTCGTCCTTTTATTGTTTTACAGACAATCATTAAAGGTTTGTCTCCTTTTCTTTGCTGAACTGCTGCATAAACTTCCTCGGCGTTGTGTCCATTCACTTCAACAGACTCCCAACCAAATGCTACAAATTTATCCGTTAATGGGTAAAAAGTTGGGTGAGTTTCACTTGTCCTGCCCAAACTTTGAAAATCGTTATAATCTACAAATGCAATAAGATTTGTGGTATTAAAAGTGGATGCCATAAGAACAGCTTCCCAAGTTGAGCCTTCTTGCACTTCACCATCACTTAATACTGTATAGATGGTGCTGTCTGTCCCTTTGATTTTTTCTGCATAAGACATACCAACTGCCATGGAAAGACCATGACCTAAAGAACCTGTTGCTGCTTCTATCCCTGGTGTCTCATAATCAGGATGTGCACCTAAAATTCCCTCGGGTGTGCAATATTTACCAAGATCATCATTGCTTAGCACGCCAAGCTCTTCTAGTACAACATACTGTGCCATACATCCGTGGCCTTTGGACATTAAAAAAGCATCTTTGTGAGCAGAAGAATTTTCACGCATAAGACCATGGTAGATTAAATCTACAACCTCCAAGCATGAGAAAGCAGGAGCAATATGCAGAGCAACAACAGTTTGCGAAATATCAAGTATGCGGCGTCTGAATTTCATGCAGCGCTGTCTTGCTGCTTTAAAATCAAAGCTATTATTATTTTTAGCGCTCATTCAGGTTCTCTCTTCTTGTTATTATAATGTAATTAGCTATTAATTATTGTCCAGAAATAATCACCAGTATAACCGGCTTCATTGAAAACTGTAATCCACTCATCTGGATAATCATGAAATTCTGCTGTTAACACCCAGCTTTCAAAAATTTCTTTTTCTTCAGGTGTCCTATAAGAATCAACCTGCACAAATGCTTTACCTCCTGACAATCTCTGTATCTCTTTCAGAGCAACAATCAAACGCTCTCTTGGTAAATTATGAATAGTGTTGAGTGAAAGTACGCAATCAAAACTTTCATCAGGAAATGGCAATCTATCTGCACTTCCAATCTGAAGTCGTCCCACAGCTTCGCTTTCACAATTCATAAGCGCATATTCGGACACATCAATACCAAATACCTCTAGCCCTGGGCAAGCAATCATTAAGTCTTTTACTAAAAAGCCTTTTGCGCAGCCAACATCTAAAACCCGCATGCCCGGTTTTAAACTAAAATGCTCAACAATATCTTTCGCAACAGGAATCCAGCGCCCATCATACTTGTAACCTCCATAACCATAATCGCGAGGGCCATCAAAATAAAGTTCACCATATTCCTTAGAAATCCTTATTACCTCAGGGTCTTTTGCATCAGAACGCATTTCAATATTTCTTTTAGTTTTCGGTAAAGCTCTTAGTAAATCTACTTCAGCCATCTATGTTCTCCATCATTTCAGTATGTACTTTTTTAATTCCGTCTTCTATATGTGTATATGTGAAATCTGAAAATGCGTGTTGTGTTTGCTCTGCGCTAAATGGGCGGTAACCGTTGTGTGGCATTGGTCCATTCCTTGGCGAGGTTTGAATGGCAACAGAATAATCAAAACATCCCGTTACTAACTCTGCGACATCATAAAATGATACAACCTTACCTGTTGCCGCGTTCAGTGAACCTATGCTTTTATACATTAAAATTCTATATGCTAATTCAGCAACATCATCTATTAAAACATGATCTCTCCTTTCTTCGCCCTTGCCAAACAGAATAATAGGCTTTTTTGAAGCAGCTAATCTTCTGAATTGGTTTGGCCCATAACCATTGTGTGGATCTTTCACCCCATATATCAATGTTGGTCTTATTGTTGCGCAAGGGATATCAGTAAACATATCCTGCAACACTCTTTCGCGAGTAAGGTGCATGATCCCATGTATTGAGTTAGGAGATGTTGCAGAGTCTTCTGTTAATGGTTCAGTGCTATCTGTGTAGATAGCGTCTGAGCTTATATTTAGAATATGACTAACATTTGCTAACTGCACTGCTGAAAATAAATTTTCCATTAAAATGATATTGTCTTTTAACATTGACAAGTCTTTGCAAGGAGCAATAGCTGAGGCGGTAACAATAGAATCTTTTTGTTGCAATAGTTTTGACAGCTGCTTGTCACTGTTTGGCTCAAGAAGATTGATATCAGAACTAGATACGGGCAACACTTCTACATCTGACGCCTGCAATCTTTCTTGTATTGACTGTCCTACAAATCCACTTGCGCCGATGATGACAACTCTTTTTGGTTTTGTTTGTGTAGCATTTAAATGTTGCAACATGATTTTATTCTTTTTTATCTTTATGGGCGCCAATAGTGTAGTAGTCAATATCCAACGACGATTCACTATTATGATTTAGCATCTTATATGGGTCAATTATGATAGCACCATTCATTCTTTCACAAATTTCCTCGGTATCAAAACTTGCAAACTCATCCCATGGAGTCAGGACCATTAGAATATCAGCTTTATCTAGAGCTTCGAGTGCAGTTTCACTAAAAACGATATTTTGAAAATCCTGGTCTAAAGATTTTACAACAGGGTCATACACCTTAAAGAAGTACTCTTGAAGTGCTTTTATCGTTGCAATTGAGGCTGAATTTTTAATTGAGTGTGTGTTTTTTTTATAAGCAAGACCCCAAATACATATCGAAGGTTTTGAGCTGGTATTAGAAGTTAAATTTTTTACGATCTTAGAAGCCCACTGTTTTCGATAATCGCTATCATCAATAAACGACTTGATAACATCTACATTTGTTTGATGTTCTTTTGCTAGTTTTATAACCGTAACTAGATCTCTCTCTAAATTCCCGCCAGATAAACCTAACCCAGGAGACAGATAAGAAAACTTTCCAATACGTTTATCCAATTGTAGTGCTGGCATAATCTCACCCCAGTCAGCGCCAACCTTTTCACAAATTTCTGACAAGGCATTAGTTACAGTTATGCTCGACACCAAACATAAATTAATAGAAATTTTAGAAAGTTCTGCGCTCTCATATTTCATTTTTAATATTGGACATTTAAAACATTCAAGAAAACTGTTGTAGCTTTGCGGAAGATCTGAGCCTGGTTGATCGCAGCCAATTATTATTCTTTCTGGGGATGTTGCACGTTCTATCGCATCGCCAAAAACCAATGTTTCAACCTGATAATAAAGCTGTGCTTTCTTAAATGATATTTGACGTGTGAAACCGGGCGGGACTTGGCACAAGATAACTAAAATTGCATCTTTTTTTATATGTGATATTACAATATTAACCAAAGAGAGAACATTATCTAAACTACTGTTACCTTGGTCGTCCGTTGGGACATCCGGAGATATAAAAATTATGTCACATGATTTCAAATCTGAGGGATCGTGTGTAAAAACTTGAGAAGTGCCATTCGAAGCAATTGTCTCTTGAATTTTTGGCTCCGCTATAGGTAATTTCCCATTTTTAATGTCTGCTATAAGCTCAGCATTGTCATCAAAACAAATTGTCTGAAACCCTTTCAGTGCTGTAACTGACCCTGACACAATACCGAGATGGGTCATTCCTGCATAGCCGACTGTTAATGAACTCATCTATTTTTTTCCTACTGCAATATCACTCAAATTTCTAATAGTGCGATTTATCCAAATATCATTTGTTAAATCAGTATTTGTCTTTGTTTTACATAATTTCTTAAAATGAATATATTCTGCCTCCCAAGTCGGGTCAGCCTGCTCCAAAGTAACCACATCTTCCTCTGGTACGCCGCTAGGATAAACACGTTTTCTATGAACAAATGTTGACGGCCCCCACTTACAAAGAGAACTTATATGAGCACTGCCTTTTTCGGCGTATACATCACATGTAAAATGATTTCTCCAAGAAAGCAAAGTCATCTCAAATTCTAATCTTGGTAGTGTTGATTCTGAGGCAATAATTACATGATCTGGGCTTTCGTTTTCAAAATTATTGCAAGAATGTAAAAGGAAGTCCTCTCGGTCTATATCAAACCAAAAGTTTGCTGTGTCAAGTAAATGAGAACCCAGGTCAGGCAAAACTCCTGCCCCTTTGTCTCGCCAGCGTGACTCTTTTACTAACGAAGCAGTTCCGTTGCCATAAAACATACGGCATGAATAAATCTTTCCAAGCTCACCTGATTTTATTAAATCACGCATAGTTATAAAGTGGGGCTCAAACCTGTGGTTATATGCGGTATAACACACAGCGTTATTCTGGTTTGCCATGCTTTGCAGTTCCTTTAAGTCTTTGTCGCTTTCTGTCCACAAAGGTTTCTCTATAAGCATGTGTTTACCATGGCTTAAAAGATATCTAGCTAATTGGGCTTTTGGTGCATCTGGGACACAACATAATGCTCCATCAAAATCATCTAAAGATACATCTTGGATGTTCTTGTAATCAGCCTCTTTATTCACTGGGTCGACTGACGCAACATAATCAGCGTTAGCAAAGTCTCTTCTTTTATAGCCTTGCACACCTAAACCTACAATCAGTATTCGCATAATTATCGCTTAACCGAAATTCGCATATTTTTCAATATTGTCAATCTTATCTAAAACTTGTGTAGGCGTAATTGGTATATTCCCGTCTTTCTCGCATAAACAGGCAGCTGCGATTGAGCCTATAATAGTTGATATAGCTGCTGAATCACTGGCCAACATCGTAAGTGTTGAATATGCTAGTAATGCATCGCCTGCACCTACAGCATCGATAAGATTCTCAACAAAACTATCTACAACAAAAACATCATCAAGGCCGTGTTCCTTACTTCGGCACGTCAATACTCCGCGTGCACCTAATTTCATAATCAGAAGTTTACAACCAGCAGCGTCATATAAGTCCTGTGCCAATGGTTTAACCCCTGAATCCTGATCAGCTAAAGCAAACCTCGCCTCTCTTTCATTTGGAGTGATTAAATCAAAGTCTTTAAACTCAGTAATATTCCCCCAGCGGCTCGCAACCTGACTGTCAGCAGCTTTAAAACACTTTGCATCAATTGAATCAACTAGGGGCTCAATTGTTCGACGATTAAAAATTCCATGCCTAAAGTCACTAAAGATAACTGCGTCACTTTTTGTATTTTTTATTTTATCGGTTAACCCTTTCAAAACACTATCATCTATAGAGTTATTATCTAATGTATCAATCTTTAATAATCTATAACCAGATGACACGATTGCATTTTTATTAGTAGTAGGTCTTGTTGGGTCTATAATTGCATGGCAATCTATTTCGTTTTCCTTTAAATCATTTAAAACAAAATCCTTTAAATTATCATTACCAAGCACTGTAGAAAAAACGACTTTTGCACCAGCTGCTACAAGGTGTTTTGCAACTATGCCTGCTCCCCCGACATAATCTTTTTTTCCTTCATATAAAACGCTCATTGTTGGAGTTTTTGTTTGTCCGCCTATCATTGCAGTTTGCGTATAGCTATCTACGATTGTATCTCCAACAATATGTACGGTGAAATTACCAAGCTTTTCCAGTATTGCTCGGAGGTCATTAAAACTCACGCTTTCTTGTTCCATTAGTGCAAGCAGTTTTTCTATGTTTATTGCAGGCGTTTCGAGCTCAATCAAAGCCGAAGATGAATAAACTATATCTCCTGGAGTGAAAATTATTTTTCCTCCATATTTTTCAATAATTTCTGCTTCTTCTTCTGTTTTTACTGGCATTCCTTCTTCAACATATTCATAACCCTTAGCATAAAAATCTGGCTGTAACTTAGAAATATTTTTTAAGGGAGTGGGTTCTTGATCAATCAACACATAATCAACAATTTCAAATGCTGCTAAATTTAAAGCTCTCATTTCCTCTGGGACATGCGGACGATATATTCCCTTCTTTATGTGTGTATCTGCTGTCAAGCTCGCTACTAAAATATCTGCTTTGCTTTTTGCATATAAAAGATGTCGCAAGTGTCCGGGATGCACGACATCAAAGACACCGTGACACATGATGACTTTTTTCTCTCTTGGTCGCTCGCCAATATTTTTCTTTAGCTGACTTGCATCAACTAACTTATGTTTATATTGCTCGGAGAGCTTTTTAAGGCTGTTGTTCATCAGTGCGCTATAAATATTATGAAGAGAGAAGAAGTCTAATGGTGTAGTAGTGCTAGGTCAAATCATGCAATAAGAGTGCTGGGTGAACTACTTATCACCCATATATTTAAACCAATCTACGGTCGCTTCTTGTATAGACTCTGGATCCCATAGAGGCGCGTCCTCCCATGCATTGATTGTTTCTAACATCATACGGACACCATCATCAAAGGATACATTGGGTTCCCAACGAAGTTGTTTTTTTATTTTTGATATATCTGCCCAAGTACAATCAGGTTCGCCAGGTCTCTTAGGAATATAAATTTTTTCACCGCCGAGCAATTCGACTAAATAATTTATTGTTTGTGGATCGCCAGCACCTAGATTATAAATTTCTCCTTGTCTTTCTGCTTCAGCGGCAGCTAAAAAAGCTCTTGCTACATCTGATGCATATATAAAATCTCTAGATTGAGAACCATCTCCAACAACTGTATAAGGCTTTCCTGCTAATTTTTGTTTAAAGAATACACCGAATACTGCGCCGTATACCCCGGTAGTTCTAACCCTAGTCCCATATGCATTAAAAATACGAATTGAGTTCACAGGCAATTTATAAACACTATGCCAATGAAAACAGGCTTGCTCGCCCTGGTATTTAGACATAGCGTATGGGTATAAAGGGGAGATTGGATGATCTTCTGTGGTCGGTACATCAGCAATACCATAACAAGAAGAAGATGCTGCATAAATAAATTTGCTTACACCAGCATGCCTTGCACACTCAAGTACTTTGACAGTGCCCTGTATATTTGTAGACATATATTCGACTGGTGAAACTATTGATGGAACAATGTCGCCTATACCTGCAAAATGGAAAACATATTTTGCATCACTAAAAATATTGGACTCAGGTGATAAGTTTCTTATGTCCGCCCATTCTGTAGATATATTTTTGTTATTACTGTGGTGAGTGAGATTATCTTCACGTCCGCCTACTAAATTATCTATCACTCTTACCTGGTAATCATTGTCCAGTAATACATCAACCATATGACTACCTATAAATCCTGCACCTCCTGTGACTACAGCGATATTTTTTTTAGGCGGCATTGATTCTTTTTAAGCGTCGAACGTTAAAATATATATCATCATCAAGACTGTCAGGCAATTTACCTTTACGAAATGCAAAACATAGATCTTTAATTGCATCTTCGACAGAGTGTTTTGGTGACCACCCTAATACATTATTTATTTTATCAGAGTTAATATGGTAGGACCTGATATCATCAGTTGGTGTTGTAACAATCTCCAAATTATCTTTTTCAGGATATTCTTGTTCAACAACTTTTTTCACCAACTTTGCAATATCCATAATACTCATATTTTGAAACCCACAATTAAATACCTCGCGAGAAACTTTCTCACTAGGTGATTCAAGTAAAAGCTGACAAAGATCACAATAATCCTGAATATGAAGATTAGGACGCAATTGCTCGCCACCAAATACTGTGATCTTATTATTATTTACAGCATGATTGGTAAGGATATTTACAGATACATCCAAGCGTTGACGAGGGCCATACCCACAAACAGTTGCTGGTCGAAAAATAACACCAACAAAATTTTCATCCGTATGGTCTTGTAATATCGGTTCGCAAAGGCCTTTAAACTTATTATATAAAGTTAAAGGAACAAGCGGATGATCTTCGGTAACATCTGGCTCATCAGAAACACCGTAAACCGAGCTTGATGATGCATACACAAACCTTTGTACCCCTGCCGCTTTCGCGGCCACAACTAATGGCTCAAAGGCATCTAAATTCACCGAGGTGCTTAGTTGCTCGTCTAATTCGAAGCTGGCGTCATTTGAAATGCAGCC
The DNA here is from genome assembly GCA_036687665.1 of Pseudomonadota bacterium. GTDB lineage: Bacteria > Pseudomonadota > Gammaproteobacteria > Poriferisulfidales > JAYYZZ01 > JAYYZZ01. Next base: position 71,474 of record JAYYZZ010000004.1, on the reverse strand, counting down.
CAAATGTATAACTGCATCCATGCCCTGTAACGCCTCAGATAACTTCTCTATATCTCTTATGTCTCCGTGCACGACAGTAAGATTTGGATCATCCTTGGGGAGAAAATTGTCACTGAAATACATAATGTCGTAGACAGTGACTTGATAACCCGCCTTTAATAACTGAGGTGTGAGCAAACTGCCGCAGTAACCTGCCCCACCTGTGATGAGAACCTTATTTAACATTTTCCTTAACTGAATAGTCTTCCAATATATCTATTTTATTGAGTATCCGGCTGCTGATGCGTCATCAAAAAACATCTTCACTGTTTCAAGAGAATATTGTGTCAAATCTTTAGAAACAAGTGTGAGTTTTTTTAAGACGTCAGGGGTAGCTGTTATAATGTGACAGCCGATCTGGTCGGCTTGGAATACATTCAGTAACTCTCTAGGACTTGCCCACAACAATTCCGCCTTTGGTCTCTCCTTTAAAATCTCCAGACAATTTGACATTACAGGAATTGGGTCGACTCCTGTATCAGCTATTCTGCCAGCAAAGACAGATACAACTGCCGGTGTTGCAACATCCAATGCATCTGAAACAGCGCTCACCTGATCTTCTGTCATGATTGCCGTGACGTTCAGCTTAATACCTTGCGAACTCAATTCTTTTATTAAAGGGCAAGATGATTCAGATTTTGTGTTTGTGACGGGAATCTTGACATAAACATTCTCAGCCCACGAGTTTATAATGCCAGCTTGCTTTTTCATTTCGTCAAAGTCGTCAGCAAAAACTTCAAACGATATTGGTCTATCTTTAATATGCGTCAGTATATCTTTTGCAAAATTTTCGTAATCTGTTATACCAGCTTGCTTCATCAATGTTGGGTTAGTAGTAAAACCTTTTATTTGATCATTCTTGTGCAAGCTCAGTATGTCTTCTTTGTTTGCACCGTCTGCAAAGATTTTTATTTTTAGAGTAGTCATTTTTAGTTATAAGTCTACCACTTTGTTTTGTGTGTTTGCAGCGCTGGATGAGAAACAAGACAGTGCCAAACTACAGCATGAAATGCTTCGGTATGAGGTGTTATTAAATTAGGATCTAGTGTTGGTATAACAATCGCAACATCTGCAACTTTAGCTGTGTAACCATCATCACGCCCTACTACACCGAATATACTCAGGCCTCGTTGCTTACCTTCTTTGAGTGCTTCTACTAAGTTCATGCTGACATTGTGTTCGATGTTGCCGCCGCCAACAGAGAAAACTAGAATCGCATCGTTTTCAGATGCCTTGCTAGTTCTTAACCATGCTGCAAAAACCGTATCCCAGCCTTCATCATTTGTACGCGCTGTCAATTCAGAAACATTATCGGTTGGGGCGTACGACTCGATATCACAAAGTTTGCGGAAGTCGTTTACTGCATGTGTTGCATTCCCTGCGCTACCTCCGACGCCTAATATAAATAAGCGCCCACCTCTTTCCCTGAGCTCCTTGAGCGAATTTGCAAGCTGATCTATTTTTTCATGATCGATTTGATCACATATAGCAGCTGACTGTGAAAAATAAGTCGATACAAAGCTCTTTCCTTGATCTGTCATATTTTATTTGCTCTCTTTTTTAGGAACCTAATTAACAATGAATATGATGGTATTATACTAGAAAATACGATCTTGCAGAAACGAAATGGTTTCACATAAGTCTATTAGAGTATACAGCATATTTTATTCTGAACTAACTCCATGCATAAAACATTTTTAAAAGAACTTGCAACACGCGCCCTACTGGTGCCTAAAAAAATTTTTACAAAAGGGTTGGGGTGGTTAGTTTCACGCCTGTACTTCTATCTTGTAAGTCCCGGGCTACTCAGGAGCGCAGCCGCATACATATATGAACAGTATGCCAGCAACAAAAATTCACAGAAAGAAAAAACTTTATATTGTGTGCTTGATCTAGAATATTGCTCTGTTACCTTTGATACAGTTTCTAGGCTTGCTGTATGTGATTTACATCGACATAGGTTAGGCCACACACACATACATCCCATAATAGTTCCTGGGAAGTTAGATGGGGTGAGAGAAGAAATGCCTGAATACCAATCAGTAGTAAACGTAAGTGAACGTATATGGAGAATTGAAAATATGATGGTGCCGATATTTCGTCTTTTACCAAGTTGCAAATCATATACAAGGTTGGAAAACAGGTCAGATATTAAACATTTCCTCAAAGATAAAGCATCGATATTGCCATCTATTTACTCTTTAACTTTTCCTTGTGCACTGCCCAACAATGTAACGCAAACTTTAAAAAAGACATCTCAAGCTGTTGTTGATTGTTTTAGGGCGCGTGCAGAAGAAATACAACAAATAAAAGAATATATAAAAAACACATCTGGCAAAAGAAAAACTATTATTATTAGTTTAAGACAATATGATTACATGAAAGAGCGTAATAGTAATTTAGAGTCTTGGATAGCATTCGCAAGTTATCTACAAAAAAATAACTATAGCCCTATCTTTGTTCCCGACATAGACTTGGCTAAAAATGGTATACCAGAAAAGATGAAACAGTTTCCAATTTGCCTAGAAGCGAGTTATAACATTGAAACAAGAATGGCTCTTTACCAAGAAGCATGGTTAAACATGGCTATTGCGCATGGTCCTATGGAATTATGTTGGTATAATAAAAAGTGTAGGTATGCGCTGTTTGTAAAACCAAGTTCCTCACCGCAAATGCAAGCTCGCGCTCTTAAAAGAAATGGCTTAGTGTTAAATGAGCAACCAGTATTTGCTGCAGCTTATCAAAAATGGGTTTGGGAAAAAGACGATTTGAATATAATAAAAAAAGTATTTCACGAAATGGAAAAAGAACTTTTAACCTAAAACAGAAAATGAGTATAAATTAATGCCTCCAAGAGAAAATTTCTACAGCAAAGAAGAAATAGAAATTTCAGAAAGCTTTCTGAAATATGGCTATGTTATAAGGGATGTTGTAGACACTTCTCTGCTTGATGAGATGCGGTCTAAGATCGTCGAAATTGCTTGTGCTTTTCTGGGTATACCTGCTCCTAAAGATAATGCAGACTTTCTAAATAACATACAAAAAGAAGTAGATAAAGAGCAAGTAAACGATTTTAGGTTGCATATCTATCAAACATTAAACAAAGAAACATGGCTGAGACCCACTTACTACAGCCTAGCAAAACCATATATCGATCAGTTAGTTGGAAATGAGCTGGCTATGCAAAATCGTGTAAATCTGTCTATACAACTGCCGCATGATGAAAGTTCAATTTTATCCATGCACACAGATTTACATGGCGGTGAAACGCCATTTCAAGTTGTAGAATGGCTTCCGCTGGTTGATACCTACAAGACAAAATCAATGTTTATCCTGCCCCCTGAAAAAAATCGGGAAATCGTGCCTAAGTTACCAGAATATGATCAAGGTGGGATGAGCGAGATATTCAAAGAAGTTAAAGATGATCTAGTTTGGCTAGACGTCCCCTATGGGAAGGTTCTACTCTTTTCAACCAATTTATTTCACGGCAATATTGTCAACGAAGAAAAAGAAACCAGATGGTCGCTCAATTGTCGCATTACTGGGCTATTTACTCCCTACGGAAACTTTGAGAAAAAAATCGGATCTTTTTATTTGCCAATAACTACTAAGATAATAAGTCGCATTGGGATGGATTGTAAATTTCCAAATTGGAAAAAAGACAAGTCATAAGAATAATGAAGCGCTCAGGTTATAGAACTTATATTACATCGCGATCTTTTGGCGGCATGACTATTCCAGCCCCAGCACAAAATATACTTTTACGAACTTATGCTGAGAAAAATAATCTAGAATATATGCTGCCTGTAAACGAATTCATGTTTGAAAACTGTTATATCCAGCTTGAGGCTGTACTAGAAGAGCTTTCAACAATAGAAGGAATACTGATGTGTAGTTTATTTATGCTTCCAGAAGATAAAGAAAAAAGAAATGAAGTTTATAAAAAACTACATGAAAAAAAAGCAAAAATGTATTTTGCGTTAGAAGACCTGTCTATAACAAAACCAGGTGATGAGAATTTTGTTGAAGAATTATTATTGATTAATCAAACATTAGCTGATTGCCCAAAATCACTTCCACAAGAAACACTGCCCTCTGTTAAATACAACACAACTTTCTAGAAAGATAGATGCAGATATTAGTAACAGGCGCGGGCGGATTTATTGGCAATTATTTTGCACACCACCTAACTCTTGATGGCCACACTGTTTTTGCGACTTATAGAAATACCCTGCCTGAAGGAATTTCTGGAGACAGCGAAATAAATTTAGTGAAAGCTGACCTTTGTGGAAATGAACCTCTGCCAGCACCACTGGATGCAATAGTCCACTGTGCAGCTGACCACCCCTCAACTATGGAAGAGAATCAACAGCTATTTGATAATAATGCGCTTAGCATTCAACATTTATGCCAACATGCAAATAGCTCAGGTGTATATAACATTATTCACTGCTCAAGCATGTCCGTTTATGGGCAAGTAATGACAAATTATATCAATGAAGAAACAGAATCTGTTTCTCCTGGACAATATGGATTATCAAAATTATATGCAGAAAAACACATTGATGAGTGGGTGAAATCTGGAAACGACAGAAGCGCAACTTCAATTCGTCTCCCAGGTGTAGTGGGGAAAAACTCGCACGGGAATTTTTTATCGTCTGTTGTCGAATCAATTAGACAAGGAAAAAACATAGTGGCACATAGCCCAGATGCAGAATTTAACAACATCGTGCACGTTAAAGATTTATATGGATTTATAAAATTACTATTAGAGAAAAAGACTGGCACTCATGAAATCACTAATATTGCTGCAACAAATCCCATGCCTTTGGGAAAAATATTGGATATGATAATAAAGCTTAGTGGTAAAAACGCTCATATTCAATATCAAGATACAAACAGAAAGCCTTTTTTAATATCACTAGATAAAGTTCAAAGTCTAGGATATAAACCACAATCAGTAAAAAGAAGTATAGAATGCTTGGTTGCAGATAAGATAGAGAACTAATATGAAAAAAATACTAGTAATTGGTGGCGGTTTTGCAGGTTGCGCCACAGCACACTTAATGTCAATGGAATCTGGTTGGGATGTTACTTTAGTTGAAGCTGCGCCATTCTTGGGTGCTGGCAATAGGACGCAAAATTATGGCGGCCACCCACACACTTTCGGGCCACGACACTTCTTGACACCAAGAGAAGACATCTACGAATATTTAAATGCGATTGTCCCGTTGAGATCTTGTGAAGATCATGAGTTTTTAAGTTATGTTAAAGATGATGAATGTTTTTACAGTTATCCAATACATAGGGATGACATTCAATTAATGCCAGAAAAGAAGCAAATAGAAAAAGAGTTAACAGACATTAACCAAGCGGAATTACAACTGCTTGATAAAGATGAGGCTAATAAATTAACTGACAAAGAAGTACGCCAGTTAAATTCTGCACATAAAGCAAAAAATTTTGAAGAGTTCTGGACATACTCTATAGGAGAAACACTATATAAAAAGTTTGTGAAAGATTATTCAGAAAAAATGTGGCTTATAGATGACAATAAACTAATTGATGATTTCGCATGGTCACCGAAGGGCTACACAATCAAAGAAGGTGGCAGGCAAGCATGGGACTCAGCTATTTCTGCTTACCCGCATGCGAAGAACGGCTATGATGATTATTTTGATATTTCAACACAAGACGTTACAGTCCTCGTAAGCACGTTTATTGAGAAATTTGATATACCCAATAAAACAGTAACTATAAACGGTGAAAGTTTGAAATTTGATGTTATTGTCAGCACTATTTCACCAGATAAATTGTTTGAGTCATGCCATGGAGAGCTTCCTTATGTAGGCAGAGATTTGCAACTCATTGTGTTGCCCGTAGAGTTCGCATTACCAGAACATATCTACTTTATTTATTACTCAGGGAAAGAAACACACACAAGAGTCGTAGAATACAAAAAATTTACACAACACGAGTCCCCAACAACCCTAATTAGCATTGAGACACCGTCAGATCGCAACAAACATTACCCCCTTCCCTTTGAGTCTGAAAAAGCAAAAGCAAAAAAATATTTCGATGAGATGCCAGACGGTGTATTTTCCATTGGTCGCGCCGGCAGTTATCACTATAATGTCGACATTGATGACACAATTGCCCATGCCATGAAAGTAAGGGACGCCCTAAAGAGCTAAAACACATGTCAAATAAAGAAAAAAAACGGACACCAAGCATCATACATCCACTAGGTGAGGAACCATGGGTTACTCTTGATAATGCGGACGATATGAAAAGCTGGGAACATGCTGATGAAGTCGAATACAACCAGAACAACAGGCAGATTGAGAAATACAAATTTTTTGTAAAAACCTTTGATATGTTGAATGACAATGAAATTAAGGGTGGCTATCACGAATTTGGCTGTCATAGAGCACGAACTTTTAGAATGGCTCTCACTGAAGCTCATCGGCACAATATGCAAGAGATGAATTTTTTTGCTTATGATAGTTTTGAGGGCTTACCTGAGACATCAACGCCAACCAAATCCCTCTGGCATACACCAGGTGTTTTGACTACCACTGAAGAAGATTTTCTAGCACATATTCAAAAACATGGGATATATACAGATCGGGTAAGAACCATCAAAGGGTTTTATGACGACAGCTTAACTGATGATTTGCAAACATCATTGCTTGATGCTGGAGAAGTAGTTGCGCTGGCAACAGTAGATTGTGATCTGTATGAGTCAGCAGTGCCAGTCTTTAAGTTTTTAGAACCTCTCATACAAGAAGGCACAGTAATTTATCTAGATGATTTGTTTTGTGGCTATAACAACATTCCAACCAAAGGCATTGGAAGAGCATTTCTAGAGTTTCAACAATATAGTAAATTCAAATTTTTACGCCACATGGATGTAGGCTGGTGGGGAAGAACTTATATTGCATATCAAGACGATGGTGCGCCAGAAGGAGTGTTATAAGTGGCTGATAAAAAGTTAGACTATTTTGATAAGTTTCTACCTGATCAATCCGAACACACTTATCATTATAAAGGTAATGAGGCAGATTTGATTGCAGCGCTCTATCAATCAATCGTAGACAGCAGTGCTATCGAAGACCCGCTAAAAAAACTCAAACTCACTGTAACAGACAAATTTACATTGCCCGAGATGGCATCCAATCCAATTATGCTGAGATTCTACGAACTCATTACACGCTTAATTAATGCAAAGTATGTGCTGGAAATTGGCACATTTGTAGGTGTATCAACGATGGCTTTTGCTGACGGCATTGCTGACGGAGGTAAAGTTTATACTTGTGAAAAGTTTGATCATTTTGCCGACATCGCCAGAAAAAATTTCACAGCAAACGGCTATGACAAGAAAATTGAACTGATCGAAGGGGATGCATTTGAAAACATGGATCTACTACCCAAAGATATAAACTTTGATCTTATTTTTATTGACGGCAATAAAGAGCGCTATAAAGACTATTTTGAGTCACTTGAACCTTTATTAAGCCCAAATGGCGTCATCATTGTTGATGATTGTTTTTTTCACGGTGATGTATACAACGACAAACCACAAACTGAAAAAGGCCAAGGCACAAAGGATTTCCTTGATGCAGCAGCAAAACGAGATGATTATGTGCGCCTCGCACTTCCACTTTCAAACGGTGTTTATATTATGATGAAGAAATCTTAAATCTTCTTTCTAATCGCGATGTTACGTTTAATATCAAAACTCAAGATGCTTTTGCAATACCTACCTTCTTTTTATTGCAAACTTATCTATAGCTTTATTGTCCGATTCACGGGCACAAAGAACAGGATAAAATACAAAAACCTAACCCTATTATCTGGTGTGCGTTCCCATAAACATGTAACAGCTGATATATCGGCAGAACAATTAACACCTGAGCATCTTTTTGATTCAGTAGTAATAAATAATGGTTACCTGATTATCAGAAACCTCATCCCAGAATCAAAAGTTACCAATTACCGGGACGTGTTATTGCCACAGGCACAAGATTACTGGCAAAACATCGACCCACAGAAATTCGATGACCCGCAATTTAGGATAAATTTAAGTCAAGAGAAGACCGATCCGGGTGAAAACTTCTTCCAAGCCTGGTTAGAGCAAGGTAGCCTAAACAACCGGATGTTTGAAATTGCACATGATAATAAACATTCTTTTCTCGATTTGCTGTCTATTACAAAAATGCAATCCGTTATAAAACATGCATTTCCATATTCGGCTTTCAGACTTCATACACAAGCACACACGCGCACAATGCATCCAAAACGTCTTTGGGCTAAATGCGATGCAACAGGAAAACAAGAAGAAAGAAAAGAAAGATATGCTGGTTATCTCGATTATCACTGCGATATGTATTATCACGCATCGCCTACAGCTTTATTTGTATTGAACACATGGATACCCATAACTCCAGCAGGGCCTAAATACCAGGCAACAACGCTCGATGTGGTAGCAATGGGCATCAAAGAAAGTCGGGACTATTATGATTATGATGTAAAAGACCAATTGCCCAGATTTCTTGACGAAAAGTTTGAATCGGCAGAGATAGAATCTAACTTTCCCGCAGAAAAAATAATCCAGCCTAGTCTCAAGCCTGGGGACGTCATGGTTTTAACGAACTGGACAATTCATCGCACAGGCATTCCAGAAAATGCAATACACCCAAGAACGAGCATTGAAGCACGCATGGTAGACACGAACGATAAAATTCCAACAGCACTAGGGCTAACTGAATATCTATAACTCAATGAACATAGGTCAAAGAAAATATCTATCAAAAATTGACCAATATTTTTTAATTGCAGTTTTCACACTTTTACTTGCGGAAGTATTTTGCTTTTCTTATTTAACTTATAAGCATGCAACAAAAAACCAAATGAATTTCTTGAGTGCTTCTCAAGGAATGATAAAGTTACACCCCGCAAATGCTTCAAGAACGACCTTTGGTATTTACGATCCGCTTACTACTACGAGGCTTGAACCAAATTCTAAATTAAGCAGCCTCACTATCAATAAATTCGGGTTTATAAGCAATGATAAGGAAGGAACTGCTCCAGAATTTTTCCCCGATAAGAAAAAGGGTGTGACAAGAATCTTCATGCTCGGTGGTAGCAGTCTGGCGGGTAACCGTCTGGAATCTGGGAATCAAGACACCATCTCTGCACAGCTTGAGAAAACCCTAAATAATTCTTCTGGCAACGAAGAATATGAAGTGCTTAATTTTGGTATTTCTGGAGGCTGGTCATTTTATGGGTTACGTAAATTCTTTGCTGAAATCATATATCTAAAACCTGACATTATAATCACACTAGATGGCTGGAATGATGCGGTAAGCAATGTATTCGAAAAAGAAAGAAATAACATAAATGGGCAAATGATAAATTGGGGATATATGGATTATAAATTTTTTGATTTTATAAACAATATAGAAACTAAATATGACAATCCTCCATACATATTTACCTACTCGTACTACTTGCTTAAGCATTTTGGATTTATCCAGAAGAAAAAATTAATAACAAGACAAGATACGTACAGAAAACATCATTGGTTAATGCAGTCAGAACATTTAATAAAATCAAATACGCAAAAAAGTTTTATTTTTGAGAAAAATATTGATGCGATAGCTAGCTATTGCAACAATAACAACATCAAATTTATATCGTACTTACAGCCATTTGCAGAGTACAAAAGAAAATATATGCCTGCAGAAGAACAAGAACTACTTGACGAATTTTATGGTTTTGTTGTTTTGAGTGACGGTGGAGAAATTTTTCGCAACAGACAAAAATATTTAGAAAAAGTAATATCTGTATATAAGAGTTATGAAATTTTATATGCGAATCTTGAAAAAAAATATATAAGGTCTAACAATACCCGCTTCTTTGATATTACTTCGCTATTCTCTAATTTAGATAGTGTTATTTATTTTGATGTAGTGCACTACACCCCAGAGGCTAATAAACTGATAGCAAAACGAATGGCAAAAGACATTTTGTAGATTTCAGAGATGTTATGAGGGTCCGTCAGTTAGTTTGAAAAACTTTTCATCATCACTTAGTAAGTCTTTGCTGCCGAGTTCTGATGCAAACATATCGCAAACATCTTTGTAAGTAACGCTCAGGTTGTCGTTTATAGACTCTAAATTGCTAGTAATCCGTTTAGATAACGGTGAATCACTTGATATGTGTATAGGAGGGTGAAACTGCTCCTCCATACTTACGTTAGCATCAAGTTCTCCCTCAACAAACTTAATGCATCCTTGTGCAGCTTTGTTGTCTTCTGGCAAATAAACAGCTTCAGTCATATTGTTATGGGCAATTACATACCCTAAGTCACTAAACTTTTTAGCAACTGACCAAATTGGCGCATTAGTTACATCCCCCCACCCCTCAAATACAAAAGAGCCATCTTTTTTTTGCAGCATCATCTTTGCCAAATGGAGAATATAGTGCAGGCTATTAGGGTGCATTTCTGCTAACGCATGGTTACATGTCACCGCATCAACTGACATATTTATATTTGGTGTAACAGAATAAAATTTCCACCAAGGGACGTGCACAGCATGCCCCGGCTTAATAGAATTTATGCTAGTCAATTCTCCACCGTTAACTAAATCAGTTACCTGCCCGGGAATTAGCTCTTCAAGCAAGTTGTTTTGATAAACATAAAAAGCCTGCACAATATCAGTTGAAGCATATGCATATCCATCTGCTAGAAGCAATGCTCCTACATAACCAGAACCATGTCCAATCTCAAAAACAAGTCGCTTTTTTTCTGGGTACAATGCTTTTAGCGTTCTAACAATTAATAATGCACGCAATAAACTGCCTGTTGCCACCATCTTTTTTTTATATTGTTTTTCAGAATTATCTTTTATTGCGCGCGTTACTGTTTTCAGAAGATTAAACTCATCATTAGTAATTCCGCGCAATAATTCATGGAAAGTACTTGAGGCACGTCCTTCGTGCATAACATCAACGTATCTAACTAAAGCGCTACTTGATCTAACACGTGTAGGATACCCTGCATCGGAAAATGAAACAGCTCGCGTGCATTCAATAATTCTATTGGGAATACTTTCTAATGCGCTACTTTCCGCGGCATCATATTCATTCAGTTTGAGTTTTTTGTTTTCCATTGCAAGGCACTATGCCTGATCAAGGGCAAGAAATTTCTTTACCAGACCTACCTGGGGTTGGTGTAACACTTGTTTCCGTGCATTGAGTATAGCGACCTGAAAATTTGTTTCCTGTCTTTTGTGCAATATTATTTTTTTCCAAATACTCTGCAATTACATCATGCATAGCTTTTGCTAGTAGCTCTGAACCCATAAGTTGTGGGTGCCAATCTTTTTCGTGACTTACAAAATCGTGGGGCTGTAATTCTCCTAAACTTATATAATCTTTTAACCAGACAACTTCAGCTCCAGTCAATTCTTGCAGAATGTTATATATATCTTCATTTTCTTGTGCGCTCATTCCATAATGTCCATACGCAGCTCTTATATTGTATTTAAACTCAGCATAGCTTGGGAAGTGCATAATAAAATATGGGATACCTAATTCTTTGAACTTAGCAAAGTTCTGTATAAATAACTGATCATTTTTAAATTTGTCTGGCTTGACTTGGCTGATAGGATTATTTTGATTAAAAACACTAATTGAATAATATGCACTGCCGTGTTTAATTTTGTCACAAATAAAACAAACAGGTTCCGTAAAAGGATTAACATCAAAATGAGGGCGCCTTTGGATAGCTTTTGCAGCGCTTATATGCCTTACAATTTTTTGCGCTAAAGGATCTTTTTGTACTTCCTCAATCCCTTTAGTTTGAAAAAGATCGTTTATATAGTCGCACCACTCCTGATCAATCTCTGCCGACAAAACAGCTGATTGAGTAATTACCGAATCTCTTTTAAAAGATTTAGGCTCTGCTTCTCTGCTTTGATACCAGCGATACATGCCTTCACCGACATCTCGGTAAATTGGCCACCACCTTGGCCGTGCCGCATCTGATGTATTAAGAGTAAAAAGCACGAGATCAGGTTGAAATTCTTTAGGTATGACGCTTACTGCAAGATCTACCATTTCCAGCATACCTGTTGAACCGCGCGACAAATTAATTCCGCCAAATGTACCTTGATACTCGTATTCTAGACTTTTAGTTGTGTGGTTAATTAGCGTTCCTGATCCATCAGGAAACCGGTAGCCAGCATAAGACGAGCCAAGCAATAGTATTTTATAATCAGCAGACTCATAGTCTGAGATATCTTTGCGGAGCGTATGTTTGCCAAAATTATCAGAAACAGAACATGTATATTTCTCATCAACATGATGATTAATACTATAGTAAGGGTCAGAATTGTAGTGATAACCTGCTTCTTTGTCATAAATTACGTGTGGAGGGTATCCAAAAGCAACTAGATACTCGCCTTTATCTACGCCATATCCAAATGCAGCCTTAGACCATATCTCATATGATAAGTAGCCTCGATATATTATTTCTGAGAACACGCCTGCTGTAAAACCTAATATCACAACTGTAAGCATGCTAAAGATTATTTTCTTTTTATCTATGTTCATTTTTCTTAGTCTACTCTAAAACCGCTTATTATAGTCCCAGGCTGATTCAAGGTGTTCCGTAATTGCTTTTGCAAAATAATCATCAGCTTTTGCGTTAGGATGTGGGTCAGGTTCGGTTACCCAAAGCTCCTCTGGGTCTATATGAGAAACTGATGGCAATAAATCTAGAAAAGAAATATCTAAAGTTTGTGCGATCTTTCCTATTTTTGTTGTTATAAGCTTAAAAGGGTATGGTTCAAATTCTCGCATTTCCGGATAGTTAACAATTAAAAGTGGTATGTCAAGCTCTGCACAATAGGATTTTAATTTTATTATAGCTTTTTGCGTCTCTAGCCAACCTTCAGCTTCGCTGTTATACAAATCTAAATAATATTGTTTCCAGTCTTTTTTCTGTTGCAGCATCCTTTTGAAAGTATCCCAGCGCCCGTTCATGTAAATATAACCGTATGAATACCTACTCAAAAAATTCAAAGGCTTATATGCGGGTGTTTTTTCAGCATCATTTATAAAATAGTTTAATACAACGTAATCAGGTTCTAACTGTTCAGCATGTTCAATGAAAAACTCCACTTGCATCGATGTATTTGTATTTCCGATTCCTGTGTTGACAACATTTATAAATTTTTTATTTCCTGTATTTAATATTTTCTCCATTCTAGCAGATACGGTCTGGTCTTGCGGTACCCCCCAACCAAAAGTAATAGAATCACCCACCATAATTAGACGTAATTCATTTCTTTTCTTGGGGTTTGATAATTCGTGATCGCGGTGACCCATAGAATTAATATTTACATCAACTCCCATTGCATGAAACGTAGAATTATTTTTGTGAACATGCCCAATTTCTTTATTCATAGCTACCTGCTTACCATACTTTGCGTACTTCCACATTTCTAGATCATATTGCATGCCTGTGTTAAGTATTGTCCTAGAAATTGTTTCTACAAAAAAAATGATGAGCACAAAAACTAAAAACATTGCACCCATCGTGAATAAATATGAATGTGTTCGCGAATGCAAAGGTATGTCTCTATTTTTAAAATACAGTGTAAATAAAAGGTGCGATAGCTGTACCTTCAGTGAGAACAATAAAACTACCAACAAGTGCCATCGCAAGGAAAAGTGGTATTAACCAGATCTTGCGTCTTTGTATGAGAAATAACAAAAACTCTTTGAAAAAAGACAGCATAATTTAAGTATATGAGATAGAATTTTCCGTCAGTCGATATATGTCAACAGTTTACATATACTGTTGTTCGAGTTCAATATACAAGTACTTATTGAAGGAAATTACGTTGCTAAACCTCGCTCGTTTAATTTGGAAAAGAATCAGCCCTTGGGAAGAAGAGGCTTTACGCACACTAGTAATAAAAAAATTAAAAAGAATGGTGCGGAGAAAACCAGAGCACACATTAACACCTGATGAAGGTTCACGGCACGAGGACTGGGTTGGAGAAGAACCTCCTCGACAGTCAATAAGGGAACTACTTAATAATTTTTTAAATAAAGTTGGGTATGAGATAAACCAGACTCATGAAAATAAAGAGATAAAGAGAATTATGGGTCTTGATATACATTTTGCAGAGATTCTTTGGGGCACGAAACACGCAGAATCAAACTATCTAGATTCAACAGATATATTTAAGACTCTTAATAGATACGATGTTGTTGCAAGATTTACAGAGATGAGGAAAGAAGACCCTTATCAAGATGGGGCATTTGGCGGTTTAAATTCAGAAAAACTTTTCGCTCGACTTGAAAAACAGAAATTAAGCTTTGAGCAAACCGTTGGAATCCAGTATTTCATGCAGGCAATGACAGCCATGAAACTACTTCGTATAAAAGAAACAATGGATTCTTACTTGGCAGAATCTAAACTTAATAAAGAAAATATTGCTTACTATTCATTGTTAATTCCTAAACATAAAAATAAGCTATGTAACCCGCACACCTATACACTTTATTGTTTTTTTATGTCTTTGGACAACACTCCATACAACCCAATCTCCTGGTATAACACTGGATATTTATTAAATGAACTAGGCAAAAATGAGTTATCTATTGACTGTTTCAAATTAGCTGCGCGTATGAATATTGAGTATTCAGGCCATGCCTGCTTCAACATTGCAAAGATTTTGGAAAAAAATGGTAGCCAAGATGCAGGAAAATATTATCTAAAAACTGCTCAAGTGTTAAAGCATTTTTTAGGCGAACACAGAAATGAAGTTATTAATGCTCTGCGTAAATATGGCTACATAAAAGAAGCACTTAAACTTTCTGAACATTCTCTAGATTTTTCTCACTACTTTGACCCAGGACTCACAATAGTTCCATATGAGTTTCTTGCTTTTATACACTGGCACTCAGAAAGTGAAATTAAATCTAGAGAAAATAAAGATGCTATGTTTTCAAATGAATCTAATTTAGATCAAAACATAGAAAACTTGATGGAAAAAATAAAAGAACATGTAAGCTTAAGTGATTATGTCAGTTAATAAAGGAAAAAAACGAAACCTAGATCTTGTCATAGTTGCATGGGGAGATTGGCATATCTCAGTTATGAATGATTTCATGTTCCCATCTGCGCTGAGTGACAACAATTTACCAGCGCTCGCGCAACTATTTTCCCTGAAGTTTGTCTTTCTTACACACATCAACGATGTGGACAGTATAAAGGCCTTGCGATGCATGCAACAATTAAGATCTTATGGCAAAGTCGTTATAAATGCTGCGCCTGGTGCTGGCGAGCTAATATCAACATATCAAATGGAAGCTTGGCATCAAGCAAGAAAGGATGCCTTCAATGCAGGCAATCTTATTTTTAACTTATGGCCCGACGTGATTTGGCCTGATGGAGCCATGATGAATCAATGCAAACCGCTTCTGGAAGGAAAAAAAGCTTCTTTATGCCCGCCCCATATCCGTGTCGCAAAAGAATCAATAGCTAATGACATCAATGCTTTTAAAAAAAGCGACAATATAATCAGCATAAATCCTTATGAAGCAATATCTTTTGCTAAACAGCATTTACAACAACAATCAGCTGCAGCTATGGATAAAGTTAACAACGCAAGGCCTGCGCTAGACCATATCTGGCCAGTAGAAGACGAAGGCTTTCTTTTGTTTGAAACTGGCAGAGAAATAATTGCCTATGACCCTGCGTTTGTCGATCTCAATGACTGCTTTTTAATTACCAACTTAACCACTGAGGATATTCATATTAGCGATAGTAACGAAGACTGTTTTATTTTGAGCATTGCACCGCTTGCTAAGGATTGGGGCTACTTAATCAAAGATTTTTCTGTTTCAAAATCTTTTCTGGCTAGGTGGTCTTTACATCCAGCAAATGAATCATATTTGAATGAATACCTTGGCAGAAGAATAGTAAAGCTATATGAAAAAGAACCGACAAAAGAACTCTGGGAAAGAAAAGAAAATGAAGTGAAAATCTGGTTGAAGGGATATGAAAACTGGCTTGGCATATATCGTGTATTTCAAGAAATACAAAAAAACCCACAATGCAAAATGATGCTAGGGATATTTGGGTTGTTAATGAACGCTCTGGACATACCAAAACTAGTCAGTTACCAAGACAACTTATCCTTTTTTATTCCAACTGATTCAGCACTGAAAAAGATAAACCAAGATAAACTATTGCGCTTATTTGCTATAGATAATAATGATAAATCAGAAGAACTATTTATTTCACACGTCAAAAAAGGTGTTTTATTTGGCAGCGAAAGTAATTCACCTGCTAACTTTGAAAATATAAAGGGCAACAAATTTGACCTAATAAAATTTGGAATATCGGAAGAAGGTAAATACAAAACCAGATCTGTGTTATCTGATGGCGAAATATCCGCAAAAATATTATCTCACTCTATGGTAGGAAAGTATCAGATCATATATGTTGATAGTCTACTAATGAATATATAATTTACAATGAATATTATAGAAGTTTCTAAAGCTGAAAAATATTTGCTAAGAGGCAATATAAGTGCCTGCGTTGATGCGTTATCAAAATTTGATATTGAAAATGAAAAAGATACCAAAACTATAATAAAATTTGTAGAACTATCAAGAATTATTAGAAGAGATTATATTTCCCTAAAAAAATTTGAAAAAGAAATGGGGTGGGCGACAGGTACACTTAATACTTTAAGGCCCTATAAAAACAAACAAGCAGAAAAAATTACCGACGGTGATTGGATTGCAAATGCAATAGAAAAATTAAATATGAAAGAACACGAAGCTGCTTCACTTAGGCTTCTTCTAATAGACGATTGGATAGATATAAATAAAGAAACAGTAAGTATTGATGATATTTCAGATCTTATAAACTCAAGCGCCATAAAACTAAATAACAGTTTTTTAATTGCTAAATATCAGGATACTCTGGGCAAGGAGTTATTACAGAAATATCCATATGCAGAAAATACAAAAGTAGATCATATAAAATGGATATTAAATCAGTTATGGAATCAAAAGCTGCTTGCTGGTGATGCGGATATGCAAGATAAAAGTTTAGCTACGTTTGCCCAAACATCAACAAATGCGATGTCGGTCCAAAATCCACAACAATTGTGGCAATGCCAAGCAAGCATTGCAAAGAAAAAAGGTGATTCTGAAATGTTTGCAAATGCATCACTCCAGGCTTTAATATTCCAAAGAGGAGATTGGTGGCAACTGTCAAAAAAAGTAACTGTACAGTCTTATACAATAATTGCATTTGATGTACATTATTATGTGATTCAGTATAAAGATCACATATATGCTTTCTCGTACTTTCTAAGCAGATTCTTTTTGAAAAAAACACCCCAGGGAGCTACATTGTTCCCGTTGTTTTCTGCAACTGCCGGAATTGCAGCTACTTTTACAGGAACATTATTTAAAGTGTTAACTCGATTCAAGCCAGATATTCAGCACTCAACTTCAGCGATCGCCATCAAAGGTAAATCAACAATTATAAGCCGATTATATAAAAAGCTTGATGTACATATGATTATAAAAGCGGAAAACATCTCCGATTTATTTAACCAATTGCAAAGAAGAGCGAATATCCTAGGCCTAAGGTTATAACATGAAAATGAAATGCGACATGGTTCTAACTGTATGGGGAGAATGGCACATGAATGTCTTCTTAAACTACCATTTGAGAACACTTTTATCACCGAATAACTTCCCAGAATTCTCCAAGACTTTTGAGACAATATTTTTTATTTTTGCTACAGGACCAGATCAGAAAATAATATCTGAAAATGAATTTTTCAATAAACTGCTAGAATATTGTACAGTTGAATTTATAACTCTTGACCCAGCGCAACTTGAGACGCCATTCGCTACACACCATGAAGTTTGGCAATACGCAATAGATCAGTCTGCGCTTAATAAGAGTTATTGCTTATTTCTACCCCCCGATGTTCTATGGTCTGACGGTTCATTCAAACATCTAGCAGACCTTGCTAAAAATGGAAAAACAGCTATATTCTTCAACAACCATATAAGGTCAGACACATCCAGGTTACTTCCGTATTTAGATAAAAAATATCCAGCAAAAAATAAAGTAATAAGCTTTGAGCCGCGTACTTTGGTCAAAATTGGACTAGAAAATCTACATGCACTTTATGCTTCATTTGTGCGTGATAGTAATTGGTATCCAAGACATCCAGAAGTAATAATAAGGCCAATAAAGAATCAAGGTGTGCTGACCACCTTTACCGCTCACAATCCATGGTTTTTTAGGGGGGACTTGTATGAACTTACTGACCACAGAATGCTTCCGTGGCCTTTTAAGGAAAATGAAATTCACTTTATTACAGATTCCGATGACTTATTTATGTTGAGTTTAGCCATACCCGGAAAAGATAGGCCATGGTATACAGAGAACATGCCATTTAATTCGTTAAATTTTATGAAATGGTGGGCGCTTTTCGAAAAAGCAAATAAAACTTGTGATCTAATGATAAGACAACCCGGCCGTGTACATTACGCCGATATTAATGAGAAAGATTGGGAGATTGCAGAACATGAATCAAATATGCATGTAAATCATCTAACAGCAGGGCGTGAAATATATAGTTTATGGACAGATTTATATGTCAAAGGTAATGATAATGCTGCAACACTTCTTGCTATGCTCATAGAATTGGGCATAGCAAGCAGGGTTAGAAATAAAACTGATAAAAATGTTTTATTGATTCCAGAGAACGAAATTTTAGATGACAAAGTTCAAAATATCATTACAAAATTGCACGACGTTAAAGAAAGAAATACTGTAATTAAATGGCTAAGGCAATTTATTATTCCTGAAGAAGTGTTTCTAAATAATACTGAATACAAAGTCCGACCAAAAACGCACCATACTATAGGGTCTATGCAACCAAGTGATGGTTTTAATTACTACAAGCTTGGCAATACAGAAATAACTTTTTCTCAATCTGATGCAACAAATATGAAAAAATGCAGTGATTACAATAAAGTGCTCAGATTCAATCAGATAACAGGAGATCAGTTTTTATCTTAAAAACTACTAGGTAATGATAAAGAAAAACATCTTTATAGTATCTGTCAATCTACTAATCGCTTTTGTGCTTCTAGAAACATTAGGTGTCGGGTATTTTTTCTACAAAGAAAACGAACTGTTCTACGCCAGAGAGATAGAAGAGATATCAAAATCTAATATTGATCCTCATATTTTCACCGTTGAACAATCAGTGTTTCACCCTTATATAGGGTATACATTGCATCCTGACAGAGAGGACGTTATAGACCTTAAACACCTAAAACACGATGAAGACTCGGTCATGTACAAAAACAACAACCACGGTTTCCAATATTACACTCCATTTTACAATAAAGACCCGGATTGCTGTGACTACCCTATTACAAGAAAGGCAAAAGATGACATTATTGTTGCTATTTTTGGTGGTTCTGTAGGATTAGGCTTAGCAACAACAGCAATGAAAACACAAGTATTGCAGAATGAATTAAAGAGAATAAAAAAGTTTAGCGATAAAAATATAAGGGTTTTAAATTTTGCAATGTCAGGGTTCAAGCAACCCCAACAACTAATGACTCTTGCCTACTATGCTACGGCAAAACAAAAATTTGATATTGTTATCAACATTGATGGTTTTAATGAGGTTGCCAGTGGTTATACAAATTATGCCGAGGATAAAATTGAAGTACTTTATCCGGCTGCACAAACATGGAAGGGCTTGGGTAACGCAATAGAAGCAGATCACATAAAATCCATGTTATCTGAAAGTGTGGAATATAATTATTATCAGTTGCAAGCTAGCAATCACAGGGAAGCTGCAGTAAATGACTGTATAACTGCAGCGTGTTACTTCATAAGGAAAACCTTTAGTTATTACTACCGCTATCAGAATAAAGGCACTAAAGACCGACTACAACGTAACCCAGATATAGGTAATTTATCCCGATTTCTTGCGAAGTACAAAGAAAGCAAAACAAACAAAATAAATGACATTTATACATACATTGCAGAGACTTGGAGAAATTCTTCAGTTTTAATGCATAGCATTGCAAAGTCTCAAAGCGATATGCACTACTTGCATGTCCTGCAACCTAATCAATGGTATAGAAAATCTGGGAAATATGTTCCACGCTCTAAAGACCATATTTATAAAAAATATATTGAACCCGTAAATTTTGGATATAATGCTTTTTTAAAACAAGAAAAGAATCTGGTTGCCGCTGGCGTTGACTTTTTTGATGCAACAAAAATATTCAGCGATTTAAGCCATCAAAATTTCATTGATGATTGTTGTCACTACACAGAAAAAGGCAATAATATACTGATGAAAGCAATAGCAAACCATATTGCTAAAAAAATTAAATAATCTTCCATGTTCAGAAAATTTTTAAAAAAACCAACAGCGGAAAGCGATCTTCCAACAGAAAGCGATCTTCCAGCAGAAAGCGATCTTCTTTTCAAAGATGCTACAAAAGATCAATTATTTGACTCTATAATTAAAGAAAACGGTTACGTTATACTCAGAGAAGCTATTTCTTCTGAAAAAATAGACTATTTCAGAAAATATCTTCAGCCTCACGCCAGTAAGTATTGGCACGACATAGATATGGCTGTGCTAGATGATGAAAAACTCAGAAGTAAACTATCACTTACTCATGAAATTCCAGACAAAGGATTCTTCGAAGTACTCCTAGCACAAGATGCAATATCAGAGAGTATGTTCCGGCATGCACATGACTACAAGAACAGTTACTTTGACTTAATCTCATTCCCGGCATTTTGGTCACTGCTATACGACGCTTTTCCTAATTGCTCATTTAGCGTCTCAAATGCATCACACACTCGCAAGATGCATCCACAAGTAAGCATTTCAGACTTTTTAGAAGGTAATAAACATGCTGACGGAGAGGAATGGGGGTTGCCTACTGAGTATCACAGCGACATTTTTTATCATGCAACCACGCAACTTGTATTAAACATTTGGATACCTTTTTCGAATGCAGGATTAAAATATAAAGCACCGAGTCTCGAAATTATAAAGGTGGGGTTAGAAAGATCTCAGTCTTACTTAGACTACTATGTCACAGATGGTGTTGTTAAAATAGAATACGAAAAATATGATCCTAAAAATATACACAAAGAGTTTGATGACAAACAAAGAGATTTTTTAAATGTAAAAAAAGGCGATATAGCAATCTTTAGCAACTGGACAATACATCGAACACACATAACACCCGATATGACCTCAGGAAGAGAAAGTCTCGAGCTAAGACTTGTTGACCAAAAAGAAGATTTCTGTAAGAAGTATATTTAAATTGCCTTCATTACTTTTCCCACTGCACAGTTTGAAATTTACTTCTTCTATGGTCAGTCCAATTAATTTCAGTGGGTGTAATAATCTTATATACATCGTCTGTTTCGTAGTACATCTCAAGGATATTGTTCTTTCTTCTTGCTTTAATTTCATACACCGTTTCAGGGGTACATGCTAGAAATCTTATCTCCGCCGAATATCTCTTGTGATTGCAATGCAAAGAAGAGCCCGTGCGGTGCAAATTGTATGAGTCGAACATAAAACAGTCACCAATAGATATATCTGGAGACCAAACTTCAGCTCCGTCGTTATAGAGTTTTTCTAGTTCTTTCTTTGAGGTACTGGAGCTTGCATAGCTGCTCTTTTTACCAGTCTGCATATCAGTTGACAAAAGATGGTTAATGTTTGCTGGTAAAAATTCAACACAAGATACGTCTGTGCCTTTCCCTGCTTTATTAGGTTCAAGTAAAAACCATACGCTTATGAGCATATAATCTTTTTCGTCTGGTAACCCAAATCCATCTTGATGAAAAGGTATCGCAAGATGTGGCTGATCCGGATCAATAAACCTGAGACTTGATATCTGTAAGAGGGAAATAATATCTCTGGATTTAAGATATTTACAAATTATCTCCCATAAATGTGATTGATAAATTTCTCTTATTAACAAATATTGCAACTTTGATGGATTTTCATCCAACATTGTTATATTTGCCATATGTTGGCTTACGCCATAGGGAATGTTGGCGTCTACCTGCTCTTGTTTGCTAAGGTGACCGTAGGTAGAAAAAATTTCTTTAGCTGTAGTGGCAGTATCAATCAATACATCTTTGCTGAGTACATTTTTTATTTTAACGCAATGCAGCTCACTCAAGTTATCAACAGCACGGTCAATCTCATGTTTTTCACAGGTTAACTTTTTATCGAGGCTCATGAGATATATTTATTATTGCAGTAATTTCCTAGAGATTAGTGCGTCTGTAATGTAGTTGGCAATCATTTTTGACATTGGTGCTGTGTAATGAAATGCATCAATATATAAAGGTTCATTAATATTTTCTTGCATATCAGCCGCCCAAATAAAATTTTCCTCTAATGGGTGCGATTTTAAGTAGTTTGCCATTAAAGGGTAGCCTACTATTGAATTTCTATGGCAACCCATAATATTGGGATAAAACATATGTGCTTCAGCATTGTACTTATACGTTGGTATTGGCTGCCAAACAAAAATAGGTTGTATATTGTATTCTTTTGAAATTCCTTCTATTTGTCTGAGATTATGAATATATCTTTGTATGACAGTCATTAGCACTTTATCTGGGGCTGCCTTGGGGTCATCGTTAACAGTTGTTCCAGTATATTTTATCTCCTTATACTGAACATAATCGGCAATACTTCTTGCTAACTTTGTCGCAGGTAGTTCAACTAGAAAGGTTTTAATTAAATTCCAACGTATTGTTGCATTGTATTCTCTTTCTATTTTTATCTGAGCTTCAATTTTGTCGTTATACGTCTTAGCAACATTTGTCCACCCTCCTGGCTTGCCATCTGTATAACAAAAATCATTCAGACCATCAAAAAAAACAACAGCGTCAGGTATATAATTGCTCTTGAGCAGCTCTTGGAAAAGAATTTGCTCTTGTGTTGTAAAATACCCAGAACGCCCAAAATTATATACAAACACTTTCTCAGTTAACTTTTGTTTTTCATTTAATATATCTTGCAAATAAGATGCAACAGATGTCCAGGCAGGACCTGGTTGGAAAGCTGTTGAACCACCAAAAAAGAAAATATTGTAATTACTTTTGTCAGGTGGCCAAGGTCCGGGCTCACGAGAAAGACGGTAACCTTCTTTGGTAACTAAATAATACTTACCCATAAGTGGCTTATGACGGTATTGTGTATAAGCTTCATACTCTTGAGGCCCGCTAAAAAACTCCTCCCAAATATCCTTTACCTCATCAATAGATTCTATTTCGTACCATTTCAAAGCTAAATGCTCAGGTAGCATTTTTTCCCTAACTGCACGTGTATTCTCATTTGTTCTTTGTGCGTCAGTTAATAATAGCTCAGGGTATGTTTGTATTACATGAAAAGATAACAAATTGATAAGCACAAAAAGGACAAGAGTTACTATAAGTATAGTAAACAATGTCCTTAAAAATACTAAACTCTTGCATATAAGGGTATTCATTTCATTTTGGACATTTCTTGAGCTATGACTGTTGCAACTTTTAAAGCACCTAGCTCGCTATAATGCATTTCATCATAATAATTATCTAACTTAGGCGGCAATTTTTTTGCTAGATCTATACAATCAAGACCTTTGGTTTTGCAAAAGCGTCTTGTGATATTGTTAAACTCTATCATTGCTTTGGCAAGCGCTCCTATTGAATAATATTTTTTATCCTTACACCAAACTTGGTTTGGCCCTACTCCACCAGCCATAAGCACTGACTTTTCTGCATCACCTACTGAAGTGTTATATAACGTAGGTTGTGTTATAAAAATTATTTTCGCTTTATACTGACGTGATAAATACTCCATGCTTTCAAGGCTATGCCACATGACTTGCTGCATTTCAGATAAGTCAGGCAACTTGTCAACATGGGTATGTGCAGGTGCAGATTGACGGCAATCCCTCCATTGCTTGAACCCCGCACCGTTGCCAATAAATGCATATTTATCTCTTAGATACCATTGATGCATTTGTCTGTAAAAACGATATATTCCAAAATTTGAAATAAAATCATTGTCCGGGTGGACGTTATAATTTAATAAATTATGATCATTGAGCTCTCCCTCGCCATAGCTAGACTTTAGCGCAAGCTGCATATCGTTAGCGCCTAAAAGAACTAAAATAAAATCTGGCTTTGGCATGTATGGAAAAATCTTTTCCATGTAATCAACGTGGTTTTCAGATGCACGTGCACTATTGCCAAGATTACCTACCCATGTTGAAACCCACTTACTCTCTTTGGTAAGTAATCTTTGCAATTGGTACGCCCATGTAAGTTCCTGATCTAGCATTACATCTATCGCCGTACTGCCGCCTAGTATTAAAATAACATTGTCTTGCCCTTGGTAACTCTCAGACCTAATACCCAGTTCATTTGCACGAAAATGTGCATCAGTGTAAACACCAGGGGTGAATTCGGGGTTAGATTTTTGCATGAATTTATAATATGGTGGGTAGATATAATATTGATCATTCTTTTCAATTAAAAACTGAGTAAAAAATTCAACACCAATTGTGACAACACAAATCAAATACAAAGGAAAAACAAATCTTTTCGGCAAAAATCTCATCACTGCATTATAATCTCAATGATATTATAGTAAAGTATATTAAATAGAATCCAATACACATCACACTTGAAAATACTAAACATACAAAAAATATCAGAAAATTTCGTTCGTGCAATATTTATGTCACGAACTTATTCTAGTGAAGACAAGAAAAATGCGATTGGTGCAGTTACAATCGCAGCACTAATATTGCTTGGCATGATTGTTGTAGGTATATCAACACCAAACCCTATTAGCATGTTGCAAAGCCATGTACCTGGCAGATTTACAAAAGACATAGCTATTTTTATTGCGCTTGTTCCTATATCAGTCTTGCTCTTAGAATTTTTAGTGCACGGCTGGAAAGAATGTGCAATTCGCAGACTTATCATTACTCCTAGTGCAAGCGCACGAATAGATATTCTTTGTCACGTATTTTTTAATTGGTTTTCTTTTGGTTATATTATTTTTTATACGCTGACCTATGCTGTATTTGCAAACGCATCACACTCATTTAGGATAATAGTCGATCTAAAGTTAATAGAAACATTAAACCCGGTCACACAGTTTTGCATATATTTTATTGTAAGAGATTTTTTTGTGTACTGGACACACCGCTGTCAACATATATTTGACTTTTTATGGTATCAGCACTCAGTGCACCATTCTGCAAATAAACTCAATGTAATCACAGTTGGCAGAATTAACCCTTTAGAAGAGCTTTGGGCTAATGTTGTGTCAGGTATACCTTTAGCATTACTTGGCACACCTGTTGAGACTTTTATGATATTCACAATTATTAATCAATGCCAACAAAATATTATTCATTCAAATTTGCAGTGGGATTTTGGTTGGGTGGGTCGCTGGCTCGTAGTCTCCCCAAAGTACCACCAAATACATCACTCAATTAAAAGAGAACACCAAGATTCAAATTTTTCAACACAGCTTGTTGTATGGGACAAAATATTTGGGACGTTTTACAATCCAGGAGACGAAACAGCTTCACCTGATTTTAAATTTGGTGTAAATGATGCAGAACATAATAAATCATTCATTTTTGAAATTTGGTATACAACAAAAAGGAGTTTGCTATCCTTTATAGATAGTCTAATGAAAGCCCTGTGTATAGGCTGTTATATGGTTATGCTAGTATTTATTCCTCACGCAAAGATTGCAGACTTATCCCAGCAATTTTCAGATAAAAGTTAAAAAATTTTAAATTAGAACAAGCCAACATCAGCAGCATCAAAAAACTTCTCGTCATCCGTTCTGAGATCGTCATTGCCAGCAATTTTGTAAAGCGATCTTAATACCGCAGGCAAATCTACATTGGAACCTGTTGATTTTGTTTTATGAAAATCGCGTCCCTCACATATCAATTGAGAAATTGGATTATCGTTATTTGAAAAAACTGGTGGTTTGTAAGCATCTTGTATTTGCACAAGCTCAGGGGAATCTGGCAAAACGCAGTGACCGGCTGCTGATGGGCCATGCTCGTCTGCATATACTGATACGCAAGGATCATTGTGTAATATCTTAAAATCTCTATGGTAAAAAGACATGCACGCCCATTCAGCTGATCTCTTTACAGGAGAACCATAAGCTTGAAATACAAAGCATGCTTTATCTTCGGTTGATTTCGCAATCAGCTTCTTGCCGGCGCTAATTACATACTGTAAAGCCCATGGGTGCATCTCACATAAACAATGATTGCATGTGATTGCATCCGCTACATATGAATATTCTTGGTTTGGAGTGTAAAAGTCCCACCACGGCACATGGGTTATAGATGCGCCATCACCATTTGCAGCGCTATCTTTGTTATTAACTAGCTCAACAAATTTATCCTTGAATATGGTGCGGTATAGGCAACTTTGGTATAAATAAAAAACTTGGGTGATATCCATAGAAATAACTTTATATCCCGCTGATGCAAGCAGAGCACCCAAGTATCCGCACCCACCTCCGATTTCAAAAATAGTCTGTTTGCATTCAGGAAAAATAAACTTAATTTGCCGATAAATACTCAATGCTAATAGTAGATTTGATGTGGGTACTGATCCTTTTGAAAACAAGCTGCTTGACATCGAAAATGTTTGCTCTGCAATGTCTTTAATTAATTCATGTTCTTCTTTCGTTATGTATTCAAGCAAATAATTCTTCCATATATATTCAATTTTACCTTCGTGCATAACCTCAACGTATCTTGATAAAGCAGAAATATCATCTATTCTTGACGGATAACCTGTAAACTGGAATGCCTCTGGCTGTGTGATTTCTATAATTCTATTTGGCACATCACGAAGAGCGTGTTTCTCCGCTTGATTATATTCCTCTACTGTTAATATTTTATTAGTTGTCATAAATTAACCAGTTTAGTCTAATTCAAATTCAGATTTATAATCTAATGCAAGTGACTTATCTTGCTCTTCTTTATACAATATACAATTGCCAATGGCTAGCACTTCCATCTCAGTTCCCATAAAACACTTAAAAGCATCGGTAGGAGTACAAACAATAGGCTCTCCGCGCACATTGAAGCTAGTATTCACCAAAACTGGACAGCCAGTTATTTCCTTAAATTTGTTGATAAGCATATGATATCTTGGGTTGGTATCGCTGTGGACTGTTTGTATGCGTGCTGAATAATCTACATGTGTCACTGCAGGGATATTTGACCTTGGGACATTAAGCTTCTCAATACCAAATAAACCCTTTTCTTCCTCTGTCATTTGTCGCTGATGTTTTTTATGCACATCAGAAACTAATAGCATATAAGGAGAGTGTGCAGCTAGCTCAAACCAATCAGAGAGGTCTTCGCTTAAAACTGAGGGCGCGAATGGCCGAAAACTTTCTCTATACTTTACTTTTAGGTTAAGAGTTTTTTGCATACTTGGAGAACGTGGGTCGCCCAGTATAGAACGTCCACCCAATGCGCGTGGTCCAAACTCCATCTTCCCCTGAAACCAACCAACAGCTTTCTCATCTGCCAATGCTTGGGCTGTTACTGTTATTAACTCATCGTCCAATAAATGGTGGTAAACAGCGCCACTTTCTTTTAGTTCCTGTTCAATTTCAGCATTTGTATATGAAGGCCCCAGATATGCACCATTCATTTGATCTCTGCTTCCATTGAGTTTTTTTCTTGGTTTATTTAATAGCGCATGATGTGCATATAATGCAGCACCCAAAGAACCACCTGCATCACCTGCGGCAGGCTGTATCCAAATTGAATCAAAAATATTTTCCTTTAAAATTTTCCCATTACCAACACAGTTTAATGCAACACCTCCAGCTAGACATAAATTGCGCATTCCAGTTTCTTTTCTTAATGATGCTGCTAAACGCAACATAATGTCTTCAGTAACAACCTGAATAGATGCAGCTATATCCATATGTTTTTGTGTAAGTAAGTCCTCAGGCTTACGTGGTGGTGCGCCAAACAGATCATCAAACTTTTTGTTTGTCATGGTAAGGCCTGTGCAATAATCAAAAAAAGATAGATTTAGACGAAATGATCCGTCATCTTTAATATCAATTAGATTATCGTAAATTAAATCTGTATAACGTGGTACTCCGTATGGCGCTAAACCCATTACTTTATACTCTCCAGAATTTACCCTAAACCCTATGTAATATGTAAACGCTGAATACAGTAAGCCTAAAGAGTGCGGGAAATGAATTTCTTTAATAATATCTAATGTATTGCCAACCCCAATTGCTGCAGAAGCAGTTGCCCATTCCCCGACACCATCCATAGTAAGGATGGCAGCTTCTTCGTAAGGTGAAGGGTAAAACGCACTAGCAGCGTGACTCAAATGGTGTTCAGAAAACAATAGCTTTGCAAACAGATCATCTTTATTGCTTCCATATTTGTGGAATGTATCTACTAACAAAGATTTTTGAAAAAGCTTTTGACGCAACCAAATTGGCATTGCCATTTTAAAAGATTTAAAACCTCTAGGAGTAAAAGCCACGTAAGTTTCCAGCAGACGTTCGAATTTTAAAAAGGGTTTATCAAAAAAAACTATATGATCAACATCATCAATAGAAACATTCGCCTCTTGCAAACAAAAAGCGACGGCATGCTCAGGAAAGCTTGGGTCATGCTTTTTTCGAGTGAATCGTTCTTCTTGGGCAGCTGCGATGATTTCACCATCATGCAATATTGCTGCAGCGCTATCATGATAGAACGCAGAAACTCCTAATATATGCAACTATCTGCTCCTTATCTTTAAAAAATTGTATAAATAAAGGGAGCGACTGCAGAACCTTGTGCAAGCACAAGTAACCCACCAAATAAGACAGCGAGAATTATTATTGGCAATAACCAATATTTTTTTCTAGCACTAAGAAAAGCCCATAATTCACATAAAAAAGACATATTATTGCATCCTAAAACTGATTTTTGATTGAGTCTGGTTTAGGTCCTGGGGGTTCGCGGTCGATCCAATAAGATTTTGCATCCTTGTCATATTTTAAATTAAGTAAATCTTTCCCAAGCAATCGCATAATGATACCTGCAGGTAATATAGTAACATAAAATAATAGCCCCAAAATCAGAGGGTTAACTATTTTGTGCAGTAAAAGCCCGAATAAAAACCATGCCTTGTTAAGTGGCCTCAGGCACTGTGGATAAATTATCGCAAGAGACAAAAATAATATAGCTACTGCAAAAAAATAATAACTTATCTCGGAACCTCGCCAAAAGCCGTACACCCCAATTGCTGCAAAAACAACTGTAAACAAGTATCCAAAAGACCGGTCGGAAGCTTTTAATTCAACTTTAGAATCGGCTACTGATTCATGTGCTATTTGTCCTTTGCTCATGCCTTAGCTCTTTTGGAATAAACGTTAAACACTGTTTCAATAGAATCATACTCGACTATTTCACCGGCTTCTATAAGCATAGCTTTTTTACAAAGACGCTCAGCAGCGTCTTGTGAATGCGTCGCTAATACAACTATTTTCGTAGTTTGCACTTTATCTATAAAAGATTTATGTGCTTGTTTATGAAATTCAGTATCTCCTGTTGCGAGCTCTTCATCCAAAAGCATAATATCCCCTTCTAATGCCATCATTAATGAGAATGCAAGGCGCATCTGCATTCCTGATGAATAAGTCCTCACTGGTAGGGATAAATATTCACCAAGACCACAAGTTTCCTCAACATTGTTGGTTACTTCAGTTATCCGTTCAGGGGTCAAGCGAAAAAACATTGAATAGCTTTGTATATTTTCATAGCCGTTGTCTTCAGGAGAAAGTCCCGGCACAACACCAAACATTGGGAGAATCGAACCCTGAGCCCTAACATCACCTCGTGTTGGCCAGTAAATACCCGCCATAACTTTTAACATTGTTGTTTTACCTGCACCGTTGTGACCGATAATTGCAACACGATCTCCGTCGGTTAAAGATAAATCAATATTTTTTAAAGCATGAACAACGGTCTTTTTTGTTGTCTTAGATTCCCAGTCAATTTCACCACCAGTGTTGCGTTTAACCTTAGAATTTGAATATTTAGCTAAAAACATTGAGCGCAAGCTCTTGCTCACTTCATATAGCGGAAAATCCAACGAAACATTTTGAAGTTTTAAAGTTGCCATAATTTCTTTTCTATAACCAAAAAACAAGTCTATGATATTTACTTTTATACAAAGCAAACGTTAGTAAAAAGCCGCCCGCTGTAATTAGCAATACAGCAAGATAATTTTCTACTGACGGCACAGTTCCTAATAAAGGTGCTCTCACAATCTCCAACAAATGATACAGTGGGTTCCCCATTACAAATACTGTGTGTTGAGTGCTCTCAAGCTTGCTTGCTGTCCAAAAAATAGGTGTGATAAACATTGCAATGGAAGTAAAGAGTGTGATGATTTGTTTAATGTCTCTAAATCGAGTACAAAGAAGACCTATCAATAATGAAACCCATATGCCGTTGATAGCAAGAACTACTAGCCCAGGAATAAACAATAAAACTTCTGGAAATGCTGGCATAAAACCAAAAAACAAACAAAAAGCTACGTACAACAAAAAATTATGTGCAAACACAAAAAGATTTCTAACTACGCATACGACAGCAAGAAGAGTTGCTTCTATTTTGTAATTAGTAATTACACTTTCGTTGTCAATAAATATCCCTGTTGACTCATTCATAATTGGTGCTACTAGAAACCATACAAGCATGCCACTGCAAAGAAAAATCATATACTCCCCGACATCCTCTCTCCATAGGCCAGCGCCAATCCAACCCACAACAAAAACAAAAACAGCTAAACTAATGGTATTCCAAAATGGTCCTATGATTGTACGTCTATAGCGGCGTCTAACCTCATACACACCCAGGAATAACCATAAACGCCAACTCGTAACACCTTGCAAAAAATCTGCTCTGAAAGGTGTGTATAAACTTCTTTCTTCGGTGTTTTCAATTAATAAAGACATGCGGAATATTTGTTAAAAATAAGGCGTAAGTATATAGGTAACTGAGAAAATTATAAGTCTTGAATTCAGTAATTTTTCATGTTTTTAGGCTTGTGCCATTCGTTAAGCCAAGATTGAAACATCAATACATCCCACAGATGATACTGCCAATTTCTTTTTCCAGAAATATGTTCTTCCCACTTATGTTTTACCATATCTGCATTTAGATAACCCTGCTCTCTGATCGAGTTATAATTTAATAAATCTTCTGCCCACGTTCTCAGAGGTCCTCTTAACCAGCTATCAATCGGCACACCAAATCCCATTTTTGGTCTATCAGTTAATTCTTGTGGTATATATTTTTTAAGTATTTCTTTGAGGGCCCATTTGCCTGATTTATTTCTTATTTTCATGTTTTCATTCATCCCCCATGCAAATTCTAATACTCTGTGATCTAACAAAGGTACTCTGACTTCAAGAGAAACAGACATGCTAGCCCTATCGACCTTAGCTAGTATGTCATCGGGCAGATAAGTAAGAGTATCTATGTATTGCATTTTTTCTGTATTGGTAAGAGCTAAGTTACTATCTATGTATTTTTTACGTGGCTCTTTTGATCCAAGTACTAATGACTCTGTGTCATCCCAATGGCTAATAAGTTCATGATACAACTCTTCTTCTTCTAGTGTTAAGAGACGAGCTAACTTATGAAACTTGTCTCCTGTTTGCGGAAGTTGCATAGAAGCAGGTAAAACTGAAAATAATGATGTCCATTTAGCTGGGGGCACAGACATGATTAGCTTTGAAAATAATTCTTTACTAAACCCAGGCATAACCTTTAGTAGCCGCTGTATTTTTTGAGTTAAAAAATATCTGTTATAACCAGCAAAAACTTCATCTCCGCCATCTCCAGATAACGCTACAGTTACATGTTCGCGTGTCAACTTTGAAATAAGAAATGTAGGTATTTGTGATGAATCTGAAAACGGTTCATCGTACATGTGAGCTAAGCTTGGCACAACATTCAAAGCATCTTCAGGTGTGACATATAATTCTGTATGGTTTGTTCCTAGATGGGCAGCGACTTTCTTTGCATATAGTGCCTCATCATAACCCTGTTCGTGAAAACCAATTGAAAATGTTTTGACAGGGGTGTTGCTATTAGATTGCATTAAGGCTGTTACTAAAGAAGAATCAATGCCTCCAGATAAAAAAGCTCCCAAAGGAACATCTGAGACCATGCGCCTGCTTACCGCATCTGATAATAACTGCTCAAGTTCGTTGCAACTGTCTGTAGGATCCGCATTTTGTCTACGATCTTTTGCGGTATCACTAACAACTTGCTCCAATGACCAATATTGTTGAATCTTGATTTCACCCGTTGAGGAAAAAGTTAAAATAGAACCGGGCTCTAGCTTCTGCACATCTTTGTATATCGTATAAGGGGTGGGGATGTAGTTATGACGCATATATAAAGACAATGCATCTCTGTCTATCTCTGTAGGGCATTCATGAATTAAACGTAGTGCTTTTAATTCTGAGCCAAATAAAAAACTTTTGCCAGGGCAACTCCAATAGATAGGCTTAATTCCCAGGCGATCTCGCACTAAAGATAGTTCTTTTTTTTCTGTATTCCACACAGCAAACACAAACATTCCAATGAGCTTGGAAGCTGTATCCTCGACCCCCCACGCTTGGCAAGCTTGAAGAATAACTTCGGTATCTGAATGACCTTTAAATTGGTGTCCTAATTGCGTCAACTCATCCCGTAATTCCTTGGTATTATAAATTTCACCGTTATAAGTTATGACAAGCTTCCCAGAGCTCGAGACCATAGGCTGATGTCCAGTTGCGGATAAGTCTATGATTGCTAACCTGCTATGGCCGAGGCAAATTTGATCATTTGCATCTACCCAGACACCGCGATTATCAGGCCCTCGGTGTGCTAATGATTGGGTCATGTTTTCTATTGCGTGACTTAGATGATCATGACTCAAATTATTATTTTTGCTTAAGTAGCCAGTTATTCCGCACATATTTTAAATTATCATCAATGAAATATTTATTTGCGTGTTTTTTCTTCCAGCAACTGTTCATATATCTTTATATATTCATTTACACATTTTTCTTCAGTAAATACAGAAGTTACTTCTTCTTTGCCGGCACGTCCAAGCTCGATACACTGTTCTCTATCATTACATAATTCAGTTAAAAATGATGCTAGCTGGCCTAAGTTATGAACTGGAAATATCTTCCCGTTCACATCATGAGTAATTATTTCTGGAACTCCACCTG
The DNA here is from genome assembly GCA_036687665.1 of Pseudomonadota bacterium. Taxonomy (GTDB): domain Bacteria; phylum Pseudomonadota; class Gammaproteobacteria; order Poriferisulfidales; family JAYYZZ01; genus JAYYZZ01. Next base: position 37,995 of record JAYYZZ010000004.1, on the reverse strand, counting down.
CGTCACTTGCAATGACAGGCAATTCGGCAGCCATGTATTCTAATACAACATTAGGGAAACCTTCTTCGTGTGAGCAAAGCAAAGCAATATCTGCAGCAGCGAGTAATTCGAATATATTTTCTACTTCTCCAAGCCAGTGTATATGGTGAGCAATCTGATTCTCAGTCGCTATTGATTGCAAACGCGGCAAAAGCCCATCATCCCTACCAGCGCACACTAAACACCAGTCTTCAGGTAGATCTTCTCCTATTGTGGCCAACACATTTAATAAATCTACATGACCTTTGTATGCAATAAGATTTGCTACTTTCAGCAAGACGAGAGAATTATCTGAAATATTATATTTTTCTCTGACACTAGATCTATTATATTTTTTTATATTTTTTTCTACATCCTTTACGTTAATTGCATTATAAATACACTTGATCCTATTTAAGTCAGCCCCCTCGTTTTGTAAATCCAGTTCAACAGCTTTGCTATTAGCTAAGAAATAACGCGTTTGTGAATGTAGTAACAGCTCGAATTGATGCAGTATCTGGTGGCTCCTCTGGTAGTAGTTTAAGCTGCGCCTACTCATAATAAATGTTTTAGACCTTGTCCACCACGCACATAGTCCACCTATTACATACGCCTCAGGAAGAAAAGAATGAACAATTGCAGGTCTATGTCTGATGAGATGTATTGTAAGCAGTATAAAAGTTTGAACGATTTTTATTCCGCGTGCAATGAAATTTGGAGATGAGGAATAGAGTTTAGCTCCAGGTCCAGTTAATTTAATACCATCTTGCTCTAATCTATTTGCTAAAGGGCCTCTGCACGAAATAAGAAAAATTGTGATAATCCATCCAGATTGAACTAGATGTGGCAAAATACGTGACATGTGAACTTCTGTGCCACCAATTTCTAAAGAACCTTGTATGATTAGTATTGTTTTTTTCAAAATAGTAGTAATGAAATGACTAAAAAAATTAAGTTATTATTTCTTGTGAATAATGATCATTATTTCTGCTCTCATAGGCTCCCTTTAGCATTATCAGCCAAATCATCTGGATATGAAGTCATTGTTGTTACACGTTTGCGCGATCACGGCAGCATAATAACAAATAATGGATTTAAAGCTATTAACTTGCATTTTACCCGTGCTTACAAAAATATTGTGAAAGACTTCATTGTGTTACTAAGGTTAATTTGGATTTATGTTACAGAAAAACCAGATATAGTGCACCATGTAGGACTGAAAGCCTGCTTGTTTGGTTCTGTAGCCTCAGTTTTTGTAAGAAAGACTAAAAATATCAATGCAATTACTGGCCTTGGTTATCTTTTTATATCACAAACCTTGCTAACAAGGATTATCCGAAATCTCATAAAACCCTTCTTGAGGGTTTTATTAAAGAGAAAAAAAAGCTGGGTGATTTTTCAGAATACTGAGGATATGAATCTCTTTATAAAAAATAATATAGCTAGACGTGACAAGTCGGTTTTAATTGCGGGTTCAGGAGTGGATACATCTCTATATGTTCCATACCATGAAAACACTACGCAAAAAAATGTTGTAATGCTTGCATCAAGAATGCTGAAACATAAAGGTATAATAGAATTCGTTAATGCAGCAAAAAGATGTCATGAAATAAACCTCGGTCTCCGCTTTGTATTAGTAGGTCCCATCGATCAGGATAATCCTACTGCAATTTCTGAACAACAAATTAAACTTTGGGCAGATGATGGGATCATTGAATGGTGGGGGGAAAGAAAGAATATGCATGAGGTATTACATGAGGCAGATATAGTTTGTTTGCCATCATATCGTGAAGGTTTACCAAAAATATTACTTGAAGCAGCCGCTTGTGGTCTTCCGATTATCACAACAGATACTCCAGGTTGTCGCGAAGTTGTAGAAAATAATAAAAGTGGTTTTCTTATCCCTGTTGGAGATGATATAAGACTTGCAGAAGCAATAGCTACGCTCGCAAAATCACAAAAACAAAGCAGTGAAATGGGTAGAGTTGGTAGAAGTATTGTTTGTCAAAAATTTTCAATAGAGTTAGTGGTTGAAAAAACTCTAGGCATATACAAAAAAGCGCTTGAAATTAACTGAACACTTCCTTTCTAATAATATTCTGATTCCTTTTTGGTCCTGTTGATATGATATCAATAGGAATGCCTAGGTAATTCTCAATGGCTTTGATATAACTCTGTGCTGCCTCTGGTAGCTGATCAAATTCTTGTATATTTAAAGTTGACTCACGCCATCCTGCATATTCTACATACTTAGGTTTCATTGCATTATCTTCATCATAATCAATACATACTTTTATTGATTCAAGTCCATCTAGGACATCTATCTTAGTTAAACATATTGCATCTAGCCCATTAACGCGAACAGCCTTGCTGAGCCCAACCACATCTAACCAACCGCACCTGCGTGGTCTGCCGGTTGTAGCCCCAAACTCATTGCCTTTTTCAGAAAGTGTCTTTCCTACGTCATCGAATAACTCTGTAGGAAACGGTCCTTCTCCAACACGTGTTGTGTAAGCTTTTGCTACACCTAGCACATAATCGATATCTTTTGGCCCTATTCCTGCACCCACACAGGCTCCTCCAGCGACTGTATTTGAAGAAGTAACAAAGGGGTAAGTCCCATGGTCAATATCCAAGAAAGATCCTTGAGCCCCTTCAAACAAAATGTTTTTGTCTAAAAACTTAAATTCTTGCAACCTTTCAGACACATCCGTCACATAAGGTTTCATTTTTTCAAGCATTGGAATTAAATCATTCAGAACAGCATCGGGCTCAAACACTTCGCTATTGTAATAATTTTTTAGAATAAAGTTGTGGTAGTCGAGTATTGATTCTATTTTGTTGCTCAATTGTTTGTTATCGAAAATATCTGAGACTCTCAAACCACGCCTTGATACTTTGTCTTCGTATGCAGGGCCAATACCTCTGCCTGTCGTACCTATAGCCTGTTTACCTAATTTTTTCTCCCTGGCCTGATCAAGAGCAATGTGATACGGCAATATTAGTGGGCACGATGATGAGATTTTAAGCTTATCCTCAAAGTCGATTCCTTTTTCCTGCAACATCTGCATTTCTTCAAGCAAAGCTTTCGGGGATAAAACAACCCCATTACCTATCAAGCATTCAACGTTGTCATGCAAGATACCAGAAGGTATAAGGTGAAGAACTACCTTATTATCATCGACAATGATTGTATGCCCAGCATTGTGTCCTCCTTGAAAACGAACGACAGCATCCGTGGACTCCGTTAGCATGTCAACTATCTTTCCTTTTCCTTCATCACCCCACTGCGCACCTAAAACGATAACCGCTTTACTCATTTTCAATTCCCTTGACAACCCATTTGCCATCAATGTAAAGCAGCTCTCGGTCGCAATGTATCGGGCAATCGTCAGCATCACTGTTAAGTTTAAACAAAACCGTTTCCCCGTTTTCTCTTAAATTTTTTATTTTTTCTATTTGCTTTGAATCATCTGTTAACTCAGCACGTATTGCATTTATTTTTTTTGTCTTGCTAGGAAGTAAATTTGTCATTACCTCTTTTAAATCCATACTAAACCCTGTGGCAGCTCTTGCTCTGCCAAATATTTTACCAACTTCATTGTATCTCCCGCCGCGAGCAATTTCCTGTCCCTGTCCTTCTACAAAAACAGAAAATACAATCCCAGTCTCATAATGAAAACCGCGACATTCAGCCAAATCAATATGTAGATTGAGATCAGGTTTATGTTTTAATAAATTATGGCTCACAATCTCTAAATACTCTAAGGCTGTGATAATTTTTTTACTTCCTGAATAGTCAGCTTTTGCTTGTTCAAGTACTTTGGAAGATCCACTTAATTTAGCTAAAACTAAAATATTATTTTTCTTTTTTTTATCACAACTTAATTTTTCAACAAAAGCGTTTAATTCTGTATTTGCTTTGCGCTGATAAATATCAAATAAATTTGCACGCTGTGGGTCATCTAACACTGCATCATCACATACGTCTTTAAATATTTGCGCATGCCCTATATCTAAATGCATGTTTTTAATACCTGTCTTTTCAAGAACTTCAAGCATAAGTAAAATAATCTCTAAATCACTCTCAATACTGTCGTCGCCATAAATTTCAGCGCCTACTTGTAGAGGGTTACGTATATTATTTATCCCTTCAGCTCTAGTTCTTAACACATTGCCAAAATAACACAGCCGTTCAGGGCCTTCTGATTTTAATGAATGTGCGTCAATTCGTGCAACTTGAGGGGTTATATCAGTTCTGACGCCCATCATACGCCCTGACAATTGATCAACTAATTTAAAAGTCTGTAAATCGATTGCCTCGCTATTTTTAACTAGGAGAGATTCAAGAAATTCAATTAATGGGGGTTCTACTAACCTATAACCCCATGACGAAAATAAATCAATAACAATACGGCGCTGTTTTTCCAGCCACTCCGCTTCACGGGGTAGAATCTCTTCAATACCCTCAGGCAATAACCATGGGTTTTCTTTACTCATACGTGTCAATATTTAACGCAAGAAATATAACAGGATTACACCAGATAACATACTAGAAAAACCAAATATTCTTAGTGTCTTTTCTGGATAATTGCTGATTTGTTGTGATATTTTTTTTGCCATGGTGGGGCTTATGAAGGGGATCATGCCCTCTAAAACAAGTAATAAAGCAAACGCAATACTCAATTCATACCACATAAACTGTATTTGAAGGGTTCGTAGCTACTTAAATCTTTTAAAATACTGGAAAAACTCTGAATCTGGCTCCACTATAAGCACATCATTCTTTTCTTTAAAACTTTTAACATAGGCGTTTAAACTTCTAGTAAAGGCATAAAACTCGGGATCTTGTTTATATGCGCTTGCATATATTTCAGTTGCCTGAGCATCACCCTCCCCTCGGTTAATTTCTGAATCTCTATAAGCTTCTGCAAGTATTACAGTGCGCTGTCTGTCGGCATCAGCTCTTATTATCTCAGCAGCTTCCATACCTCGTGCTCTGAAATCTTTAGCAGTTCTGCTCCTTTCGGCCCGCATACGATCATAAACAGACTCCCTGACTTCACCCGGCAGTTCGATACTGCTAATTCTTACATCTACAAGAATCACACCTAACTCGGTTGCCAATTCTTTGGAATTAGCTTCTATTGAATTCATTATTTTCCTACGTTCACCTGAAATTGCTTGTTGTATTGTTCTAACACCAAACTCATTTTTTAGAGAGTTTTTAACAATCATTGTTAAACGTCTCTCTGCTCTTGTGCGATCACCTTGTGTTGCACGATAAAACTGGTTGAGATTATTGATTTTCCATCTGACAAAAAAATCGACAGACATATTTTTCTTTTCACTTGTCAAAAAAAGCTCTGGTCTTGCGTCTAATGTAAGCACACGAATATCATATTTGCGCACATTATTAACAAAAGGGATCTGAAAATGGATCCCAGGACCTACATCTGTTCTCTTAATCTCACCTAGTTGGAAAACTATTGCTCTTTCAGTTTGGTGTACAACAAAAGTTGAAGCATAAATTAGCAACAGCAAGCCTGCTATTAAAAAAACTAATGAACGTATCGTCATCTTATCTTGACTCTCTTTGCTGATTCATTTCTTCCTCGCCATCCATTTGTTCATTTGTGCTATTACTTTCGTCACTGCTTATAGATCTTGCCTCACTGCCTAATTTTTGACTTAAAAGATCGCCAATAGGCAAAACCATCAGGTTGTTACTTTTGCCAACATCAAATAAAACCTTCGAACTATTTTGCATAACAGATTCAACAGTATCTATGTAAAGTCTTTTTCTAGTGACATTAGGAGCTTTTTTATATTCTCTTAAAAGTTGCGTGAATCTTTTAGCTTCACCAGTAGAATTTGCAATAACTTGATCTCGATATGCTAATGAATCCTGAATAGTCCTTGCTGCTGCACCTCTTGCAACAGGTAAAATGTCGTTTGCGTATGCCTCTGCCTCGTTTTGAAAACGTACCATATCCTCTCTTGCTTTTGTGGCATCTTGGAAAGCCTCTTGAACCTGTTGAGGGGGCTGTGAATCTTGTAAATTCACCGCCACAACTTCTAACCCTGAATCATAGTTATCTAAGACGTCTTGCATGAGTGCGCCAGTTAGTACAGGAATTTCGGAACGCCCTTCCCCTAGAATATAATCCATCTTATTTTTTCCAACTATATCTCTTATTGCGCTATTCAATACTCCGCATATAGTGCTGGTAAATCGGCACGTTCTGTCCCCTGGTATATCTGGGATCTCAACTTTGAATAAATAATTCTCTGCATTGTTAACTCTGTATTGAACTGAAAATGCTAACTCAATAATATTTTCGTCTTCAGTAAGCATGGTTGTACGCTTTTCAACACTACGTATCCCAGTGAAATTAACAATTTCAGCAGTCTCAATTGGGTAGGGGAGGTGCCAGCCGGGGCCAGGCATCGTAGTTCTCTGATACTCTCCAAACCGTAAGATAACGCCTCTTTCGTTTTCGCTAACAATATAAAATCCAGATAACGCCCACAAAAAGAGAATTAAAATCAGAAAAGAGCCTGTCTTTTTTCCACGTCCGCTATCATCGCCATTTCCATTAAGTGGTGTTTTGGGTTTGCCAAATAAACCCCCTAACTTTTGACTCAAGTTATTTAAAAGCTCATCAAGATCGGGTGGTGTTTGTCTTTGCTTCCTTTCCCATGGATCTTGGCCATTACCATTATCGCCCCAAGACATATATGCTCCTATAGATACAAGCCTAAATCTTATCAAGTAAATGAAATAAACAATAGTAAATTTTCAAACAACATGAAAAAAATTATTCTTTTATAAGTTTTGCAGACATATGGTGTTTACAAGGCTTGATGTTCCTATCCCTGTCTTTGCTGAAAGCCATACACGTGGTGTCGTCAGTGATATAGCGCCATCACAAGAGGGGTTTTCGTTCACCAAATCCGTCTTATTGAAGACCTCTATCTGGGGTATATTGTCTGCACCAATCTCATGCAGGATAGAATTAACTTCTACAATATGCTCAAAATAGTTTGGGTCGCTGCAGTCAATTACATGCAACAACAAATCACTCTTTGAGGCCTCTTCCAATGTTGCACCAAATGCTGCAATTAGATCACTAGGCAGGTTTCTAAGGAAGCCAACGGTGTCAGAAAGCACTACTTCTGTCTTCTCTGATGAAACCATTTTACGATGTACTGGATCTAAAGTTGCAAATAATTTATCTATCGCTAACACGTCGCTATTGGTTAATAAGTTAAACAAAGTTGATTTTCCAGCGTTTGTATAACCCACAAGCGTAATATTTATAAGTCGAGCTTTGCGCCTAGCTTGGCCTTGAAGATTTCTCTGCGCTGACACCTTTTTTAATGCCTGACTTATCTTTTTAATTCTCTGCCTTATTAATCTTCTATCAGTTTCTAATTGTTTCTCTCCGGGGCCTCTCAGTCCAATTCCCCCCTTTTGTCTCTCCAAATGACTCCACCCTCTAACGAGCCTTGTCGACAGATACCGCAATTGCGCTAACTCAACTTGCAATTTTCCCTCACGTGATCGTGCTCTTTGGGCAAATATATCAAGTATTAAACCAGTTCTATCTAAAACTCTACACTGAAAAAGATTTTCTAGATTTCGTTCTTGACTTGGAGTTAGCTCTACATTAAAAACAGCCAGCTGAACATTATGACGCCCTACTTCCTTTTTAAGTTCTAATGCTTTACCTGAGCCAATAAAATATTTTGATTCAATTTTTTTCTTTCTAATTCTCTTTAAATGAGTGAGATCTAAGCCTGAAGATTTAGCCAGTTCAGAAAACTCTTCTAATGAAGCATCTTCCTGAGTCGCTCCTACGCCTATATGTATTAACAAGGCATGTTTATGTCTCATCATTTAAGGCTGCTCACGTATTATATAGCATCAGTTTTCTCGCTAAATTTTATCGGTTTTGATGGCACTATTGTTGATATTGCGTGCTTATAAACCATTTGGTGTACTGAATTTTTTAAAACAACTACAAATTGATCGAACGAATCTATTTGCCCTTGTAATTTTATGCCGTTTACCAAATAAATAGATACTTGTATATGCTCCTTTCTTAATGCATTGAGAAAGGGTTCTTGTAATGTTTGCCCTTTTGTCATGATAATTTCTCCAAATTTTTATTATTTTTATATATATCAGCTTCTTATCACCGCTGCTTTTGAGATTATCTATAAAAAAGTAGTTCTGTCGTTTATTAAATCCTCAACTTTTTTCGGGTCAAATGACCACGGATCGTATAATAACATGTTCTCTTCGTTTCTAAGCCATGTGGTTTGGCGCTTTGCCAACTGCCTTGTCCCAGCAATAGCCTTTTCTTTCATCGTAGCATAGTCATGCTTTCCTTCAAGATATTCCCAAACTTGTCGGTATCCGACACAGCGCATGGAAGAATGAGATAAGTCTAAGTCACCCCTATTATAGAGAGACTCAACTTCATCAATAAGACCATTTGCAAGCATCTCTTCAAATCGTATTTCTATTATTTCATGTAAACGCGTTCTATCTTGAGGAACCAGCCCAATTTTCAAAAACTGTACATCTGATGTAGTTTTTAAAGTTTTGTTAGTGCGAAACAAGCACTCTGTAAGTGTTTTACCTGTTATTTCATAGACCTCTAAGGCTCTGATTATTCTTTGTGAATCATTTGGATTAATTCTGTTTGCAGATTCTGGATCTACTGAAGATAAACGCGAATGCAGAAAATTTGTACCATATTTCTCTCTATCTTTAATTAAAACATTTCTAATTTTAGTATTACTTTTTGGCAAATCGGAAAGTCCTTGATCTAGTGATCTAAAATAAAACATTGTCCCGCCAACTAAAATAGGAATTTTACCCTTAGCAAAAATCTTCTCTAAATGAAAAGAAGCATCTTCACAAAAAAGTGCAGCTGAGTAGCTTTCTTTGGGGTCTAAAATATCAATTAACCTATGTGGGGCAATGCTGAGAGTGTCTTTATCAGGTTTGCCACTGCCAATATCCATAGTTTTGTAAATCATAACGGAATCGACACTAATAATTTCACACGGAAGGGACTGGACCAGGCTAACAGCTAAGTCTGTTTTTCCAACCGCAGTAGGACCCATTATCATTACTGCAATATTTGGCAACATTTTTATTATCTGTTTTTTTTAAACATATCGTTGCGTAAATAAATAGGAAGTGCTTCCTCTAGTGAGCTGAAATCTCCAGCATCATATTGACGGCAAGCAAGCTTCAAAATATTTTTTGCATCTGGATGAAAAAGTGCGGAGAGAATTTTTTTGTCCTTTTTAATATCTATAACATGCAACTTATCATTGTATATTGTCCATGCATTACCTGCCGCACACCATGTATTGTCTATATTAGATTTACACCATGACAAGAAATCTTCAGGAGTGCCAACTTTTTCATCTTCGATGGCAAACATCTTGTGGCTGTCGCCTGTGTATGCTCCCCAGTAGATTTGACCCATTTTTGCATCAATAGCAACAAGAATAGATTTAGACCTGGTAGCTTCTATAACACTTTGCGCCATTGCAGCAAGACTGGAGATTGGTATTATTGGTATTTCGTGTGCTAATGCGATGCCGTGTGCTACTGACGCTGCGACTCTTACCCCCGTATAGGACCCAGGGCCTTTTCCATATGCTATAGCAGTCAAAATGCTTGGCTGGATGTTAGCTGTACTGAACAACTTCTCACACATAGGAAGAATTTTATGGCTGTGTGTTTTAGGTTCCTCCGCTTGATCAAAAATAATTTTATTAGAAGTTAAAACTGCTATAGAGCATACATCTGTAGAAGTTTCAATTGCTAACATGTGCATCTTTATTTATCTGCTTGCAACATAACAACTGAAAATGCAGCAATACCTTCTCCAGCACCTATAAATCCCATACCTTCATTAGTTTTTGCTTTTATGCTAATTACGCTAGTATCCAATTTAAGTTCTGAACCAAGATTTTTACGCATATTTTCTATGTATTTTTGGAGTTTTGGCTTCTCAAGCACAATAGTTGTATCGATATTACAAATAATAAAACCTTTTTCTTGAATTAATTCTTTCACAGTATTCAAAAAAACTTTACTCTGTGCGCCTGCATATTGCTGATCACTGTCGGGAAAGTGCTGCCCCATATCACCCAATGACGTGGCCCCCAATAAGGCGTCACATAAAGAGTGAATAACTACATCGCCATCTGAGTGTGACTGCAAACCTTTTTCAAACGGGATTGTGACACCAGCTAAGGTAATATACTTTCCTTCTGTAAAAATATGTGAATCATAGCCGTGCCCAATCCTATACATTTTGCTCCTCTTTCTTAAAAGTCTTTGCTAGCCCTAAATCTTCTTGTAATGTGATTTTTATGTTTCTAGCAGCACCCAAAATAATTTTTGGTTCACACCCTATGCTCTCTACAGCCATTGCTTCATCAGTTGGCTCTATATTATTTTGCATGCAGTGCTGAAATGCCTTAAATAAAATTCCATATCGAAACATTTGCGGTGTTTGTGCTGACCACAAGTGTCGCCTGTCTAATGTCTGCTTTATTATATTAGATTGCCCGTCGGCTTGTTTAATGGTCTCTTTAATTGGCATTGCAACAAGGCCGCCCACTGGATGGCTGCTAAGCTCCTTCTGAAGGTTCTCTAAAAGAGTAAGAGATAAACATGGCCTAGCGGCGTCATGAGTGATAATCCAGTCTTCATCTGACAAATCATCGGCAAGAAAATTTAGCGCATTATAAACTGAATGAAAACGCTCATTTCCGCCCGTAACAGAAATAATTCCTTCTTTCCCAGGAAATGATAAGTTTTTCCATTGCTCATCATCCGCACTTATTGCAACTAATATTCCAGACAGGTTTTTACTTTGAAGAAAAGGCGTTATGCTGTGTTCGAGAACAGTCTTGCTCCCTAAGTAAACATATTGTTTTGCTACTTTTTGATCGAAGCGCTCGCCTGTGCCGGCTGCAGGAATCACGACCCAACATTTTTCAGGTGAATTGTTTTTACTCATTTGCGGGATATGGGGATATTTTTTTCTTTTATTACCTGATAAAAGGTTTCTTTTTTCTTTATCATTCCAAGATCATAGCGCGCACGCTCTTCTACAACTCCCAAACCTCCTTTTAAATCTTGAATTTGCAACACCAAAATTTTATTTCTATCTGCTAAAGTTTTGTTTGCAGACTGCTTATTTTTCACTAAATTACGCTGATCTAAAAACTCATCAACGCCCCTGCTTCCTTTCCATAGCTCATATTGGAAGGCTAGAAAGAGTAACAGCAAGCTTATGGAAAACCATCTCATAATGTTCTCTACATACTTAAATCACACTAAAAATCTATACTCATAAGAATTGTTTGAAAGCTGATTTCCCGGCGTATGTTGATTCACCCTTAAGCTCTATTTCTATACGCAATAACTGATTATACTTCGCCATGCGATCGGAGCGAGAAAATCCGCCTGTCTTGATTTGCTTAGCATTAGTTGCAACTGACAAATCTGCTATTGTTATATCCTCAGTTTCTCCTGATCTATGAGAAACTATAACGTTATATTTATTTTTTTGCGCAAGCTGTATTGCCTCGATTGTTTCTGTTAGCGTCCCTATCTGATTAAACTTGATAAGTATAGAATTAGCTACATTAGTGTCAATTCCCCTTTGCAACAACTCAGTATTAGTAACAAATAAATCATCTCCTACAAGCTGGACTGTTTCTCCTAATATTTGTGTTAATAGTTCCCAGCTTTCCCAGTCACCTTCTGACAAACCGTCCTCTATGCTAAGTATAGGGTAATCTTTTACAAGATCAGACAAATAGCCAATGAAAGCTTCGCTATCAAATTTTTTATCAAGAGAGTCTAAAACGTAAAGACCTTCTCTATAGAATTCACTGCTGGCTATATCAAGTCCTATATAAACATCCTCACCCGGCACATAACCCGACCCCTCTATTGATTCAATTATAATTTCTATGGCTTCTCTATTTGATTTCAAATCTGGCGCGAATCCTCCTTCATCTCCAGTATTAGTTGATAACTTCTTTTTATTTAATACCGATTTAAGCTCGTGAAAAATTTTAGCCGCACATGCTATTGCGTCTTGCATTGAAGATGACCCAGCAGGAAGAATCATAAATTCTTGAATATCGACATTATTGTTAGCATGCGCACCACCATTGATTATATTTAACATGGGGACAGGCATAACATGCTTCTCATTTCTTGATAAGTATTTATATAAAGGAATATTATTTTCATTGGCCGCGGCCTTCGCGCATGCGAGAGAAACTGACAAAATTGCATTAGCACCCAGCTTGCTTTTATTATTGGTTCCGTCTAAATCAATCATGACTGTATCAATTAAATCCTGGTCAAAGACATCCACGCCAACTAAATTATCTTTAATGATTGTATTGACATGCTTAACAGCCTGCAAAACTCCACGCCCATCAAAACGGTCTTGATCAGAGTCACGTAGCTCTATGGCCTCTAATACCCCTGTGGATGCGCCTGATGGCACTGAAGCGCGTCCTTTTATACCAGACTGCAGGTAAACCTCTGCTTCTACAGTGGGGTATCCGCGGGAATCTATAATCTCACGTGCAAATATATCTTTTATCTTTGCCATAGCATCTCCATATGTATTTTTTATACTTTATCTTCCAACCAAATATTATTTTTTGCTACTTGGTCTAGTTGTTGCACATGGGATAAAAGATTTTCCATTAAGTGTACTGGCCAAGCATTAGGGCCATCACTCATGGCATTGTCTGGAGTGATGTGGGACTCCATAAAAAGCCCCGCAATACCTGTTGCGACTGCTGCGCGAGCAAGAACTGGAATAAATTCTCTCTGTCCCCCTGAGCTATCTCCTTTCTTTCCAGGGAGCTGGACAGAATGTGTTGCATCAAAAATTACAGGGCAGTTAGTCTCACGCATTACTGCCAAAGAGCGCATATCTGAAACTAAATTATTGTAACCAAATGATGTGCCGCGCTCACAAACCATAATTTTCTTATTTCCAGCTGCATTACATTTTTCAACAACATTCTTCATTTCCCATGGGGAAAGAAACTGCCCTTTTTTCACATTAACAGGTTTGCCCGCTGCCGCGACTCTTTTAAGAAAATTTGTTTGTCTGCACAAAAAAGCTGGTGTTTGTAAAATATCAACTACTGATGCCACTTCATCTATAGGTGTGTCTTCATGAACATCAGTTAAAACAGGAACATCAATTTCTTTTTTAATTTTTTCTAATATTTTTAATCCTTCATCTATACCTAAGCCTCGAAAACTTTTTTCAGATGATCTGTTAGCTTTATCAAACGATGATTTATACACAAAAGGCATATCTAGCTTTTGTGTAATTTCCTTTAAAATGCCAGCCGTTTCAAGTGATAACTCTTCGCTTTCGATTACACAAGGGCCGGAAATAAGAAAAATGGGATGATTAAGACCCACGCTGAATCCACAAATTTTCATATCTTAGCCCGTAGTTTTAACAGTCTTGATGTGTTCTATATTCTGCTGTTGTTTTGAATGTTCACGTGCCGCCTTTATAAAACTACAAAACAATGGGTGCCCGTTTCTCGGAGTTGAAGTAAACTCGGGATGAAACTGACATCCTAAAAACCAAGGGTGCTCTTTTACTTCAATTATCTCAACAAGATCATCCTCAGACTTACCTGCAATTAATAAACCGCCATCAGACAATTCAGTTAAATAATTATTGTTAAATTCATAACGATGCCGGTGTCTCTCAATTATCAATTCCTTTTGATATGCTGCATATGCAGTGCTTTCTTTTTGAACATTACAAACCTGTTCGCCCAGTCTCATGGTACCGCCGAGATCAGAATCTTGATCTCTATGTTCAATAGTACCTTTTTGATCGTGCCATTCTTCAATCATCGCAATGATTGGGTATTGTGTGTCTTCATTGAATTCTGTGCTGTGCGCCTCTTTTAAACCTAAAATATTCCTAGCAAACTCAATCACAGCAAGCTGCATACCTAAACAAATACCAAGGAACGGTACCTGCTGTTCTCTTGCAAACTGCACAGCCTTTATTTTTCCCTCTATCCCTCTTAAACCAAACCCTCCTGGGACAATGATTGCATTACACCCCAGTAAACATTCAACACCATCGGATTCAATTTTCTCAGAATCAAAATACTTTATCTCAATGTTAGTTTTTGTGTGGACGCCCGCATGATGCAAGGCTTCATTAAGTGATTTATAGGATTCTGTTAAGTCTGTATATTTTCCAACCATTGCAACAACAGCCTTTTGATCTCTATTAGATTTTGCTATTTCATAGTTTTCCCATTCTTTTAGATCTGCATCTTTAACTTTTAAATTCAATTTTTCTATCACAATTCCATCAAGATTTTGTTTATGAAACTCTGCGGGAATTGAATAAATATCTTCCTGATCGACAGCTTCTATTACAGCTGACTCTTTTACATTTGTAAAAAGTGCTATTTTTTTTCTTTGCTCTTCTGGTATTGTGCGATCGCTGCGACAAAGCAAGACATCGGGTTGTATACCAATTGCTTGCAATTCTTTCACAGAATGCTGTGTTGGTTTAGTTTTCATTTCTCCAGATACACTAATATACGGCACCAATGTTAGGTGGATAAAAACAACATTCTCTCTTCCATGCTCTATACCCATCTGCCTTATAGCCTCCAGGAAAGGTAAGGATTCTATATCGCCAACTGTTCCGCCGATCTCCACAATACAAACTTCTGCATCACTAGACCCAGAGTTTATGCAAAGCTGTATCTCGTCAGTTATGTCTGGAATTATTTGTACAGTCTTTCCTAAATAATCACCTCGACGCTCTCGGCGTATTACGTTTTGATATATCTGCCCAGTTGTGAAATTATTGAGCTTGGTTGCCTTGAAATTAACAAACCTCTCATAATGCCCTAAATCAAGATCTGTTTCTGTTCCATCGGAAGTAACAAATACCTCTCCATGTTGAAACGGGCTCATCGTTCCTGGGTCCACATTTATGTATGGATCGAGTTTAATCATGGTGATTTGGAGGCCTCTGGCCTCTAATATTGCGCCGAGCGAAGCGGCTGCTATCCCTTTACCTAAGGATGAAACAACACCGCCCGTTATGAAGATATATTTTGTCATTGAGATTTTATCCCAACTATTTAAGATAAGGACGGGTATACAGAATACCAGAATACAGTCGAATCTCCTATGAGTATTTAAAAGATATTGCTCTTATAACCCTTATAAACACTCCCAATAACCCCAAACTAATCGTAGTTTTTCATCGTGATAGACGAGCGGTATTCTGTCGCGCTCCCAGCTAGGAATTCCTTCCTCCTGCATCAACTTTTTTAATGAATGGTGTTGTTTGCGTCCCCTAGGCCGGCAAGATTCTCCTCCGAGCCTAAACCTGACTTCAACATTATCCAATATTGCAGGGCATTGTGATTGAAGATCTTGCCATGCAAGCTGCATGTCAAGGTTTGGAATATTTAGACACTCGCCTCTGCTCCACTTGAGAATAATTTGAGGATCATGTTGCTTCAAAGGGGCCATTATAGATATCTTGTTTCGATACCTTCTAACCTCAGAATTTCCAAGAACTATGCATGGTGTTTTCTCAATATCTGAGACAATTACGGTTCGTATCATTTCTCTAACTTGGCTTTCTGATGGTGGCAAAAAGTTATTCTGCTTTACCCAAAATCTTATTACATTTTGTTGTTGCTCAAATGACAACTCTTTTATCTTTCTGAGATCTATATCCCTTTTGTCGTGCAAAAAAATACTTTCAAAATCCTTGCTAGCTAGCACATGAAGGAGAGTGTCTGCTCTAGCCTGATTCCTTGCAACTCTTGATAAAGTTTTATCAAAACTAGGCCAACGCTTTTTTATTGTAGGAATAACTTCTCTTCGTATAAAGTTTCTATCTATATCTACATCCAAATTTGAATCATCAGTGATCCATGAAAGCTTTTGTTCTGAAGCATAATTGAAAAGTTCTTTTTTAGAGAAATCAAGCAATGGTCTGGCATGATAAATACTGTCAGATTTATTCAATGCTGGCATTGACGCAAGTCCGGATGTACCAGATCCTCGCAACATTTGCAGTATCACAGTTTCTGCCTGGTCATCTCTATGGTGAGCAGTCAAAAGCATTTTGTTTTCTGTGAGTACGGAGTGAAGAGATTTATAGCGTGCATTTCGTGCCGCTTCTTCTGGGCTTGTGTCTTTTGAGAGTTTTACATCAATAGTTAAAACAGTAAGATTCACGTCTAAATGTTTACAAAAATTCTTACAATGTTCCGCCCATGCTTTAGAGTTTTCATGCAAAGAATGATTTACATGCACTGCTACAACATCTAACTTGAGACAGCTCCGCAGAGAGCTCATTGCATGCAACAAGACTGTTGAATCTAGCCCGCCACTATAAGCAATAACAAGTGTTTTAATATTGGGTTTATCAAAATTAGTCTTAAGAATGGCTTGCAGTTTTTCAGCATTAAACGACATATATGTCTCTATCCTTCAAAAAATCCGACACTTAATAACTGCTTGTAACGTAAATCTACTAATTCTTGGCGATCTATTGCTTGTAAGCGTTCAAGATTATTTTTTAAAGCAATCTGTATATTGTGGCTTGTAAGCTCAAGATCTCTGTGGGCTCCACCTAATGGCTCAGATATAACTTCGTGAATTAATTTTAACTCTTGAAGTTTTTTTGATGTAATGCCTAATGCTTCAGCTGCTTGGCGCGCTTTATCTGAATTTTTCCACAAAATAGAAGCGCATCCCTCAGGCGATATAACGGAATATATACTGTACTGGAGCATCATAATATGGTCCCCAACACCTATAGCCAGCGCTCCCCCTGAGCCTCCTTCACCAATAACTGTGCAAATTATAGGAACTTTCAGTGCGGCCATAGTTTGCAAATTTTTAGCTATTGCCTCGCTCTGCCCTCTTTCTTCCGCACCTACGCCAGGGTAAGCACCAGGAGTATCAATAAAAGTAATGAGTGGCAGATCGAATTGCTCTGCCAACAGCATATGACGCAGTGCTTTGCGGTAACCCTCAGGCCGAGACATACCAAAATTCCTATATACTTTTTCTTTTGTATCCCTTCCTTTCTGGTGAGCTATAACAGCAACAGGTTTATCTTCGAGTCTAGCCAACCCTACTATTACAGCTTTATCGTCAGCATAATTCCTATCCCCATGAAGCTCATGAAATTCAGAAAAAATATGGGGTACGTAATCAAGAGAGTATGGTCTTCTTGGGTGGCGTGCAATTTGTGAAACTTGCCATGGATTTAAATCAGAAAAAATCTCTTCTGTTATTTTTTTACATTTATTCTCTAGGCGATCAATTTCCTCAGATACGTTCGTACTATTATCATCACCTACAAAACGCAACTCTTCAATCTTTGCTTGAAGCTCTGCTATCGGTTGTTCAAAATCTAAAAAATCGTGATTCATATTTGTGTAAATACGAGCCCTATTCAATTACTTTTTTGTTTGTTCCAGAATACAAGATATCTGTCTGCAGCACACCATTTATTCCCTGCAATTTCTCCAACATATCCTCATTTGGAGAAATTCGCCAACTTTCAGCTAAAAGCCAACTTGATGCCGCAGTATTATTTTCTACGTCAATCCTAACTTCGCATTCTCCATCAAGGTTAGAGCTTAAAACCGAGTAGATCTCATCAAGCAAACCATTTGTTTGTTTTTCTGTTTTAATTTTAATTCTAAGACCTGTAGCAAACTTTCTTCTTGCCTCATCTAAGCTAAACACCTCTTGTGCTCTTATTTGTTGACTTTGAGTATATTCATCAAATTTTAGATAACCTTGAATTATTAAAATTTGATCTTTATTTAGCAGGTGTCCATGCTTCTCATAATCTAAAACTGCTTCCATGCGTGCTGAATTGTCATCAAGCACGGCAAATGCAAGTTTGCTGCTTCCTATGTTCCTAACCCGCATTGTCATAATAAGTCCTGCAACTTTTGTTACCTTTCTCTGATATCTCTCACTTGTATGCACGACACGTTCATTTGCTGTATTAAGGATATCTACAATTTTCTGGCCTGTAATTCTTACTAATTCTTTTTTATACCTCTCTACTGGATGGCCTGTTAAATATAGTCCAAGTGTATTGCGCTCTCCAGACAGTCTTTTTTGCTCTGACCAAGCTTCCTCTGAGTTAAAATCTTTTTTTGCTGGTGTATTAATTTTTGAAAAACCACCAAACATATCATTCTGACCTAAACTTTCATTCCTCTGATGTTGCTCTGCTTGCAACATAGCTATACTTAGCTGGTTCATAAGAAGCGCCCTATTACTCTCAATGGAATCCATTGAGCCTGACACAATTAATGCTTCGAGCACACGACGGTTGAGTTTTTGCGAATCACTCTTTGCGCATAAATCATTTAAATCTTTAAAATCACCATGCTTTTCTTGCATTGCCTCTATATTTTCTATCGCTGCCTTACCAACACCCTTGATTGCTCCAAGTCCATACAAAATAGTATTCTTATTGACCACAGTAAAACTATATTTTGATTTATTTATATTTGGTCCTGCAATTTGTAGTCCTAATGCTCTGCATTCATCAATAAGTCTTACAACTTTGTCAGTATTGTCCATGTCAGCAGATAGAACTGCCGCCATAAAAGCTTCTTTATAATGGGTTTTAAGCCATGCTGTTTGGTATGCCAGCAATGCATACGCGACAGAATGTGATTTATTAAATCCATAGCCAGCAAATTTTTCCATCAGATCGAAAATATAGTTTGCGCGAGTCTCTTCAACACCATGTTTTATAGCGCCCGCGACAAAGACTTTTCTTTGCTCTGCCATCTCTTCTGGTTTTTTCTTACCCATTGCTCTTCTGAGTAAGTCTGCATCGCCGAGCTTGTATCCTGCGAGTCTTTGTGCAATTTGCATTACTTGCTCTTGATATAAAATAACTCCAAAGGTAGGCCTCAAGATGTCTTCTAAATCAGGATGTAAAAAATTTGCTAACTGTCTTCCGTGTTTTCTTTCAATATAATCATCAACCATGCCAGATTGAAGAGGCCCAGGCCGATATAATGCAACCAGAGAAACAATATCATCGAAGCAATCAGGTTTTAGCCTTTTTATAATATCTCTGATTCCGCGTGATTCAAGTTGAAAAACAGCTATTGTTCTTTGACTCTGTAAAAGCTCAAATGTTTTTTGATCATTAAGAGGGATTGTCTCAATATCAATTAAAGGTCGATTTTCTTTTTTGTTCTGTCTATTAATTAGCTTAACAGCTTTATCAATTATCGTTAGTGTCCTTAAGCCTAAAAAATCGAATTTTATCAAGCCCATTGTTTCGACATCATGCATATCGAGTTGAGTAACAACACTTGCGCCCCCCGGCTCACAATACAATGGTGTGAAGTCAGTAAGAGGTGATGGGGAAATTACTACACCTCCGGCGTGTTTGCCTGCGCTTCGCGAGAGCCCTTCTAAAGCTAGAGACATATTTATGATCTCTTTTACATCAGAATCATTTTTGTATGATTTAGACAATTCCTGCTCTTCTTCAATTGCCCTAGACAAAGTTATCCCAGGTTCGAAGGGAACTAGCTTTGCAATTCTATCCACAAAACCATACGGATAACCAAGCACGCGTCCCACATCTCGCAATACTGCTTTTGCAGACATACTTCCATATGTAATAATTTGACTTACTTTTTCACGCCCGTATCGCTTCGCTACATAATCAATAACTTGGTCTCGCTTATCCATGCAAAAATCAATATCAAAATCTGGTAGTGAAATCCTTTCTGGATTCAAAAAACGTTCAAATAGCAAGTCATATCTCAAGGGATCTAAATTTGTTATACCGAGCGAGTATGCAACAAGTGACCCAGCGCCAGAACCTCTCCCTGGCCCTACAGGTATGTCATTTGATTTAGCCCAGGCAATAAAATCAGACACTATTAAGAAATAACCCGCATATCCCATCCTTGAAATAACTTCTAGCTCTTCTTTGAGGCGTGATAAATATTTTTCTTTTGACAAAGAATCATCAACAGCGCCACTTTGTATTCTAGATTCAAGTCCCGCATGCGCTTGGGATTCTAAAAACTGCTCTACACTTGACTTGTTAGGTGTGGGAAATGCTGGCAGAGCAACTTTGCCAAATTGAAATTCAACATTACAACGTTTCGATATTTCTATGCTGTTTTCAATAGCTTCTGGTATATCTTCAAATAACTTACACATTTCATCTGAAGAACGTAAGTATTGTTTCTGAGAAAAGTTTTTTACTTGTCTTTTATCATTTAGTGTCCTTCCTTCCTGTATGCATACTTTCGCTTCATGGATTTCATAATCCTCCTCGTTCAAAAAACGTACAGCATTTGTCGCTACTATCGGCAAGTTTTCTGAATGAGCTAAATTAATTGCTCTTGCAATATGTTCTTCTTCATTATCTTTACCTGTTCTACTTATTTCTAAATAAAACCTGTCCTCGAAACACTGCTTCCAAAACAAAAGCGTTTCGTCTAGAAAAGATTGGTGTTCGTACAACAATGCATGACCTACATCTCCATGCAAGCCACAAGATAATGCAATCAGCCCCTCATTATTATTTTTTAACCAACTGCGCTGTATTATAGGTACTCCTGTTGTTTGGCCGTCTAAGTAAGATTTAGTAATTATAGAAGTCAGGTTTTTGTAACCCAGGTTGTCCTTACATAAAAAAATAACATTAGAGGCAGCAGCATTCTGTGCCAAACCTTCAACTTGGAGCTCAGCGCCTATGATCGGCTTTATACCACTTGCAATAGCAGCCCTGTAAAATTTTATTGCAGCGAATAAATTTTTGTAATCAGTTACCGCTATACTCGGCATATTTAATGTCTGCATATTTTCAACTAACTTGTCTATGCGAATTAATCCATCAACTATAGAGTATTCTGTATGTAGGTTGAGATGTGTAAAATTAGTATTCATTGAATATTCAAAAAATTTCGGACAGGATTAAATGTTTTTCTATGAAATTCACAAGGACCATATTCAGATAATGCCTGAATATGTTCTTTTGTAGGGTAACCCTTATGTTTTGCAAACTGGTATACCGGGTATTTTTTGTCACAATCTATCATGTATTCATCACGCGCATGCTTAGCTAATATTGATGCCGCACTTACACAGTTTAGTTTTTCGTCACCTTTAACTAAGCATGTCATAGGGTAATTTACATCAGGCTTATGCGTGCCATCAATAAAAATATGTTGGGGAACTTCTGGAAGCTGCAAAACAGCTCTCTTCATTGCTAATAATGTAGCTTGCAAAATATTTATTTCGTCGATCTCTTCCACACTCGAATAAGCTATTGCCCAACCAACCGACTGGGCTTTAATTTCATTGAACAAAATACTTCTTTTGGAAGCTGTAAGCTTTTTAGAATCCTTAATACCTGAAGGGAGATGCTCATAATCCAATATGACAGCCGCCGCATAGACTCTACCAGCTAATGGTCCTCTTCCTGCCTCATCAACTCCAGCAAAAAGCCCAGATTTTAGGTTATCTTCAAGATATGTATTTCCAGATATTTTTTGTATTTTTTCCAAAACACCCATAAGGTGTAAGGTTAACAAAACACTTGACCTATCTCTAATATATAAGAATTTTAGAATACAGTTCTTAGAAATGGGATAACATGATGATATGATTTCTAAAATGATGAAATTACAACACTTTATTCCCTAGTCTTGAATTAATGTCTAAACTAAAAATCGCAGTAATAGGTGTAGGATACCTAGGTCATTACCATGCTTTGAAGTACTCTCAGCTTGATAACGTTGATCTTGTCTCAGTCGTAGACACTGATCACGAGAAAGCCGCTAAGCTAGCTACAAAGCTCAAAGTGCAAGCAGAGACAGATTATAAGGCCATTCTAGGTGCGGTGGACGCTGTCAGTATTGCCGTACCAACTCCCCTGCATTTTGATATTGCAAATGAATTTTTACAAAAGAAAATACATGTACTAGTGGAAAAACCTTTCACATCTACAACCTCGGAAGCAGACACACTAATAAGTCTAGCGCATGAACACAATCTAGTCTTGCAAGTTGGTCACCTTGAAAGATTTAATTCCGCGTATTCCGATCTTTTATCCCATATTGATGAGCCTAGCTTTATAGAAACACACAGGCTTGCTCCATTCAAAGGGCGAGGTACAGAAGACAGTGTAATAATGGATCTCATGATACATGACATCGACATAATACTAAGCTTAATGAAATCAGACCTTAAGGAAATAAAAGCAAGCGGAGCAAAAGTGATAACAAACCAAGTTGATATTGTTAATGCGAGGCTAGAGTTTAAAAATGACTGTGTAGCAAACATAACGGCGAGCAGGATTAGCAATAAAGACGAGAGAAAAATGAGAGTATTCCAAAAAGAAAAATACCTTTCATTAGACTTTCAGAAGGCTGAGTTAGATATATACACCAAGAAAAAAGATAAAGGTAGTAATAAAGACCAAGATTTTTTGTATAAGAAAATGCAATACGACAACAATGACTCTTTGCTAAACGAGATAGAACATTTCATTGAGTGTATCAAAACAGATAATATACCTATAGTTTCAGGAAAAGATGCAAGAAACGCAATACAAACCGCAACACAAATATCTGAAATGCTAAGAGAAGGTTAGTTACATGGAAAATAAAAAAATTAGCATGGTGGATTTAAAAAAACAGCATAAAAATATCAAAGCTGAAATAGAGTCAGCCCTTGAAGAAGTAATAACAAATGCAAATTTTATAGAAGGTCCTAATGTAAAATTATTTGAACAAGAGGCGCAAAAATATTTGAATATTTCACACGCAGTAACTTGCGCTTCTGGCACAGATGCCCTACATCTTGCTTTAAGAGCGATCGACATTAAACCAGGTGATGAAATTATTACTACAGCTTTTAGTTTTGCATCAACAGCTGAAGCCATTAAATATACCGGTGCTAAAATAGTTTTCGCTGATATTGATATCAAAACATTTAATATAGACCCTGCATCTATCCGTGAAGTGATAACCAAAAAAACACGTGCAATAATACCAGTCCACTTATATGGTTATCCGTGCGATCTGCCCTCTATCCAGCATCTAATTAAAAATAAAAACATAAGAATTGTAGAGGACTGTGCTCAAAGTTTTGGTTCATCTGTCGCAGATAAAAAAACAGGAACTATAGGTGAGGTAGGCTGCTATAGTTTTTACCCTAGCAAAAATCTAGGCTGTTATGGTGATGGGGGCATGATGGTTACCTCCTCTGACAAAGTATATAAAAAGCTAACCGCTCTTAAAAACCATGGAAGTACCGAGAAATATCAACATGACATTTTAGGTTTCAACAGCCGCCTTGATGAAATACAAGCCTCAATATTACGAGTAAAACTAAAATATATAGATAAATGTAATGATAAAAGGAGAAGTATCGCGAAGCTATATAATGAGCTCTTGCTGAATGTAGGCGATATTCGAACTCCCCTGAATGATAGCAGTGAGCATGTCTACCATCAATACACCATCACTAGTACCAAAAGGAATGAAATCCAACATGCATTAGCGCGCAATGACATTGCAACTGCCATTTATTACCCTAACCCACTGCATAAGCAAGCAGCCTTCACAAGTCCTGAAAACAACTACAGTTTAAAAAATACAGAGATTATTTGTGACAAATGTCTTTCATTACCGATGTACCCCGAACTGGAAAAAAACCAAGTAGAACGAGTGTGTGATGCAATCAAACAACTTTTCTGAAGTAAAACAAAAAACTAAGAGGATCATGGTTGTAGCTGGAGAACCTTCAGGTGATATGCATGCTGGCTGTTTGGTAGAAAATTTAAAAAAAGACCTTCTTGACACTCACATTTACGGGATGGGGGGGATTGAGATGAAAAAAGCTGGCGTAGATATTTTAGTTGATTCATCTAAACTATCTGTAGTTGGAATCTTTGAAATTTTAAAACACTATCCTGAGATAAAAAAAGCTTTCACGAAATTAAAGAAAAGTATTGAAGCCAATCCACCAGATTTATTAATTTTAATAGACTATCCTGAGTTCAACTTAAAACTAGCAAAAATAGCAAAAAGGAAACAAACAAAAGTATTGTTCTACGTTAGCCCTCAAGTTTGGGCATGGAGACAAGGTAGGGTAAAAAAAATAAAAAAACTGGTAGACATGATGGCTGTAATTCTCCCATTTGAAGTCGATTTCTACAGAAAAGAATCTATTCCCGTTAGGTACGTAGGTCATCCATTATCTGGGAAAGCAAAACCTACTACTTCGATAGAAATTTCAAAGAAAGAATATGGACTAGATCTAAACAAAAAAACAATAGGCTTATTTCCTGGAAGCAGAGAAAGTGAAATAAAAAATCATATGCCTTTAGTCAGCAAAATAATTTCTTACCTAAAAAAAGAAAAAATAAATGTCCAATTTATAATCCCTGCTGCACCTGGTGTCGATAGAAGTTCTTATATGCGTTGGATAGCAAAAGACACGAACTATATAAAACTAGTAGATGATAACATTTATAATGTTATACAAACCTGTGATGCAATTGCTTCTGCATCAGGAACAGTAAACGTTCAAATTGCCTTAATGAAAAAACCATTTTGTGTATTTTATAAAATATCGTTCTTGACATTCCTTATTGTAAAAAATCTTATAAAAACAAAATCAATAAGCCTAGTAAATATTTTATTTAGTAAAAATGTTGTAAAAGAATTTATACAAAAAGAAGCTAGACACCAACTAATCGCGGAAGAACTAAAGAAATTATTATACAATAAGGGACACAGCGCTGCGCAAGAGCTAGAGCTGGAGAAAATAAAATCGTTGATCGGTGAAAAAAATTCAACTGACGAAGTAGCAATTTTGGTTAAAGAGATGTTGCTTAAGTTTTAACGGCATTTAGGATTAAAAATGAAATCAAGATGGGATAATAAGCTAGCTAAACAACATACTGATGATTTATCGCTCCGTGTCTACACGTCTAGGCTGCTAGGGAGTGAGCCCACCCTTGTTCTGCATGGTGGTGGCAATACATCTGTGAAGGTTGATAAAACTAATATTGTGGGTGAAAGAGAAGAAATTTTATTTGTAAAAGGCAGTGGCCATGATCTTGCAACCATTGAAGCAAATGGTTTTTCGCCTGTGAAAATGCAGCATCTTCTAAAACTAGCAAAACTAGACTATCTAAGTGATCCCGAGATGGTTAGCGAACTCAAAACTAATCTCATAGACCCCAACGCCCCAACCCCTTCTGTTGAAGCAATACTCCATGCTGTTCTACCTTACAAATTCGTAGACCACACCCACGCAAATGCAGTGATAACGATTACAAACACTAGTAACGGCAACGAACGGATAAAAGAAATTTACGGAAATTCGATGATAATAATACCTTATATTATGCCTGGGTTTGATCTTGCAAAATTAGTTGCAAAGCAGTATCAGGAAGAAGCCAACGACAGCACAATTGGCCTTATACTGCTCAATCACGGAGTATTTACATTTGGTAGTACAGCGAAAGAATCATACGAAAGAATGATTAATGCAGTCGATAAAGCTGAGAAGTATCTCAAAGGGAAAAATGCGTGGGATGTAGTATATAAAAAATATAAGACCAAAAAAACAGACTCACCGAAAAAGCTAGCTACATTAAGACATGAAATTTCTAGGATAATAAAAACACCCGTGATACTACATATGACGGAAAATTCTAAGGGACTTTTTTTTTCAAACAAAAAAAACATAGAAAAAATTTCACAACGTGGGCCTGTCACGCCTGATCATGTAATACGTACAAAACAGCTCCCGATGTTGGGAGACAATATTAAAAAATACACTGAATCATATAAAACTTATTTTAAGAAGTATGTCTCGCAATCAAAAAATAAAAAAAATATGTTAGACCCAACACCTCGGGTCATGCTTGATAAAAATCTTGGGCTTTGTGTCGTTGGGAAAAATAAAAAAGAAGCAAATGTTATTACTGATATATATGTTCATACAATTGATTGTATACTGCGTGCCGAAAAACTCGGTGGATGGCAAGCATTGCCCTCAAAAGATATCTTTGAAGTTGAATATTGGGACTTAGAGCAAGCAAAATTAAAAAACTCTAAAACAAAAGGAGTGTTTGAAGGAGAAATAGTTTTAATTACAGGGGCAGCAAATGGTATAGGGAAAGCGTGTGTGAGTTCTTTTTTAGATAGAGATGCTGCTGTTATTGCTATTGATATTGATAAAAAAATTATAAACATGTTTGATGACCCTAATTACATCGGCATAGCAGCTGATATTACAAATGAAACTGCGGTAAAAAATGCTATAGAAAAAGGTGTTAAGTGTTTTGGTGGTATTGACATGTTGGTGTTAAATGCTGGTGTATTTCCAAAGAGCTGCAATGTTGAAAATACAACCTCAGAAAAATGGAGAGAGGTTATGAATGTCAACCTAGACGCAAACTTGAGCCTTTTGCGTATATGTCAGCCGTATTTAATTTTAGCGCCAAAAAAAGGCCGTGTCGTTATTATAGGTTCCAAGAATGTTCGCGCTCCAGGACCTGGTGCTGCAGCTTACTCAGCATCCAAAGCTGCTCTGACACAACTCATGAGGGTTGTCGCTTTAGAGTGGGGCAAACATGATATAAGAATTAATATGATTCACCCTGATGGCATTTTTGATACAGGGTTATGGTCAAAAGACATGCTTAATTCAAGAGCTAAGAAATATAAAATGACAGTAAAAGAATATAAAGAAAAGAATATACTGGGGGTCGAAGTAACAAGTAAAAATGTCTCGGAATTATGTGCGACCATGTGCGGGCCTCTATTCGAAAACATTACTGCTGCACAAATTCCTATAGACGGTGGTAATGAAAGGGTGATCTAAGCTAAGAAATCTATCTGATTATCCCCCTTATACTACCTTCCAAAAAGTTCACAAAAAACGCCACATCCTCATGCTCACTTACAAGGGACTCTAGTTCTTTCTTATCTGCACTACGTGATTTTACAGTAATCATGTAAGCCTTATGCAAGGCTTTTACTACATCGCTACTGAACCCATGTCTTTTTAGTCCTTCCTTGTTTAAACCATATGAGTTCGCTAGGTTGCCTGATGCCATAACAAATGGAGGAATGTCTCTATTTAGTGCTGTACCCATGCCACTAAATGCATACTTTCCAACGCGGCAAAATTGGTGCACTAAAGTAAAACCACCTAAAACAACATAATCTTGTATCAAAACATGTCCAGCTAATGTTACCCCATTTGAAAATATTACATTTGATCCAACTGTGCAGTCGTGTGCTACATGTACATAGGCCATGACCCAATTGTCATTTCCAAGAGTAGTAACATTGTTATCTAGCTCAGTCCCGCGATTTATTGATGTGTATTCACGTATAGTATTCCTATCGCCAATAGTAAGACTGCTTTTTTCTCCATGATATTTTTTGTCCTGCGGCTTTTCTCCAATAGAGCAAAATTGGAAAATCTTATTTTCTTTACCAATGCGACAAGGTCCACTTATGACAACATGCGGCGCTATTGATGTGTTCGCATCAATTTCAACATCAGGACCAATCACTGAGTATGCGCCAACACTTACGCTGCTATCCAAATTTGCTTTCGGATCAATAATAGCTGTTGAATGTATAGTAGCCACTCTTTCTAAACGGTGCTTTATTTTTCGTCCGGAAATTCTTGAAAAGTACACATGATTTCTGCACTTGCAACAAGTTCATTATCAACTGTAATTTCAGCATTAAACACACCCACGTTCTGCTTTCTTCTTAATAATGTAACTTCAATTATAAGCTGGTCTCCTGGAACTACTGGTCTTTTAAATCTAGCTTTATCTACACCTACAAAAAGATAAAGGCTGTTCTCAGGAATATTATTATCTGGGGATCTAAATACTAGCAAACCTGATGCTTGTGCCATGGCTTCTATCAGAAGAACTCCAGGCATAATCTTTGTCTTAGGAAAATGTCCTTGGAAAAACGGTTCATTAGCTGTAACATTTTTTAGAGCTTGAATCTTTTTTCCAGGAGTTAATTCGAGGATCCGGTCTACTAAAAGAAAAGGGTAGCGATGCGGCAGCAAGCGCATAATTTCTTGAATGTCATTATTGTTACTCACGATTCAAACCTCATTTTTCTATTTTTTTCAAACGTTTATAAATTTCATCAAGCTGCGTAAAACGTACTGCGTTTTTTAGTGATTTTTGCATTAATTCTAGCGGGGTTCCTGCAGTGTAAGTGCCGGGGCGCATCACTGATTTCGTAACTTTACATAACGCTCCGATATTAACTTTATCTACAATTGTTATATGTCCTTGTACAGCAGTCATGCCGCCTATCATGCAATGTTTTCCTATTTTAGTAGAACCTGCAATACCTGCTCCTGCCGCAATCACAGTATGCTCGCCAACTAATACATTATGTGCAATTTGTATACCATTATCCAACTTTACTCCTTGTGAAATAATAGTATCTTGGTTTGCGCCTCTATCTATTGTTGTGTTTGCACCTATTTCTACATCATCTCCAATCCTAACAGCGCCTACCTGAACTATTTTAACCCACTCTCCGTTTTCATTTGCATAACCAAAACCATCTGAACCAATTACAGTCCCGCTATGAATTATCACATGATTGCCAATAACCGTATCGTGGTAAATTGTAACATTCGGTAAAATAACTGTATTCGCGCCAATCTTTGTGTCTTTGCCTATAAAACTCCCTGCGCCTATGTATGTCTGGCTGCCTATTATAACGCCAGACTCTATGACGGCTTTTGGCCCAACATAAACAGGTTTATTTATATTTACATTGTCACTTAATGACGCATCTGGGGAAACATAATCTTCAAAGTTATTTTCATTATATAGAGCTTGAGTCACTTTTGCATAAGTTAAGCGAGGATCATCGCATATTAATGCAGGTACGGGACAATCATTTAAAAATTCTTTTTTAAGTATCACGGCAGAGGCTTTTGTTTTTTTTAAAAACTTCAGGTAGGTGCGATCGTAAAAAAAAGTAATGCTTCCTGATTGCGCGTTCTCTAAACTGCTCACGCACGTAATCTTTGAATGAGGGTCACCCTGCAATTTTGCACCCACGGTTTCTGCTAACTGTCCTAAAGATAAAGTTACAGGCATGTAGACTGTTGGGCTATTTAAGCTGTTTTAATACTTGCTGTGTTATATCTATTTTTTTACTCGCGTAAATAATCGATGACTTTGGCAATATTAAATCAAAATTTTGTTCTTTTGCTATTTTCATTATTACTGTAGATGCTTGTTTTTGTAGCTTTCCTAAAACTTCATTACGTCGTATCTGAAAATCTTCATTTGCCTCTGTTCTTGCGCGGTCGAAATCACGTTTTAGTTTTGTTATTTGTCTTGCAGTTTTTTTCTTCTCAGCTGCAGACATAACATCGCCATCTTTTTTTAATTTCTTATCTAATTTTTTAATCTTTTCATTCATATTTTTTAGTTTGTCCATCCTAGGCTTAAATTCCTTTTCAAGTTTTTTATTTGCAGTCTGTCCTGCTGTAGATTCCTGTAAAAGTGAACCTAAGTTAACATAACCAACCTTAAGGTCAGCAGCATATGTAAATGACGTTGCAAGTAATACAACACTAAAAAATGTAATATTAATTTTGTTTTTAATTTTCAAATTATGCTCCAGAGCAATCTAATAACCTCCACCAAGTTTAAACTGGAACGATTCTGTATCATCGTCTTCTTTATCTTTAAGAGGTGCAGCTATACTAGCAGTTAGCATGCCAAAAGGCGACATCCATGTAATTCCAAGGCCCATCGAAGCTCGAAGATCTCCAACATTAAGATCATTTGCGTCCTCGTAAGCGTTACCAACATCTACAAATAAACCTGTTCTAAGCGTTGAACGGTCAGCAATGGGTGTCGGAAAAAACAACTCTGCAGTACCGGCGACCATAA
Organism: Pseudomonadota bacterium; assembly: GCA_036687665.1. Lineage (GTDB taxonomy): Bacteria > Pseudomonadota > Gammaproteobacteria > Poriferisulfidales > JAYYZZ01 > JAYYZZ01. Next base: position 7,882 of record JAYYZZ010000004.1, on the reverse strand, counting down.
AATCCCCTCCATAAGGATCATCATATTCATCATGTGGTGATAAGCTATTTTTTTCAAACCCTCTCACTGATCCTGTGCCACCAGCAAAATATTTATCATAAAAAGGTAGTTCATTTGTATCAGCATATTCTCCGCCAAAACCTACTTTCGTTCTCAAATTTAAAACATAGTCCTCCGATAAACTAAAAAAACTATTGTTCTTGTAGGTAAGCGTGAAATACTCTAAATCACTACCTGGAAGCATAACTCGAAAATCAAGATTTTGTCGTGAGCCCTTAGTTGTAAACAAGGAGCGGTTACGTGTATCTCGGGTAAATTTTGTACGTAATTCAAAGTTAAGATAATCATCCCCGTGATCGGCAAGGAACTGCTTTGTTTTAGCGGCAGTTTCGCTACCTTCATCTACCCCCATACTATTTATTCTTGTTATAAGGTGAAAATAGTCTGACTCACTGATTGGTATCCCATAGGTCATCCCTAAATTTGTGGTCTTTGATTCGTATTCTGAAACATTTGCTTTATCAGATGTATCAACTTCGGTGTATAAAAAATCAAAACCACGACTTACCCCGTCAAGTGTGTGATAAGGGTTATAAAAATCTATTTGGTATTTAGAAGCAGATGCTGTGTTGGAAAAAGATAAAGCTACTCTATTTCCGCTACCAAGAAAATTATCTTGCTCAATGCCGGCATTGACTAGAACACCTGAAGATTGCCCATAGCCTGCGCCAAGAGAAAAATTCCCTGCTAACTTCTCTTTTAGTCGAACATCAAGATCTACCATGTCGGGTTTACCTGGTACACGCACCTCATCTATTTCAACAGTCTCAACAAATCTTAATCGTCCAATTCTCTTTTTCGATAGAGCAATTTTTTGTGACGAATACCAAGCGCCTTCCAATTGTCTCATTTCTCTTCTAAATACTTCATCTTGGGTTGCTATATTCCCAGTAATGTTAATTCTTCTGACGTACACCCTTTGACCTGGATCAATAAAAATATTTATCTTCGCTTCTTGTCTTTCTTTATCAATATCTGGGATTGGATTAATATTTGGGAATGCATAGCCTTCTATTCCTAATCGCTGGCCAAGAAATTCAGTTGTTTGTATCATTTTAGCCCTTGAGAAATACTGTCCTGCCTTAATGGTAATTAGCGGGGTCAGTTCTTGTTCAGTCAAGACAAGCTCACCTACTAAACTTACCTCTGATACAACATACCTTGGGCCTTCGTTAATATTAATTGTAATGTAAACACCTTGCTTGTCAGGGCTTAATGAAACTTGGGTTGACTGTATAGCGAAGTCCATATATCCGCGGTCTAAATAAAATGACGTCAAACTTTCTGTATCTGCATTTAACTGTGGCTTCGAGTATGATCCTTTGTCAGACCAAAAATCAAACCAAACAGGCAGAGAAGTAAGGAATTCTTCTTTTAAAAGTTCGTCACTATAACTTTCATTACCAACAATCTTGACTTGCATGATCTTTGCTGTCTCACCTTCAAGAACATTGATATTTAAAGACACAAGGTTTTGTGCGAGCTCAACAACAGAGATATCTATTTGGATATTATAGTAACCACGAGCAAAATATTGCTGTATAAGTTCATTCTCGAGACGCTCAACTAAGGAACGATTATATATTCTGCCTTGTGATATTCCAGCTGCTTCAAGTACAGCATTTACATTTTCCTCAGTAATAACTTCAAGACCATTAAAATCTATCGCTGTGATTGCGGGTCTTTCATCTACAGTTATCACTAAAATGTTGTTTTCCCTAGAAACTGCAATGTTGTGAAAGAAACCAGTTTTAAATAACTCTCTTATTACCGCGCTGGTTTCTAACTCTTCATATGTATCGCCAACTTCAATAGGGAGGTACTTAAATATTGTGCCTGGCTCAACTCTTTGCAACCCTTTTATTTGTATATCTTCAACAACAAAAGACTCAGCATGCGCTGAAAGTGAAAACAACGTAGATAGCAGAGCAAATATTAATGTTAGAAACTTTAAGCGCATATTAATAACCCAAGAATCTATTTATATCATTAAAAACTGCGACTACCATTATAGCACCTATTAATGCCATGCCAGCTCTAGTACTCATAATTTGTACGGGCTCTGATACTGGGCTGCCTTTTACCCATTCAATAACACAGAAAAATAAATGTCCGCCGTCTAAAACAGGTATCGGCAATAAATTAATTATTGCTAGGCTAATACTTAAAAGCCCCAATAAGCTCAGAAATGCTGCTAAACCTATAGTTGCAGTTACTCCTGCATATTCTGCAATAGCTACCGGACCACTAATATTTTTAACGCTTGCGTCTCCAGAAAATAACTTTCCAATTACTTTTACTGTTAGTACAGTAATTTTAAAAGTTTTCTCTATAGCATGCTCCAGACTTTCGAAAAATGGGTACTGAATCGTTACTCTCATGTTTTCAATTTCTTCTACATTGATAAATGGGGCAACGCCCAATCTGCCGATTTCCTTATCATCTTTAAAGATCTTTTCAGTAACTACTGGGACTTTGATAATTTGTCCTGCTCTCTTTACGGTTATTAAAATTTCTTGCCCGGGAAGGGTATGTATCTGATCTACAAGTTCGTTCCAAGAACTAACAGGAACATTATTTATCGAGATCACCTTATCTCCATTTTGTAAATTATATTTTTCGGCGGGGCTATTAGCAGAGACTTTGCCAATTTTTGCTTTTGGTGAGTAACGCCATGGAGAAATACCAATCTTATGTAAAGCATCTTCATCTTCTAGAATATTAATACCCTCAAAGTTTAAAGATTTTTTTATTACACCCGTATCTTCTCTATATATTTCAACCTCTGTAATCCCTTGATTAATGCCGCTTTTAATTAAAGCTATATTTGCTTCTTCCCATGTTTGCGTTTGAGCACCATCAATCGACACTATTTCATCTCCTGACGCAAATTGTGCAAAGGAAGCTGGTGTTTTTTCAGAAACTTGTCCTATTACGGGTTTAATACCTTCAACACCTACGGCAAACATTAACGTGTATAAGATTACAGCTAAAATAAAATTAAAAAGAGGGCCAGCAAATATAATTGCCATTCTTTTAGATAGTGTTTGGCGATTAAAAGCTCTATCTCTTTCTGCGCCACTTACATCCCCTTCATTCTCATCCAACATTTTGACGTAACCACCAAGAGGTATTGCAGCTAGCGCATACTCTGTTTTGTCTTTACCCGCATAAAAACGCAGTAGTGGTTTGCCAAAGCCGACATAGAACTTTAGGATCTTGACGCCAGCAAAGCGTGCAACAATATAGTGGCCAAATTCATGGAATGTAACTAACACGCCTATTGCGACTATGAAAGCTAAAATACTATATAAAGCTGTCATAAAACTATATTGTCTGCACTAAATCTGTTGCTGCAGCCCTTGCTTCCTTGTCAGCGTTTAAAAGAATATCTAGCGTGACGTCTGATTCGATATCTATTTTCTGCATAACTTCATTCACAACTTTAAAAATATCAGTAAACTTTATCTGCATTTTTAGAAAACTGCCAACGGCAATTTCGTTTGCAGCGTTTAATACGGAGGGTGCTGTACCTTGGGCTTTTGCGGCATCCATTGCTAAACGAAGGCAAGGGTAACGCTCATAACTTGGCTCTAAAAACTCAAGATTTGCTAATGCAGAAAGATCGAGGGCTTGTACGCCAGAAGTAATTCTTGCGGGCCAAGCTAATGCGCTTGCGATTGAAACACGCATATCTGTTTGCCCAAGGTGTGCAAGCGTTGAACCATCTTCATAACAAACCATTGCATGCAAAATACTCTGTGGATGAACCACAACGTCAATAAGATCTAGATTAAAACCAAACAACCAAGCTGCCTCAATAACCTCGAGCCCTTTATTCATCATCGTGGCAGAATCAACAGATATTTTTTTACCCATCTCCCAATTAGGGTGCGCACATGCTTGCTCTGGGGTTATGTTTGCCAACTTTGTTAATTCGGTATTTAAAAAAGGTCCGCCAGATGCTGTGATAAAAACTTTATCAATATGTGTTGTATCTATTGAATTAAGTGCCGGGCTGCCTAGGCATTGGAAAATTGCATTATGCTCACTGTCAACGGGAATCAAATCACAGTTTGATTTTTTCACCGCATCCATAAAAATTTGTCCAGCTACAACTAATGATTCTTTATTAGCCAGCATAATACGCTTGCCTGCTGTTGCAGCAGCTAAAGTTGGTGCAAGCCCTGCCGAGCCGCCTATTGCTGCCATAACATAATCTGTCTCGCTTGACTGCACTAAAGAGCAAATCGCATCTTCACCAGACAATACTTTAATATTTAAGTTTTGTTCTTTAATTGCTTTTTGCAATTTATTAGCTGCATTTGCATCTGACATCGCCGCATACTTTGGTTTAAATTGCATGCACTGTTCTAATAATTTGTCTGTTGATTGATGTGCAGTCAGTGCAACTAAATTAAAACGCTCGTGGTGTTGTTGTACAACGTCTAAGGTATTGACACCAATAGTGCTTGTCGAGCCTAAAATTGTTAATGATTTTCTACTCATATCCAGATAATCCAAAAATATACACTCAAAACCGGAACCATGCTGTCAACGCGATCTAAGACTCCTCCGTGCCCAGGTAATAGGGCTCCGCTATCCTTAACGCCAGCATGTCTTTTTAATGCGCTAATAAATAAGTCACCTGTGATAGCAAATAGATTAAGAAGTATAAATATAGTTACAATCTGAAAATAGTTAAGTAAAAAGAAAGGTTTCTCAAGCCAATATACATAAAAAACGGCGTACAATGCCACGCATAAATTGCTTGCCCAAAAACCAGCCAATGTTTTATTAGGGCTTATATTAGGGAAAAACTTTTTCTTACCAAAACGTTTGCCAAAAAAGTAAGCAGATGTGTCTGATACAACAACTAGAAGCACAAGCGAAATGAAAGGAAGAGTATGGGATACGGGATGACGCATAGTAGAACCTTGATCATCAAACCACGTATCAAGACATACATATGCTATCAGTAGTGAAAAAGTGCTAGTTATGGAAAATGTATATTGAATAATTTTTTTATTTCTCAACATCCCATCATGTAACAAAACAATAAATACCAATATAAAACACCAAAATATGAAAATCTCGGTGTTGAAAATATAAGCTGCATGGCCGAAATAATCTCTACTGATGTTTGCATTTACAATCATTAGTCCCATGACAGCAAGAAGCCCACAGTACAAAACTTTCGAGCATGTTCCCTTAATCCCAAGAAGTGTAGCCAGCTCGTAAGCGGCAAGCAGTAATATAAAGCCAAAAAGTATATGTAATGCAGCGAAAGGCAGATATGCAATAGCAAGTAAAATCGTCGCTAATAATATAGAACCGGTGATAATGCGCTGTTTTAACATAACTACACTTTACCAAAACGCCGGTCGCGTGTTGCAAACCATTTTACAGCCGCGCTGAATTCTTGTTCGCCAAAATCAGGCCACAAAACATCAGTAAAAAACAACTCTGTATAAGCTAGATTCCAGAGTAAAAAATTACTAATTCGATGCTCGCCACCTGTGCGTATCAGCAAATCAGGGTCCGGCGCTTGCAAGTATAAATGCTTCTCAAGATCATAACGCTCACCTTTTTCTGATGCCTGTAGGGCGCGATCTGCTGCCTGCAAAATATCTTGTCGGCCACCATAATTGACAGCGATATTCAGCTCAAGAGAGTCGCCCTTGTTAGTAGTCTCTTCTGCGTCGCGCATTAAGTTAATTAGTTTTGATGAAAAAGCACTTAGGTCACCAATAAATTTTATGCGTACTCCGTTTTCACGAAGCTCAGCAACTTCTTCGGTTAGTGAATTGAAAAATAAATCTAACAAACTATTTACTTCTTCGTCAGGCCTATCCCAATTTTCGCTGCTGAATGCAAAAAGAGTTAGCTGTGAGATTTTATGTTTAATGGAAAATTCGATTGTAGCTCGTGTCGCATCTAATCCTTTCTTATGTCCAGCTGCTCGCGGCAAATGATGCTGCTTTGCCCATCTTCCATTACCATCCATGATGATGGCGATGTGTTTTGGTAAAGATTCCTCGCTTTTAATAATTTCTTTAGTCACTGTAAGTAATCTCGGGAAATTTTAGTAAAAGCGATGTTTTTACAACTCCATTAAATCTTTTTCTTTTTCTGAGGTAACCTTATCTATAGCGCTTATATACTGATCTGTTGTTTTTTGTATTTCTTCCTGTCCATCTCTTTCATCATCTTCAGAAATTTCTTTTTCTTTTAATAAATCTTTCAACATCGAGTTAGCATCACGTCTAATGTTGCGTATTGCAACTTTCGCAGCTTCTGCTTCTTGTCGCACTAATTTTACAAGGTCTTTGCGTCTCTCTTCTGTCAATGGTGGCATTGGAATGCGTATGATTGTTCCTGATGTTGCAGGGTTAAGTCCGAGATCTGAACTTGTAATCGCAGATTCGATAACTTGCACCATATCTTTTTCCCAAACATTCAGCATCAATGTGCGTGCATCTTCAACATTAATATTACAGGTCTGATTTAAAGGAACAACTGAGCCATAATGTTCTACAGTAACATGATCAAGCAAGCTAGTATTTGCACGGCCTGTTCTGATTTTAGATAAAGCGCCTTTGAAAGACTCGGTTGTTTTCGTCATTCGGTCGTTTGTATCATTATGAATATCTTTTATCACTTTACTCACCTTTTGCTTGTGACATAACTTCTTCGGCAAAATTTTCTTCTTTCTTTTCTATACCTTCACCAACTTCATAGCGTAAGAAATTCAACACTTTCATTTTCTCTTCTTCTAACAACAATTTAACAACTTTATCAGTATCCTTAACAAAGGGTTGATTTAAAAGTGTTATTTCTTTGGTGAACTTTTTTACCTTACCTTCGACCATTTTTTCCATGATATCTTGTGGTTTACCAGACTCTTCGGCTTGGGCCATATAGATCCTTCTTTCTTGGTCTAATAATTCTTGAGAGACTCCTGACTCGTCTACGCAAAGGGGACTGCTTGCAGCGATATGCATAGCAATGTCTCTGCCTACTTCTTGACTACCCCCCGTATAGACAACAACAACACCAATCTTCTTTCCGTGCATATAATAACTCAGAGAGTTGGTATCTCCTTGCACTAAAGAAACCCTACGCAATTGTATATTTTCACCAATCTTATTAATAAGTTCTAAGCGTAAATCCTCGATTTTATCTTTAGGTGAGTCTACCGATGTGGTAGTTGTCAACGCTGCAATACTGTCTACCTCATGATGCAAAGCTGTTGCTGCTGCTTGCTCAGAAAACATTTTAAAACTTTCATCATTAGCAGCAAAATCTGTTTCTGAATTAATCTCAAGCAAAACTGCTTGGTTTTTATCGGCATCAAGCTTACATACCACGCACCCTTCCGAGGCAATTCTGGAAGATTTTTTATCTGCTTTTGCCTGGCCTGTTTTTCTTAACAATTCTATTGCAGCATCAATATCGCTACTGCACTCTATAAGCGCTTTCTTGCACTCCATCATGCCGGCACCAGTGCGCTTTCTCAGCTCCTTTACCATATCAGCACTTATTTGCATTTGTATTGTCCTATTGATTGCTCAGGTAATTACTATTTTTTAGAAGTAGCTTTCTTTTTAGGGGTAGCTTTTTTCTTTGGAGTAGCTTTTTTCTTTGGGGTAGCTTTTTTCTTTGGGGTAGCTTTTTTCTTTGGAGTAGCTTTTTTCTTTGGAGTAGCTTTTTTCTTTGGGGTAGCTTTTTTCTTTGGAGTAGCTTTTTTCTTTGGGGTAGCTTTTTTCTTTGGGGTAGCTTTTTTCTTTGGAGTAGCTTTTTTCTTTGGAGTAGCTTTTTT
>JAYYZZ010000003.1:0-408022 GCA_036687665.1 Pseudomonadota bacterium | reverse complement strand
GTCCGTCAAACGGGCCTTTACCTAAAATTAACTGTCTTTTATCGAGTACAGGTTCTCCCCAAGCTGTTCTTGATAAATATAGCTGTAAATCTAATTCTTGATCTACTAACGTACCAAATGACGAACTTAGCTCGGTCCTATAAAGTAAATGCCAATCATCTACATGTAGAACACCATCAGCATATAAATTATTTACAAAGGAGAGCAGAAATATAAGTAGTAGTTTTTTCATATATTCCTATATACGCCTCCAAGGGCGAGATTTCAAAGGTGGATTTTAAGTCCTTTGCGTCTACCAAATTCCGCCACCCGGGCAAACGCCTCAAATCAATCTTATGTTATTTATGCTGGGTAAAAAAGCCAACATCCTCCAGCGAGGAGACCAAGATAGTCGGATGCTCGAGTATTGCAAAAGCAATAATAAGAGCAGCGATAATAATGGCTTTGGCTGTGTCTATATTAAGATTCATACAGTTTCCTTCTATCTAATTAGAAAATAAGGATTAAAAAACCTGCTGCGAGTACTACATACAAAAAGTAATATAAAAGCATCGTCCTTACAAATTTATTATATGGAGGCGAGGATCGGAATCGAACCGACATGGTACGGTTTTGCAAACCGCTGCATAACCATTCTGCCACCTCGCCATGGAGCGGGAAACGAGATTCGAACTCGCGACCTCAACCTTGGCAAGGTTGCGCTCTACCAACTGAGCTATTCCCGCAATACGAACGTGCATTGTTAATAACAAGTGTGCCAGTGTCAATAATTACCCTCATCATTATTATTGCTTATAGTTTGAGAAATATAACGCACCAGTGAAATGACAGTCAATATCGTAGCTATATAGAGCAGTATGATGCCTATTTCATATAAAGGGACACCCAAGTAAGAATCCTGATACAAAAGCAGCACTAGTGCAGCAAATTGTGAAAAGGTTTTTACTTTTGCGATATATGTCACATCTAGTGTGGCTGCTTCATTGGCTAATGCTACCCAATGACGTAACGCAGAGACCATAATCTCTCTGCCGATAATGATGCATGCTGGTAGCACTAAGATATATGCTGTATCTGTCGAGACAAGTAAAACTAATGCTATCGAAACAAGCAGTTTGTCGGCAACAGGGTCTAAAAATTCACCAAACTTAGATACGAGATTCATTTTTCTTGCTAAATAACCATCCAACCAATCAGTAATGCCTGCTATTGCGAAGAGTAAAGCACACATTGGTCGTGCTAAATCAAAAGGAAGATAAAAAATAATTGCAAATAAAGGAATCAATGCAATACGTGCAATAGTTAAGATGTTTGGAAAATTTAATTCTATTTTATTTAACATTAGTGTGTAGAGTATCATAGATGTTTTCTGCTAGCCGTTTACTTATACCTGGCACTCTTGCTAACTCATTAATACCAGCACGGCTCACACCACGCAAACCACCAAAATATTTTAAAAGTGCTTGTTTACGTTTAGGCCCTAATCCTGAAATTGCCTCTAATGGCGACGAAAAAGTTCTTTTTCTAGCTTGCAGTCTATGTCCCATAATTGCAAAGCGATGCGCTTCATCTCTAATATGTTGAATAAGTTTAAGGGCTAATGAGTGTTGCGACAATATGACAGGTGTTTTTGTTTTTGCAAAATGTAGTGTTTCGAGCCCATCTTTCCTTGCAGCACCTTTTGAAATACCAATAGGAAAAACTTCCTCTAATTGCAATTCTTCTAGCACCTGCACTGCTTGTGAAACTTGGCCTTTACCCCCATCGACAAACAATAAATCAGGTGCTTTTATTTCACCTTGTTTGATTCTTTTATACCTGCGTGAAATAGCTTGCTTGATTGCTGCATAATCATCTCCAGGTTTTACATCTTTTATATTAAAACGCCTATATTCTGTTTTTTTTGGTCCTTGTGTATCAAAAACAACACATGAAGCGATCGTAGAAGACCCCGAAGTATGGCTTACGTCAAAACATTCAATGCGCTCTGGAAAATAATCTAGGCTCAACTCCTCTTGCAAAGATTGAAAACGCTGCAACATGCCTGATCTTGATACAAGTTTTGTCTGTAATGAATTAGTTGCATTTTTCTTTGCCAAGTTAAGCCACGCAAGTTTTTTCTTTTTAACATGTTGGGCAATAGAAATTCTTTTATTGCTCTTCTTCTTAAGCATACTTTCTAATATAGAGTGGTCAGTTGGTTTTTCGCTGACAATAATTTCATCTGGAACTTCTCTATTCAAATAATATTGTCCAATAAAATACTTCATAAGAGTTGCCTCAGACACATCATCTGTAATTTTAGGATAATATGAACGATTGCCTAAATTGATACCGTTTCTTATATTGAAAACCTGCACACATGCAAGCGATGCTTCGATATCGATAGCAATAATATCAATGTTGCCTTGCCCAGCATGCATGGACTGCTGTTCAGAAATTTGTTGGAGTGATTCAATTTGATCACGGTATTCAGCTGCAGTTTCATAATCTCGACTTTCAGAGGATGTGTCCATTTTTTTGATTAAAACATCTATCACCTGCTTGCTACGTCCTTCTAAAAACTTCTGGGCTAGGCTTATATCCTCTGCATACTCTTTCTGAGTAATTAAATTAACACATGGCGCTGTGCATCTTTTGATTTGAAACTGCAGACATGGTCGTGAACGATTATTAAAAAAAGAATCACTGCATGGGCGTATTTTAAAAAGTTTTTGCAATGTGTTAATAGTATTACGGACAGCACCTGCATTCGGATAAGGCCCGTAAAAATGACCTTTTTTATTACGTGAGCCACGGTAAAATTGAAGACCAGGAAATTTATGTTCACTACTTAGCTTGATGTATGGATAGCTCTTGTCATCACGGAGCAAAATATTGTACTTTGGTTTGTGTTCTTTAATTAGGGTATTTTCTAGCAAAAGTGCCTCGGCTTCAGTATCCGTTACAGTAACATCTACTGAGCTCGTGTGCTCCAGCATGTGTTTGATACGAGCGCTATGTTCTTGTTTCCGGAAATATGTTGTTACTCTCTTTCTTAAATCTTTTGCTTTACCCACATAAAGCAACTTGCCTTTAGAGTCGGACATACGATACACACCAGGATGATGTGTTAGGGTGTTTAGAAAACTTTTTGAATCAAATTCTTTATTAAAAATATTCACTTAATATTTAATAAGCGCTGAACCCCATGTAAAACCTCCACCAAATGCTTCTAACATAAGTACATCGCCTGAGTTTACCCTTCCATCACGCACTGCTGTGTCTAAAGCTAAGGGGACAGATGCTGCTGATGTGTTGCCGTGTTCTTGGACAGTGATAACTACTTGCTCCATTGGTAATTGTAATTTTTTTGAGAGAGCGGCTATGATTCTGTGATTAGCTTGGTGCGGGATAAGCCAATCGACGTCACTCTTTTGTAAATTATTTGCTTTTAATGTTTCATCCACAATAGCACCTAAAGTATTTACTGCCATTTTGAAAACTTCATTTCCTTTCATATGTATATATGCTTCTTTAGACTGAACTTTCTCATAACCAGAAGATATTCCCTCGGGGACACATAACAGATTTTCGTATTGCCCGTCAGCATGAATGTGTGTCGATAGGATTCCAGGTTCTTCGCTTGCTTGCAAAATGATGGCTCCAGCTCCGTCACCAAATAGAACACAAGTACCTCGGTCTTCCCAATCCAATATACGTGAGAGTGTTTCTGACCCAACAATCAATGCGCATTTAGATGCATTAGTTGCGAAATAACGATTTGCTATATCAAGTGCGTAAACAAAGCCCGTACAAACAGCCTGAATATCGAATGCTGGACAACCATGTATATTTAGTTGTTTTTGCAAAAGACAAGCGGTGCTCGGGAAAACTTTATCTGGGGTGGTGGTAGCTAGGATTATTAGATCTATATCATTTGGCTTTACACCGGCCATGTCCATGGCGCGCAAAGACGCTTCATAAGCGAGCGTTGAAGTTGTTTCGCTGCCACTGGCTATATGGCGCTTCAGTATGCCTGTACGCTCACGAATCCATTCATCAGTTGTTTCAACAATTTTTTCAAGATCTGTGTTTGTAAGAACCTTTTTTGGTAGGTAGCCACCGGTACCTGCTATCTTTGCGTACATAGTAATTTGTCTAAATAGTAACTTTATCTAACAAGTGTATTATGCTGTCTTTACGTTTTGCAGCAACTCAAGACGCTCTCCTATCATTTGAGGAACATTTTTAACAGCTTCAATTTTTGCCAGATGAACAGCATATTCAAAAGCATACGCGTCTGCTGACCCATGACTTTTGACCACTACTCCATTTAAACCCAACAAACTTGCGCCGTTATACACTCTCGGATCAACTCTATCTTTAAATGATTGCAAGACTTTAGCTGCAGAAATTCCTGCAATTTTTGCCAAAGTATTTCTTCTAAATTCTTCCCTAATATAAGTGCTCACTAACCTAGCTAAACCTTCGCTTGCTTTTAATGCAATATTTCCGACAAATCCATCACATATAACAACATCTACGTTACCACAAAAAATATCATCACCTTCTACGTAGCCGACATAATTTATGTGACTTGCTTCAAGTAACTTATTAGCTTCTTTTACTTGATCGTTTCCTTTTATTATTTCTTTTCCGACATTAAGCAAACCCACGGTGGGGTTTTTAACATCGTCAACAGCATTTGATAACACAGAACCCATGATCGCAAACTGCAACAGATGTGTTGCACTGCATTCAACATTTGCTCCAAGATCCAACATATGTGTGTGTGAATGAATTGAAGGTAAAGAAGATTCAATAGCTGGTCTATCTATGCTTGGTAAAGTTTTCAATACATATCGCGCAATTGCCATTAAAGCTCCGGTATTTCCAGAACTAACGCAACCATCAGCAGCGCCTGTTTTTACAAGATCAACAGTCCTTCGCATGGATGATTCTTTTTTATTTTTTAATGCCTGTATAGGAGACTCGTCCATTTTTATAGTTTCTGGCGCATGTATTATTTTTATGCGGGTAAAATCAACGTCTTGATATTTTTTTACGCGCGCCTCTATTAGGCTTTCATCTCCTACTAAAAGAAAGAAAATATCTTCATGCTTGTTAAGATAATTGATCGCAGCAGGAATTGTAGTATCTAGACCATGGTCTCCACTCATGACGTCCAGTGATATTGTGGTCATTTGTTTCATAATTGTAATGAATTAAGCTGTAGAGGTAGCTACTCTTTAGCTTTATCTTCTTCCTGATTTTCTTCTTCAACGGTTACGATTTTTTGTTTTCCTCGATAAAAACCGTCTGGAGAAATATGATGTCTTCTATGAACTTCACCAGTTGTCGGATCAATTGATGCCGCAGGGGATTTCAATGAGTCATGTGCTCTTCTCATTCCTCTTTTCGAACGGGTTTTACGATTTTGCTGAACGGCCATGTTTTTCCTTAAGTTTTTTTATCTCAAAACGAAAGCAGATTCTAATCTGATAGTTGTGAAAACACCATAGAAATCTCTTAAAAAACCTAAAATTCAGCCTCTTTCGCTGTTAAGATACGCCTTCAAAAAATAAAATAAATCAGCATGCGTACAATAATCTTAGGAAGTAGCTCACCATATAGGCGCCATCTACTAGAGCGTTTAAAAATACCTTTTACAGTTGACCCACCAAATATCGACGAAACACCTTTTAGAGATGAAAATCCAAAAGATATGGTAATAAGACTAACTCTAGAAAAAGCTAAGAGTGTTGCAGCTAGAAATCAAGATGCATTAATTATAAGCTCAGATCAATGCGCGGTACTTAATAATAAATCTATTGGAAAACCAAAAAACTATGAAAATGCCTTTGCTCAATTAGAAATGCTATCAGGGAAAAAAATTGAATATATAACTGGACTATGTCTTTATGATAGTAAAAATGGCACCTATCAGGAAGATGTAAAAAAATGCATTGTGCATTACAAAGAGCTATCAAAAGAAACAATAAAAAAATATTTGGAAAAAGAACAACCCTATAATTGCGCAGGAAGTTTAAAATCAGAAGGTCTCGGAATTGTTCTACTCAACTCAATAGAATCATTAGATACAACTGCTTTAATGGGTTTACCATTAATACGCTTAGTGGAAATGTTGAAAAAGTTTGGCATAGAAATATTAAATAATTGAAATTTTCATAAATAAACCTATATCACTGCAGCTGATTTAAAATAATCTTTAAATCATCTGACAAAGGTGCATTTACCGTTATAGTTTTTTCTGAGATAGGGTGGGAAAAAATTAACTTATTCGCGTGCAAGAACAATCTTCTTAAACCCATTTTACGAAAGTTTTGGTTATAGATTTTGTTACCATATTTTGTATCACCTAATAAGGAGTGGTTTTTTGACTGAGCATGTAAACGAATTTGATGTGTGCGACCTGAAAAAGTTTCAACCTCAAGGAGTGTAGAATCTTCATAATACTCTACAGGTGCAAATCTAGTTTTTGATGCTTTTGCTTTTATTCTTTTCTTTTCGTTACCATATAAAATCGGATCATCGACAAGAATTTCACCTAAACTCCACCGACCACATACTAATGCTGTGTAAAGTTTTTTAATTGATTTATTACGAAACTGGCTCTGAAGCAACCTCATTGCCTCTGTCGTTTTCGTAACTATAAGGCAACCGCTTGTAGGTTTGTCAAGGCGATGCGCGAGCTCTAGGCGCTCGCAATCTACAAAGTAGTCACGCAACATGTCTATTAGGCCGTACACTTCAGATGTCCCAGAATGTACAGAAATTCCAGCCGGCTTGTTGACAACTATAAGAAAATCATCTTCGTAAATGAGCAGTTTTTTTATATCGTGCGATGTATTTTTTACGTAAGTTTTCTCTTTTTGTTTGAAAGATATTGGGGGAATTCTAACTTTGTCATCACTCTTTGTTTTATATGAAGGTTTGACACGCAACCCATTAACTCTTACCTGCCCTGTCCTTAATATTTTATATATTATGCTACGGGGCACGCTGCGAAACTGGTACATTAAAAAATTATCAATACGTTGCCCAGACTGATTTTTTTTAACAATAAGATTGCTAACTTTGTTTCTCATAAAAATAAAAAAACATGAACACTTAAGCAAACATATCATATATTGTGATTTAACAATAAGTTTGCTCAATTGGCACAAGACTGATATATTGCGATTTAGGCGTCAAACACGTCTGAAAATGTAAATATAGTAAGAGTTATATGTAAAGAATTATTGGGCAAAGGTAAGCCTGAGCCCGATTTATAAGGAATAGACATACATAAAAGAAAAAACATATGTAATTTTCTTGAACACAACAATCACACTTTAATCACACGATAATACTCATAATGCAAATCCCAGACATAACTAAACTTTTACGATCGATGCATGATAGTGGTAAAACTATATGCACGGTAGATGCGATTGCACAAGAGCTATTGTTGTACAGAGAGAGCAATGAAAAGAATACTGATAAACGCCACGCAACAAGAAGAGTTGCGTGTAGCCATGGTAGATGGCCAGAAGTTATACGATCTAGATGTAGATACCCGCTCACGGGAACAAAAGAAAGGCAACATATACAAAGCAAAAATCTCGCGCATTGAGCCGAGCTTAGAAGCTGCATTTGTTGACTATGGCGCTGAGCGCCATGGTTTCCTCCCACTGAAAGAAATTTCTAAAACTTATTTTAAGAAAAAAGATGTCCCGTATGACAGACACAACATAAAGGGTTTGTTAGAGACTGGGCAAGAATTAATAATACAAATAGAACGCGAGGAAAGAGGCAATAAGGGAGCTGCAGTAACAACATTCCTTAGTCTTGCTGGAAGATACTTAGTTCTAATGCCTAACAACCCTAGAGCTGGAGGAATTTCTCGACGTGTTGAAGGTGAAGAAAGAAAAGAAGTCATAAAGACAGTAAACAAGCTAGATAAAGTAGATGGCGGTGGCATCATAGTTCGTACCGCAGGTGTTGGGCGGTCAGTGGAAGAGCTCAAATGGGACCAAAACTATCTAGTTGATATATGGAAATCAATAAAAGACGTTGCAAAAGATAAAACAGCTCCATTTCTCATCTATAGAGAAAGCAACATAATTACCAGGACTTTACGTGATCATGTTAAAGGAGATATTGGAGAAATATTAATTGATGACGAAAGAATCTATGTGCGCGCAAAAGATTTCATGGAGCTCGTCATGCCTCAAAGTCTTAAGAAATTAAAACTCTATAAAGATAATGTACCTTTGTTCAGCCGTTATCAAATTGAAAGCCAAATTGAATCATCCTACAGGAGAGAAGTATCGTTGCCATCTGGAGGTGTAATTGTTATTGATCATACTGAAGCATTATTAACAATAGATATAAACTCTGCAAAAGCTACAAAAGGTGGTGATATTGAAGCAACAGCATTTCAAACAAACCTAGAAGCAGCTGACGAGATTGCAAGACAGCTGCGCGTACGAGATTTAGGCGGGCTAATAGTGATCGATTTTATTGATATGTCATCTACAAAACACCAAAGGGATGTGGAAGCGCGCTTAAGATCATCAGCAAAAACGGACAGAGCTAGGTTGCAATTTGGTCAAATATCGAAATTCGGATTACTAGAAATTTCACGCCAGAGATTACGTCCCTCTTTGGGAGAGTTGACACAGATTGTATGCCCAAGATGCCATGGTCAAGGAACTATAAGGGGCGTTGAGTCGCTCTCTCTATCTGTTTTAAGGCTAATGGAAGAAGAAGCATTGAAAGAGAAGACAGGAAGAATTATCGCTGAACTACCTGTTGATGTAGCAACATTTTTAATGAACGAAAAGCGACAAGTGCTAAATGATATGGGAAATAGGCACAACGTAGATCTTACAGTTGTCCCAAATGTAAACCTAGATACACCTAACTTCAATATTCAACGCTATAGAGTTGGTGAAAAGCAAGCTGCAAATAAAAATAGTTATGAGATGCAAACTGAAAAAGCAGCTGAATATGATATCAGCACAGGATCAAACCAGCCTTATGAGCAGGCAGTCATTGAGTCAGTACTGCCCTCCTCGCCAGCTCCAAAACCGCCCTCAAAAACTAATGGTGCTGGCTTGCTAAAAAAACTTTTAGGATTTTTTTCAAACTCAGAAAATAAAGAAAGCACTCAAACAAATAAAAACAGAAGAAGGGGGAACACTAGACGCCCACATGGGAACTATCGAAGAAGACACAGAAACAACAAAAATAATTAATCACTGCTATTAATCATTAGTGCGTGTTTTTTTGTAAAACCTCCGTATTAGCTGATTAGTAGCGTCTGAAAAAGTATGCTCTGGGTATTGCGCGCAATAAAATTCTAACCAGATTTCTACTCTATCAGCGCTCAAAGAGCCTGTTTTACCAAGTATAGTTGTTTTTGGTATAAACGCTTCGCGCGAACTTAGATATCCTGCTACCCAGCTTAAGTAAATATCTCTATCTCTTTTTGGTGCTTCTGTATACCCAGAGCAGCTATCAAGGCCTATACCGAATGGTATGTTTTGCTCATCAGCAGCAACTGTATTCACAAGATATATGCAAAATATTAAAAATATAAAAAAATTTTTTACAATCATTAGTATTTGGCGGAGAGGGAGGGATTCGAACCCCCGGAACCTTTCGGTTCAACGGTTTTCAAGACCGCCGCATTCGACCACTCTGCCACCTCTCCTTAAGCTAAATATTTTCAGAACATTTGCGCTGAAGAATACCCTATAAATAAAACTATATCACTACGTAACTTTTTTACGTTTATATTAATGCTTATTTTTGTTATATTTTAATATTGATAAAATGGAGGTACAGCATGGGAACTGGACAAACATCTACAGTAGCAGCGGGCATTATAGAAACAAATAAAGTAATACGTAATACTTACTGGCTGCTTTCAATCACACTCTTGTTTAGCGCCTTCACTGCATGGCTTTCTATTCAATTCAATATGCCACATCCAGGAATAATCTTAACCCTCGTTGGCTATTTTGGTCTTTTGTTTTTAACAAATAAGTATAGAAATAGCGCTCTTGGATTAGCCTTCATATTTGCACTAACTGGTTTTATGGGTCTAACTCTTGGGCCAATCATAAATGCATATTTAAATTATTATAGTAACGGTGCTGAGCTTGTCGTAACTGCTATGGGCACCACGGGTGTTATTTTTTTAACGCTGTCATGGTACGCCCTCACAACTAAACGTAATTTTAGTTTTATGGGCGGGTTTCTGATGGTAGGTATATTAGTGGCATTTCTCGCCTCATTAGGATTAGCTGCAGGGTCATACTTTGGCTACTATTTCTCAGGAGCAGCTTTAACTGTTTCTGCGATCTTTGTTTTACTAATGTCAGGCCTTATACTTTACCAAACAAGTGAAATTATTCACGGCGGTGAAAAGAATTACATTATGGCGACAATCACGTTATACGTTGTGCTGTATAACTTATTCACTAGCTTGCTACACTTGCTTGGCGCCTTCGCAGGCGAAGACTAATAATCATGATTAATCACAGAAAGCCCCTTAACACAGGGGCTTTTTCTTAGTCTCGAAAATTTTCATATTGTATTGGGAGCCCCCAATTACAATCTTTTACCAGGGAGATAATTGACTGCAAATCATCCCTCTTTTTACCTGAAACTCGAATCCTCTCGCCCTGCATAGAAATTTGCACTTTAAGCTTAGATTGTTTTATATGTTGGGTGATCTTTTTTGCAGTCTCTGCAGGTATGCCATGCTGTATGCTGACAGGAAGTCTTGCTTGGTTTGTAGATTTTTCACATTGTCCCTTTTTTAAGCACAAAATATCTATTCCACGTTTCGTCAGCTTCTGTCTTAAGATTTCAAGGATTTGCTCAATTTGGAATTCTTCTGGAGCTTTAATTACAAGTTCTGTTTGGTTATTTTCTATAACAGATGATGTCCCTTTAAGGTCATAACGAGTATTGATTTCTCTGTTCGCTTGGTCAATCGCATTGCTCAGCTCATGTATATCAACCTCAGATACTAAGTCAAATGAAGGCATCTATATTCCTAATGTAGAAACATGTAAAATTAACAGTCGATAATATAACAAAAATTATAGGCTGGAGGAAACATGCCAAAATATATGATAGAACGAGAAATCCCGGGTGCTGGAAATCTCACACCTGATGAGCTTCAAAACATATCAAAACAATCATGCTCAATACTGCAAAACTTAGGGCCGCAAATTCAATGGGTAGAAAGTTTTGTTACAGAAGATAAGGTATATTGCACATACATCGCTCCTAATGAAGATATGATAAGAGAACATGCAGAGCAAGGGGGATTTCCAGCTAATAAGATTTCTGAGATTACATCTGTTATTAATCCAACGACATCAGAGTAATTTTATAAATTGGGACTGTCCTGTTTGCAGTAACATTTGAACTTATATTACTGCGTAGTTTGCTCGATGAAATTGATCATTTCTGCGGAGTCCCAGTGTCTTTCTCCAACGGCTGAATAGATCGCATAACCTTTTTTATCGAGCAATAGTGTGGTTGGTAAATTCGTAATACCTAAACTTGCTAGTTGCAGGTCATTATCGAGCAAAATAGTAAAATCTAGCGGAACATTATCTAAAAATGATCTAACATTTTTTAAATTTGGTCCGACGTGAATACCTACAACTTCAAGGTTTTTTGTGTTAAATCTTTTCTGTAAATTGTTCAAAGATGGCATTTCATCTCTGCAGGGAGCGCACCATGTTGCCCAAAAATTTATTAGAATATATTTACCTGAGTGATCTGCCAAAGACCATGTTTTGCTGTCTATTGTTGTCAGAGTAAAATTACTAACCTTTTGATCAATCTTATCCATTATTTCACTACCTTGCGAACAAGAGATAGCAAAAAAAACAAAATACAAAAAAAACAACAATCTTACGCAGATTTGTTTTGATAATAGAAGAGTATAAATAATCATTGAAATGAGTAATAAAACCTAATCAGTAACCCAATGTATTCTTATTTGCCCAGTTGGGGTCAGATACACCTATGTCGCCAATAGGTGCAGTAAAAGCATCGGCAACGAGCGCAGGAACATTCCCTCCTGTGAGAGATAGCAAAAATGCTAATAGATTCTCTTTTTCTTCAACTTTCAACTCAAGTGCGCGCAGCAAAGGACTTAATAACTCGTTTTTAATACCACCTTGGTTATAAAAATCTATGACCTCCTCTAGGCTGCTAAATATACCGTTATGCATATAGGGGGCGGTAAGTTCCACATTTCTGAGAGATGATGTTCTAAACTTCCAGCGGTCATTTGGATTTTCTGTAACGCTGTAAAGACCTAAGTCATTCGGCAGTTTCTGCTGGCTGACAGAGTCTATGATACTTTTATCGACATTAACAAAGACTCCCGGAGCTAATTGAACTTTCTTTTTTTCTTTTTTTTCTGATGAGCTAAGTGGTTCCATTTCTTTACCAATATAAATATCTCCCATCGAAACTTTGTAGCCAACACCAGTATTGTGTAATAGATTATCTGTAAATAATGCGTAATCACTATTCACTGTGTGGCATGAGCTGCAGTTTGCTTTACCCATAAATAATAAAAAACCTTTTTTCGCTGATTCACTAATTGCATTCTCTTCCTTGCCAAAATACCATCTATCAAATGGAGAATTTGCAGCTAAAAGCGTCCTCTCATAAGAAGCAAGCGCTTGTCCAATATTTTCAATAGTTGGGCCTTCACCAAAAGCAGACTCAAAAAGGCCATCATAGTCAGGTATTCTTCTTATTTTGTTTATTATGTATCCTATAGAAGGCGCAGCCATTTCCGTATGATTAAGTATTGGCTGCCAAATTTGATTCTCTAGGGTAAATTCTCGGCCATCCTGAAAAAGTAGTTTGTAATAGGCGACATTGTATATAGTCGGGGCGTTACGAAGATTAGAACGTCCCTCTACTCCAACTGCGGTTCTCATCTCATTATTTGTAAAGCCTTGTTCAGGTATATGGCACATTGCGCATGAAAAAGTGTCATTGATTGATAAGCGCCTATCAAAAAACAATTTTTTACCAAGCGCTACCTTCTCAATAGTAATCGGGTTTGCTTGTGGTATTTTTAATGGAGGCAGTCCCAGAGGGGGGTTTTTGACAATTGCCACTAAATCTGTCTCTACTCCTTTTCTTTGGTCTAGGCTTAAACTTTGTGTTTTGTATTCAGAATCGTCATAACCTGTCCTAACGTCTCCCGGCCCTTTGAGATGAGCACCATTCAATACTTCTTCATTATTGATCTGTGGTTCTGCATTTTTTTCGTTCACAGTGAGATTAAAAAACATATAACTAACTATTGCTAAGATGCTGACAAGAATAAATAGATGTTTAAGATCTTTCATGAGTCTTGTTAAGTGCTCTTCAGTTATTCCATAAGAAGAGTTTTAATGTCATTAATCAATAAATCTGCATGCAAAAAGGAAACGCTATAAATATTTCTAATAGTTTTATTTTTGTCAATCAAATATACCCTAAGTATATGTGATATTGCTGCCTCAGATTCACCGTCTTCATTTTTTACTCGTATCACTGTCTGGAAATACTTATTTAATATCGGATCTAAAGCTTTTTCTGAGCTTGTTGTCAAAAAGTCCCAATCGACATGACCTTCGCTAAACTGTTTACCATATTCTGTCATGACGGCAGGAGAATCTGTTTTTGGGTCAAAACTCAAACTAATTAATCTTACATGTTTTGCTAAGTCAGCATGGTTTGCAAATTTATCATTTAATTTATGCATTACTGCAGTTGCTAATGGGCAACCATTGATATCTGGACATGTTGTATATATAAAGCTCAGCAACACAATTCTATTGTCATAAAGTTCGTGCAGCGTAGAAGACTGACCGTTCTGGTCTACGATTTGCCCGTCTTCGGCCATAAATATCTTTCTTAGCTCATATGTTCCTGGCGCCGGTGGTGCAAATTTCAATGGATGCCAACCAGGAGCTAAGATCACTGGCTCATCTTTCTTGAGCATGTGATATTTATGAGGGTCATCGTCCGCTTCTAATGCAATAGAAAAAAGGGCTAGCAATGAACCTAAAATAATAAAATATTTATATAACAATGTTTACCTCAAAATAATAAGCGATAAAAAAAGCCACCTTTATGAAGGTGGCTTTATTTTAACTTAGATAGCCTAAAAGTAAATTAGACATAAGTTTGACAACTATTCATTTAACATTGTAACTCTAGAATTCTCAGTCGGTTTAGTCTTACCATAAAGTGAATAGGAGCCAAATCTCATTTGATGTGCGCGTCCAAGCTTAAGCGCCTTGAAATCTACAGTCCACTTGTGGGTAAGTTTCTTACCATCCCAGTCATAGAGTTTTACAAATTGCTCGTCATCCTCTGCGAGTTTATCCCAGTTGTTTAAAAGCGATGTAGAAAAATAAACTCTTGATCCGTCCCAGCTTTGAGAGACCATATTAATCTGCGACCCTATTTTCTCCTTATAAACTTCTTTCGGGTTGAAAGGATCTGAAATATCAAAATAGCGAGCGTATCCATCCATAAATGTATCAACCCATAAACCGTTATCATCAGAAGTTATAGATATATCAACTGGTAAAGGTATTTTTGAGGGTTCACCAATATCAGAAACTGCTTTAGCCTGCCACTCACCTGAATCATCTTCATAAAGTAACCATATTTGTGAAGTCAATGCAGTAGTAGTAAAGCAATACTTGTGATCTGGTTTCCATGCGCAACGAATTTCTAAAGGCGCGCCTGGCATATCAAAAACTTTTTTAGGTTGGCGTGCGTGCATATCCCATATTACAAAAGTATTACCAAAACGTTTCATTGCTTCTCCGTCCTGCAGCATTTGCCCAAAATCCATCATATAATTTGACCAACCTGTGAACGATGAAGTAAGCATAGTGTTCGTGCGCGCGTGCACTCTTACATCATAGCCATATCCGTCAGCAAGTTTTCCTGTTTTAGTTGCACCTTGTAAATCACCATCAGTTGGTAGCCAGTATGTCGCTACATAATCACCCGCATTTGTATATTCAGCAAGTCCTGTTCTGCCACCGTGATCTGCATTGTTAGATAAAGCCGAAATCATCATGCGTCCTGGCAAAGCATAAAAAGTATGAGGTCCGACCAAGCCGCCTGTTGCTTCTACAAAGTTTGTAATTTTTTTGTGTAATTTAGGTTTTCTAGGATCACTATGTATATCAAATATGAAAATTGAACTGTTATCTAACCCACCGGCCCAAAGGTGATGTCTGTCATCAGAAAGACCCGAGTGGTGTGCTTCATTTCTTGATCCTACTGACAATACGCTAACAACTTGAGCATAAGTGCTTGAATCTGGGTTTGTGTCAATTGTTACTAGTTTATCCTGCTCATCACCCAAACCTTCTACACCCAAGGTCCAGACATAAACATAGTCTTCCTGACCTTGAATCTTTGCCATGTAAGGTGACATACATGTTTCATCAGCTTGAATAGTGCCCGTAAAAAAGATCACTGCAAGTGATGAGATTATATTTTTTGTTCTTTTCATCTCAATTCCCGCCTTATTGATTTTAAGTAGCAATATTATGAACGATTGAAAATACAGGTCAAGCTTCCAAGAATGCTCCCTAAATCATTGAAAACGAATTAAAATGTCATAAAAAACAAATACTTATAAAAGCATTCATATAAATATTTATATTTACTTTTTATGTTTCTAACTCAAAGAAAGCTATTCGTATCTAATATATTTGAACCTAGGATCATCTGGCGTTCCTTCGAGAGTGCTCTCATCGTCCTGATTTGGCTGCCACATTATTGTCTCTTCTATCTTAGCAGCTAATTCAAAATCACGATCTGTAACACCTTTTGCTGCATGATTCACAAGTTTCACAATCACAAATGCGTAAGAAACAGTTAGATCTGGATGATGCCAGCCAGCCTCTGCTAAGTGCCCGACAGTATTAACTACCATCAATGTAGCTTTCCAACCGCTCGTTTTATATTTCCTTCTTATCCATCCGTCTTCATAATACCATTGTGGCAGTGTCTCACTCAGACGGGTCTCGATTTCTTTTTCGTTATAGACTTTTTGTTTTTCTTTCATAATTTATTTTTATGGTTTAATCCAACTTCTTTCAGTTTAAGCTTGCATGGTATTCCATGCAACATCTAATGCTTGACGATTTTGCCACACATCGTGAACACGAAAGATATGCGCGCCAGCGAGAACACCCAATGCTGTAGTTGCACAAGTAGCAGGAATTCTTTGTCCTTCTTCTTCAAGATTGCAAATATCTCCCATAAATCGTTTTCTGCTAGTACCGAGCATTACGAGATAGCCAGTTGCAACTACTTTGCTCAAGTTTTTTAAAAGAATTAAGTTATGTTCGGTCGTTTTTCCAAATCCTATTCCTGGGTCAATAATAATATTTTTATCATTGATACCAACTTTTTTAGCTTTTTCTGCTTGCCTCATCAAAAAAGATAATACTTCATCAAGCACATTGTCGTATTGCGGGTTGTCTTGCATATTATCAGGGCGTCCTTGCATATGCATAAGGCAAATCGGAACTTTCTTGTCTGCTGCCAGGCTGAACATTTCTTTATCATCTGTACCAGCCGTTACATCATTTATTAGGGAGGCACCTGCAGCAATTGCTGCTTCAGCTACTTCACTTAAAGTTGTGTCGATGCTGATCAATATCTCACTGGGCAGGGTACGCCTTACCTCACCAACAACATCTACAATTCTGCGAATCTGTTCTTGTGCGCTAACGCGTTGTGCGCCGGGTCTTGTTGACTCGCCTCCAATATCAATTATATCGGCTCCTTGATGTGCCATCATTTCTGCATGCGCAACAGCATCGCTCGTTGACGGGTACGCCCCTCCATCTGAAAAACTATCAGGCGTGACATTCAAAATGCCCATGATCA
The DNA here is from genome assembly GCA_036687665.1 of Pseudomonadota bacterium. Classification (GTDB taxonomy): domain Bacteria; phylum Pseudomonadota; class Gammaproteobacteria; order Poriferisulfidales; family JAYYZZ01; genus JAYYZZ01. The sequence continues at coordinate 391,069 of JAYYZZ010000003.1, read as the reverse complement.
TTGGTTTAGTAAAATTAACCATTATTGTCAGCAGAGTTTAAGTTATTGACGATTGTAAACATTAATAGCTGTGCCTATATCGAAAGTGTCTAAGTCTTTTCCTATTACAACCTTACCTTTATACAGGGAAAATGTCTTGTCTAAGATCGCTTTTTCAGTTACACCAAATAAAAGCAAGTGTGAGTAGACGGCGAGTCTAGGCTTGATTTTATTAAACACTGAAGCAGCTTCTTCAGGTGAAGTATGGTAATCCATCATTTTATTAAGACGACGGTTCGAATTTATGAGGGGTTTTGATGCAGCCATGACTTCATGAATAACCAGATCTACACCTTTGCCATGTTTTATAAGATTCTGTGAATATGTAGTATCTCCGGATATAAGAGCTGAATATTTACCATAATTGATACGATAGCCATATGCTGGAGAAACTGCGCCATGATTTACTGTAAATGCTGTTATTGAGAAATCGTTATCTTTATAAACAACGCCGGGCACTATAGCTGTATATATAAATTCAGCTTGCGGCTTCATGGATTTAGAGAGTTGGTTCCTTACTTTTTTGTCAAAGCTAAACATTTCTTTGACATGAAAAAGCATTTCTTCTGTGCCCTCTGGGCCCCACACTCTTAATGGAGATTCACGCTGCCATATAAGACCTGTTGTATATAAGTCAGGTATACCGGAAATGTGATCAGAATGGAGGTGTGTTATGAATAAATGCTCAATAGTTCCAATATTTATTCCCAATTGGGAAAGGCGTTGCGTTGTTCCTCTACCAGCGTCAAAAAGAATCTTTCTCTTGCCTGCTTCAACTAAGATGCTAGGTCCAAACCTTTGAATACTAGGTATTGGTGTTCCTGTGCCCAGTAAAGTTACGGTTAAAACTTCGCTCTTTACTGGTGATACAGCTAGCAAGAAAAACAATATTAAAATATGTCGAGAATATTTACTCAATGCATTTATTTACCTAATTTAAGAATAGCCATAAAAGCATCTTGTGGTATTTCTACACTACCAATCTGTTTCATACGTTTTTTCCCTGCCTTTTGTTTCTTTAGCAGCTTCATTTTTCTTGTAACATCGCCACCATATAATTTTGCAGTTACATCTTTGCGTAATGCTTTGGTGGTTGTCCGAGAAATAATTTGTGACCCCAGTGCAGCTTGTATAGCAACATCGAACATCTGTCTTGGTATAAGTTCCTTCATTTTTTTAGTTAGCGCTTGGCCCGTAAAATAAGCCTTATCTTTATGAACAATCAATGATAAGGCATCAACCTTATCACCATTGATCAGTATGTCTAGTTTGATAAGCGGACCCTCTTTAAAGCCAACAATTTCGTAATCATAAGATGCATAACCTCGGCTTACTGATTTAAGTTTATCAAAGAAATCAAGAACAACTTCACATAATGGTAATTCATACTCTATTGTGACTTGCTCGCCTATATAGGTAATTTTTTTCTGTATACCTCTTTTTTCTTCACAAAGAGTAATAATATTTCCAACATATTCATGCGGCACAAGTATATTTGCATTTAAAATTGGCTCATGTATAGCTGCTATGTGACTTTGTTGTGGCAAGTCGCTTGGATTTGCAATTTCTATAACTTCGCCATCAGTCTTATGCACCTGATAAACCACAGTCGGTACTGTGCTAATAAGATTTAAGTTGTATTCGCGCTCAAGTCGTTCTTGCACAACTTCCATATGCAGCATCCCTAAGAAACCACACCGGTAGCCAAAACCCAAGGCTTGTGATGTTTCTGGTTCGTAAGTAAAAGAAGAGTCATTGAGTCTGAGTTTTTCTAATGCATCTCGAAAATCATTATAGTCATCTGAATTTACTGGGAAAATACCAGAAAAAACTTTAGGCTGAATATTTTTAAAACCGGGGAGCGCCTCTGATGCGGGATATTTGCTATGAGTGAAAGTATCCCCCACTCGCGCTCCATCTATTTCTTTTATTCCTGCTACAACATAACCAACCTGCCCACATTCTAAGGTCTGCAATTTTTTCTTCTTAGGCGAAAAACAACCGATGCTTTCAACATAATAACTACGTCCAGTAGACATAGTTGCTATTTTTTCTCCTGCAGACAATTTCCCATCGACAATTCTTACTAGTGTCATTACACCTACATAAGCATCAAACCATGAATCAATAATTAATGCTTTTAATGGTGCTTCTGGGTCACCATTTGGTGGTGGTGTGTTTAAGATTATCGACTCTAATACGTCCTCAACGCCCTCTCCAGTCTTAGCGCTTATCATGCATGCATTGTGTGAATCTAAGCCTATAAGTTCAGAAACTTCCTTTTTGACTTTGTCAGGGTTAGCTGATGGTAAATCAATTTTATTAATAACTGGCAGAACTTCAACATCCTGATCAATAGCGATATAGGAATTTGCAAGACTTTGCGCCTCGACTCCTTGCGTTGCATCAACTACTAATAAAGCTCCTTCACACGCTGAAAGTGAACGCGAAACTTCGTATGAAAAATCAACATGCCCTGGAGTATCTATAAAGTTAAGTTGATAGAGAATACCATTAGATGATTTATATTCTAATGTCACGCTTTGTGCTTTAATAGTTATTCCTCGCTCTCGCTCTAGATCCATTGTGTCGAGGACTTGATCTGCCATCTCTCTTTCAGACAAGCCACCACATATCTGTATTATTCTATCTGCAAGAGTAGATTTGCCATGATCTATATGGGCGATAATGGAGAAATTTCTTATATTCTCCATTTTTATATCTGAGTTCATAAAGAATTAATCTTCTTTCTTTAAAGCAAGAAATTGCGTATTACTTGATCGCTGTATTAAAAGTGACACATACTTTCCTTTTGGCAATGCTGACACAGTTTCCTTAAAAATCTTAACATTTAGCATCTTAATACCGTCAATCATCTTTATTACATCTCCTGCCACTATTCCAGCGCGTTTACCAGCTCCTTTAGAGATTGACACAACTAAAATAGCATCTTCGCTTACTCCAAACTTTTCTTTATCTTGCGCAGTTAAATTACGCACTTGCATACCAAGAATAAGTTCACGGACAGTTTTGTCATCGCCAATTTTAGCTACTGTGAGTTCTTTTTCTTTTAATTCAGCAATTTTAACCTTGATTATTTTTTTATTTTTCTTTCTTAAAATATTCAGCTTTACAGTTCGGCCTATTTCCGTCTCACCTACCATAGGAGGGAGTGCTCCAGAATTTTCAACAGTTTTACCATCAAAAGTCAGTATAACGTCTCCTATTTTAATATCGGAATTAGCAGCGGGGCTGTTAGGTATTATCTTTGCAACTAATGCTCCTGCAGGTTTTTGCATTCCGAATGACTCTGCCAATTCCCTAGTAACTTCTTGTATGTAAACACCTAGCCACCCTCTTGTTACTTTACCTTTAGTTTGTATTTGACTTATGATATTCATGGTCATGTCGATAGGTATAGAGAAAGATAAACCCATATAGCCTCCTGTCCTGCTCAATATTTGAGCATTAACACCGACAACGTTTCCATCTAAATCAAGCAGCGGGCCTCCGGAATTACCAGGGTTAATTGCAACATCAGTCTGAATAAAAGGAATATAAGTATTGTCTAGTGTTCTATTTTTAGCACTTACAATTCCAGCTGTGACGCTTTGATCGAAACCAAATGGAGAGCCAATAGCTAGAACCCATTGCCCTACCTTTAAATTGTGAGACTTACCTATTTGAACTGACTGCAAGTTCTTAGAAGCAACCTTTAAAAGCGCTATATCGCTTTTTGAATCTGAACCAATAATTTCTGCTCTTAGTTCACGTTTATCATGAAACTTTACGATAATTTCTCCAGCATTTTGTATCACATGATGATTAGTTACTATGTAACCATCTGAAGATATAACAAAACCAGACCCCAACGACTTAGTTTCAAATGGTATTGGAGCGCCTCGTTCTTCAAAAAACTTCTTAAAAAACTCTTGAAATGGCGCTGGTGCATTTTCTGGGATTTGTGGTACAGAAGGATGGCTTCCTATGTTTTCATTTTCTTTTGTAGTGCTAATATTTACTATAGCAGGCGCATGTTTATTAATTATGTCAGTAAAATCAGGGAGCTCAGCGGCTTGTGCTGAAAATAAGCAGCCATAGATTAGAAATAATAGTGTAAAAAGCTTTCTAGTGCCTTGCATGGCCTACAAGCTTAACGGGTGGAAGAAAGAGTTTTGGTGTTGGAAGTGCATTCTTCCATTTTGCATGCATATGAGCTACTAAATTTTTCTGCATATCTGCTTGATCTATATTTTTAATCTGAGGGTGCAGATTATTATTGTCATTAATCTTTGCAATATTAATATTTGCATCTAAGTTAAACATTTTGTGCATATATTTTGTGTTCATAACAAATAATGCAGAGAGTGTAAAAATACATATGACTGCGAGGACTGCCATAATCCCTGGTTTTCTAAAAGATAATTGCATATAGTCGCTTAGTGTTCTTTTAGTTTTTCCTCTTTTATTAGCATGCAAACGCTGCGAGACATTGTCTGCGAACTGAGGGTTAATAAAATTACTAACTCTGCCTTTTATTGCTTCGCTCATTAACTGATAGCGTGAAAATTTATCACGCTCAAGCCGGCTCTCTGTTAATTTTTTTACAACAAGTCTCTTCTCAAACTCTGTTAAATTTTGATCTTCATCTACAAATGCAGAAAGCAACTCTTTATGTTTTTCACTCATGACATATGGCCTTGTTTAGACAATTTTTTTCAATACCTCATCAAGAGATTCTCTGGCGCGAAATATTCTTGATCTTACTGTACCTACAGGACAATTCATAATTTTTGCAATTCTTTCATAATCAAACCCTTCTAACTCTCTCAATGTTATAGCAACTCTCAGTTCTTCCGGCATCTTAGCTAATGCGTCATTAATAGCGGCCTCAAGTTCTGTGGCCTGCATTTCATGATCAGGGGTATCAGAATGTCGCACATATGCCACTACGTTAGAATTTTCTACTTCTTCGATCAGAACACTATACTCACGGGCTCTTTTTTTCTCTTTACCTAGATGGTTTTTAGCTGTGTTTATTGCAATTTTATATAACCATGTATAAAACTTACTTTCCTCGCGAAAATTTTGAAGTCCATAGTAGGCTTTAACAAAGGCCTCTTGCGCAATATCTTCCGCAGTCTCCTGTGTAGACACATATTGCCTCACTAGCTTGATTATTCTGAACTGGTATTTACGTACCAAATAATCATAAGCTTGCTTGTTGCCTTCTCTAGCTTGTTTTACAAAATTGCTGTCACTTAAGTCGCCCATATGGGCTCTCCTTGTAACTATCTATACCCATGTATTGCGTAGATAGACCTATTAACTATACGAAAGTTCTATTTTTTTATACGTCTTTAGTGTTATCTTAAAATTCTATTAGGTGCATTCAAGTGGAATAATATATTAATATCGACAGATTATCATGTATTTAGAGAACAATAATAAACGAAACTATTATGATGTCCTGATTGTAGGAAGCGGGGCTGCAGGTTTGGCGCTGGCATTGAAACTGCCAGCTAATTTGCAAATAGCAATATTATCGAAAAATACTCTGAGCGAATCATCCACATATTACGCCCAAGGCGGTATAGCAGCACCAGTAGCCTACACTGACTCTGTGAAGCAGCATGCTCAAGACACAATTAGTGCTGGCGCAGGCTTATGTAATGAAGAAACAGTACAACATGTAATAGAGTCGGGGCGAGCATCTATAGAATGGCTTATACAACAAGGTGTAAATTTCACAGGGCGCACCTCAAAATCAAAAACTCACGGCCTTCATCTTAACCAAGAAGGCGGTCATAGCCAAAGAAGAATAGTCCATGTAGCTGACACAACTGGCAAAACATTACATACAACCCTGCTAAATCAATTAATGAGGAAAAAGAATGTCACCTGTCTTGATAATTGCATGGTGGTTGATCTTATATCTAAATCTAATGATGGTGTTTCTAAAAAATGCATAGGCGCATACATTAGGCGCTCAAAAAATGCGACTATCGAAACTATATCTGCGAAGTGTACTGTCTTAGCTACAGGGGGTGCTAGTAAAGTTTATTTGTACACAAGCAATCCTGACTCATCATCTGGCGATGGTATCGCCATGGGATGGAGAGCGGGATGTCGCGTTGCAAACATGGAATTTATACAATTTCACCCTACATGCTTATATCATTCATCTGAAAAATCTTTTCTGATAAGCGAGGCTGTGCGAGGCGAAGGAGCAAAGCTTGTATTAAACGACGGTAATGAATTCTTACATAAATTTGACTCAAGAGGAGTTCTAGCTCCACGAGATATTGTAGCTAGAGCAATAGATCATGAAATGAAACGCTTAGGTTTAGAGTGTGTCTACCTAGACGTCAGCCACAAAAAAAGAAAATTTATATTAGAGCATTTTCCTGGAATCCATTCGCGCTGCTTACATTTAGGTTTCGATATTACACACGAACCAATACCTGTTGTCCCTGCAGCGCATTATACCTGTGGAGGACTAATTACTAACATTCATGGTCAAACAGACGTAGAAAACTTATATGCAATAGGAGAAGTAGCATGTACAGGAATGCATGGAGCAAACAGAGTGGCTAGCAATTCATTGCTTGAGTGTTTAGTATTCGCTGATACTGCCAGCTCACATATAAAAAATAAAATAAATACCATTAAGCATTCTCAGGATATTCCTCAATGGGATGAAAGTCAGGTTACACAATCAACCGAAGATGTTTTGATCTCTCATGGCTGGGACGAGTTAAGACGCCTTATGTGGGATTTTGTTGGTATTGTCAGAACAACTCAACGTTTAGAGCGAGCGCAACACAGAATAAAGCTATTAACCTGTGAAGTTGAAGAATACTATAAAGAATTTAAAATCAATAATGATCTTATTGAATTAAGAAACTTAATACTAATTGCAGATTTAATTGTTAAAAGTGCTCTTTGGAGAAAAGAAAGTAGAGGTCTTCATTATATGCTTGAGCACCCGGAACAACATCATAACTATAAGCGTGACACTATCTTAATCCCAGAAAAATTTTTCAGCAACAATAAAAAAATAAAAAACTTGAATCACTAATCTTCAGAATCAAGATTGATAAAAACTTTTTCTCTATAATATTTAAGCTCACTTATAGAATCTTTAATATCATCAAGAGCTAAATGTTTCCTTTCAAGTTCAACACCTTTGGTAGCAGAAGGAAACCAACGTTTAACAATTTCCTTGACGGTGCTGACATCTAAATTCCTGTAATGAAAAAAAGTCTCTAATTCAGGCATACATCTAGCTAAAAATCTTCTATCTTGACATATGCTGCTTCCGCACATTGGAGACTGCCCAGGATCTAAGTGTTCTTGTAAAAACCCTAATGTAGCTTGCTCAGCTTCGTTTTCACTAATTTTGCTGTTTATGACTCTATCCACTAAGCCAGATGCAGTATGCTGCTTTGTATTCCAGTCGTCCATTGCATCTAAAATTTCCTTTTCTTGAAAAATTGCGATTACAGGACCCTCAGCAAGGATATTGAGGTGCTTGTCTGTAATAATCGTGGCTATCTCAATGATTTTATCATTAGTGGTATCGAGACCAGTCATCTCTAAATCTAGCCAAATTAGGTTGTCAGGAGACTTTTGCATATTAATCAAATTTTACTTCGAAACTATGATATATGATTGTATTTATTTTAACTAGTTATTAAATGATATAGATTTCATGAGCCCAGATGATAAAAAAAACAATAATGCGAAGGTAGTCCTTCGTTTTGGAAACGAATTATTGCTAGAAACAAAAGAAAGAAAAATTTTTAGATGTTTTGTAAGAAAATTGTATAAAGATATAGTAACTGGGGATTTAGTAAGTTATAAGATAATAAACAAAGATGCTGTTATAGATAAACTGCATGAAAGACAAAACTTCTTACAAAAAAAAGATACATATGGAAAAACAAAAACTTTAGCATCTAATATTGATCATATTTTCGTTGTCATTGCATTGCAGCCGAAACCTCAATGGGAGTTATTAGATCAATATTTAGTAGCAGCAACTAACATGCCAGCTGAGTGCTCAATAATTATTAATAAAGTAGATTTAGATAAAAATTTCATGCTGAGTGAGATTGGTTATGATTTAAAAACATTCACTAATTTAAAATACCCTATATACATAACAAGTGCACACAATGGCGTGGGCCTAAAAAAACTAAATAATAATTTAAAAGATTCAGTAAATATTTTTGTAGGTCAGTCTGGTGTTGGTAAATCATCGCTAATAAATGCACTTATTCCTGATCAGCAAATAAGAGTTGGACAGTTATCGGATGCAAGTGGTAGTGGTAAACACACAACTACTAATGTTGCTCTTTATAATCTTGCTCATGGCGGTCAGATATTAGATTCGCCGGGTGTTAGGATATTCGAACCAAATATTACAGATTTAGATCAAATCGACAGAGGTTTTATTGAGATTGACCAACATAGAAACAAGTGCAAATTTAATAATTGCAGGCATGTCAATGAACCTAAATGCGCTGTGAAACAAGCTATAGAAGAAAACAGGATTGACGCAAGAAGATATGCTAGCTATTTAAAGATGTGTGATCAGCTAAAAATCAGAAAGAACTATTAGTAACTCTGTCTGCTACTAAATGCTTGCGATAGCGTGCTAGAGTCAACATATTCTAACTCTCCTCCAACAGGAACTCCTTGAGCAAGCCGAGTTGTCTGTATTTTGTATTTTTTTGTAAGCTCACGGATAACATGTGCAGTTACCTCACCCTCCGTGGTGCTATTTGTCGCTAATATGACCTCTTTAATAGTACCTTTTTTAAACTGCTCTTCAAGAAAATCTAATCCAATTTCCTTAGGGCCTATGCCGTCAAGTGGTGAGAGCCTACCCATAAGAACATAGTATCGCCCTTTATAGCTTGTGCTAGATTCTATTGCTATTATGTCTGCGGGTGTTTCAACTACACAAACTTGGTCTACGTCTCTTGCTTTATCTGAACATACATAACATAAATCTTTTTCTGTTAAGTTTCTGCAAACTTTACAATATCCAATGCTTTCAGTAGCCTGAGAAAGCAACATAGCAAGATTTTTTCCTCCGTCACGCGCCCTTTCTAAAGTATAGTAAGCCATCCTTTGTGCTGTTTTTTCACCCACGCCTGGCAAATACTTGAAAGCAGTAATAAGTTCGTCGAGTAAAGTTGTTTTCTTCATATTCCTCAATAGCTAAAAAGGCATATCTGAACTCTGAGGGAGATTTAAACCAGCACCAACCTCTGCCATTTTAGAGTCAGTTATTTGCTGAATTTTTAACGACGCATTGTTGACAGCCTCTGTTATATGTTTTTCTAGCAACTTTTTATCTGAGATTATAGCTGGATCTAGCTCAACGCCTTTTACTCTATTTTTACCCGACATAGTAATCTTAGCTAGGCCTGATTCTGACTCACCTACGACTTGTAGTTTTGCTATTTCTTTTTTCATGCGTTTCATCTCTTTTTTCATTTTTTTTGCTTGCTGCATTAATTCTGCCATATCTCCAATCATCTGCTAATCCTCATATTGTCTTTCTACTTAACTGGTTTAATTGAACCAGGAATAACTTCAGCACCAAATTTTTCTTTTAATTCCTGACCCAAGATATCTCTATTAACAGATTTTTCTGCTTCGTATTGCTGTTTTGCATCTTGGTCATCTTTGAGCTGCCTTCTTGTTACATGCATATGGTTTTCGCTATTAGTAGTTTCAACTATAAGCTGCATGTCGTTCATAAAGTATTTACTTATTGCATCACATAAGGCAGTTTTTGCATTTTCTGTTGCTATGCTTTCATGTGATTCATCAATTGCAATAGATAAAACCTGTTCATCGCATTTAATAAAACTACTATTATCGGCAAGTGCTAGAGCTATCCCATTGAGTTTTAAATTAGGAACAAGCTTTTTCCAATGTTCTGCTGTATTTAAAATTTTTGGCCCTTTTGTATCTGGCTCTTCATTTGATAATGCCTGATTGTCATTGTTTTTAGGGGCTGATCCTTTAATAGTTTTTTCTTCTACATGTGCAATATCGACATCATCAAAAGGTACAAAATAAAGCATTTTTAATAGCATCATTTCAAAACCACTTTTTGCATCAACAGCGAGCGAAATCTCTCTCCTCCCTTGGGTTGCTATTTGATAATACAGATGCAACGCCTCTGACCCTATATTTGCATTTAATAACTCAATTAACTCTTTTTCATAATTGAACTCATTAATTGCACTTGGGACCATTTGGACTACGGTTGCATGATGTAATATTGAAATTAAGTCATCAAGAAGTTGGTTAAAATTAACTGAATGCTCGTGCATTGTGTTGATAGTATCCAATGCCAGCAATGCGTCACTTTTCGAGACAGCTTTTATTAAATTGCTAAAATGTTCTTTTGGCACACTGTCAAGCATATCGCTCATATCTTGGCTTAATATTTGTTCTTGTCCGTATGAGATAGCTTGATCTAACAAACTAAGTGCGTCTCGCATACTTCCCTCAGACGCGCGCGCAATTTGGAATAAAGCGTCATTCTCATATTTGATATTTTCCTCTTGCAAAATGTGCTCCAACTGCTTTGTAACAAGATCAATGCTTAATGACTTAAGATTAAACTGTAAGCATCTCGACAAAACAGTAACTGGGACTTTTTTTGGATCAGTCGTTGCAAGCAGAAACTTTACATGAGCAGGAGGCTCTTCTAATGTTTTTAATAATGCGTTAAAGCTATGGCCTGAAAGCTGATGAACTTCATCTATTAAATATATCTTAAAGCGCCCAAGTGCCGGAGCGTATTGGGCATTATCCAGCATATCTCGAGTATCATCTATCCCGGTTTTTGATGCTGCATCAACCTCAATTAAGTCGATATAATTACCAGCTGCAATGCCCTCGCATGTTACGCATTGGCCGCAAGGCTGCGCTGTCACACCAGTTTCGCAATTCAGGCACTTGGCGAGAATACGGGCCAGTGTAGTTTTGCCGACACCCCTCATACCTGTAAAAAGATATGCATGATGAAGTCGGTCATTGTTGAGTCCGTTCACCAGCGTTCTAAGCACATGTGCTTGCCCGACCATATCCTCAAAAGATTGCGGTCGCCATTTCCGTGCTAAAACTTCATAAGGCATGGGATATTCTTGGAATTGATAAATTTGTCATAATTGTTCTACTGCTATTATATGATAACTATTCTACATCTGGTTTTTGAATTGTGCATAATAACGAAATATATATATTTATATATATCAAAGGCTTATATATTTTATAAATGATCATCATAATATGATAGTTCATGGTATCAAAGAAAACAGCGTCCAGTTTTATCACCAGCTAATCCAGGTATTCTTTGTTGGGATCACTCTGGGGACGATGCGCACTGTGGTTCCTGCGCTTGCTGAAGATGAATTTGCTGTTGCCTCAGGCTCTTTCCTTTTGTTATCTACATTCGTGCTGGCATTTGGTGTAGTAAAAGCATGTATGAATTTTGCTGCTGGACACCTATCTGACAAGTTTGGTCGAAAAAAGATTTTGTTAATGGGTTGGTTGCTTGCATTACCTGTACCTTTATTAATTTTATATGCTGAAAGCTGGGCCTATATAGTGATAGCCACAACATTTCTCGGTATTAACCAAGGTCTAACATGGTCTATTACGCAAACATGTAAAATTGATTTAGCGACACCTGGCGAACGTGGTTTTGCTATAGGCTTAAATGAATTTTCTGGCTATATTGGTGTCTCGTTAGCAGGAATACTCACTGGCATATTAGTTACGAATTATGATCTTCGCCTTAGCTTGATGATCTTCAGTCTTGTTGCAATCCTTATCCCCATCGTCTTGACTCTCTTTCTTGTCCAAGAGACTTTACCCTGGGTAGAAGGCGAACAAACAACCTCAGCGGACACCCTGAATCAATCAACATTTGATATTTTTAAGCTTGTAACATGGGATAACAAGCAGATGTTCCTAATAACGCAGGCTGGTTTAATTGAAAAATTTACAGATACACTTGTATGGATTTTCTTTCCTTTATACCTATACCAAATGCATTTTAGCCTTCCAAATATTGGGATAATTGTTGGCATATATGGTGTAACGTGGGGGGCAAGTCAATTTCTAACTGGATATCTTTCTGATCGTATAGGCCGGAAAAAATTAATTTTTTCAGGCATGCTGCTTTGTAGTGTTGGTTCTCTGATGTGCATTTTAGATTCTACATTTATATGGTGGAGCATATCTGCGGGCATAATTGGTTTTGGGATGGCTCTCCTCTACCCAACGTTAAGTGCAGCGGTTAGCGATTTATCAGAACCAATCTGGCGCAGCACAGCAATCGGTGTTTATCGTTTCTGGAGGGATGCAGGGTATGCATTTGGAGCTTTTTCTCTTGGTGCTATTGCCTCGTATACAGGAAATATTGAAAGCGCTTTTTGGTTAGTTGCAATCATAATGTTTGCCTCAGGCATATTAGTAGGCTTCGGCTCAAAAGAAACTCATCCAGATTTTCGTAATTAACAGTTATAAATTACAAAGAACTTTTCAAAAGGACTGTTGATCGTCCATGTAGATTTCATACCTTTGTTGAAAGAAACTATATCTCCTGCTTGCAAGTTAACATCATGATCATCCAATTGAATTAGCAGACTTCCTTGAAGCACTTGAAAAGTTTCATCCCCAGGAAATTCATATTCAAAAGTCATCGGTTCGCAACGCCATAACCCAGAATAGCTTGGCTCTCCACTAGAGTTTGTTTGTGTCAACCAATGCACCTCGCCTGCTTGCTTTTCTCCGATCATAAATGGCTCAAAAGTTTCAGCTAAGACTGTAGATTTAGTATAACCAGCTTTATTATTCATATTTCTCTCCTTGGAAATATTAAGTGAATTATTTTATGGCGGAGAGAGTGGGATTCGAACCCACGATACGGTCACCCGTATACACGCTTTCCAAGCGTGCGCCTTCGACCACTCGGCCATCTCTCCTGTTTGGTATAGAAGTATATATTATGAGATAAGCAAGAAAGTTACTTCTCGCTTTTTTTCCCCGAGTCTGCGCTCGGCGTATAGACTGGGGAGGGAAACTGAGCAACTTTGCTGTCAGCTTCTTTAACTTTAGAAACGCCTTCTTTTTCAACTTCGTCAATTCTTAAAACGGCGTGCATTGGGATATAAGATCTTTTAACTTGCGCGAATTCTGATTTTAATCTTTCTTCGCTAGGATCAACTACTAGATTTGTTTTTTCTCCAAAAACAATTTCTTCGATAACCACAAAACCATATAAATCAGGCTGGTAAACTTGTTTCGCATAAAGCTCGTATATTTCGCCCTGATTAATAAATGTAATTTTGTATGTTTTGCTATCTGCCATAGTATTGAATGTATTATAACTTTAATTATTGCATATTTTCGATTACAGCGTCACCAAACCCTGAACAGCTAACTAGTGTGGCTCCAGGCATCAATCTTTCTAAATCTTCCACTGTCTCTTTTTTGCTATGAGGCGAGTGCGTTGGATCAACATTCACAATCAATCCGGCTCGTGCACGTGCTAGATCGTAGGTCACTGTTTTATTGGCAATCGCACCAGCTACACCTTTAAGAATAAATTCAGCTGCTTCGTGCCAACCTATATATCGCAACATCATTTCAGATGACAAAATAATTGATCCAGGGTTAACGCGGTTCTTGCCAGCATATTTTGGTGCAGATCCATGTGTTGCTTCAAAAACAGCTACATTATCAGCTATATTCGCACCCGGTGCCATCCCTATGCCACCGACCTGTGCTGCTAAAGCGTCGGAAATATAATCACCGTTAAGATTAAGTGTCGCTATAACATCGTACTCTGTGGGTTTTAAAAGAATTTGTTGTAAAAAATTATCAGCAAGAATATCTTTGATAACAATTGTTTTATTATTTTGCGGGTTTATTAGAGTACACCAAGGTCCATCGCCTATTTCTTGTGCACCAAACTCTTTGGCAACTTCATAACCCCAGTTACGGAACGCGCCTTCTGTAAACTTCATAATATTTCCTTTATGAACTAAAGAAACAGAAGTGCGATCATGATCTATTGCGTACTGTATTGCCTTTCTGACAAGTCTTTGTGTCCCCTCTTTTGACACAGGCTTAATACCTAAACCTGACGAATCTGGGAAACGGATAGAAACCACTCCCATTTCTTCGGTTAAAAAATTTATTAGCTTTTTAGCCTGAGCAGACTCTGCTGCCCACTCAATCCCTGCATATATATCTTCAGTATTTTCACGAAAAATGATCATATCTGTTGTTTTAGAGTTTTTGAGAGGAGTGCTGATTCCTGAGAAATAACGTATGGGTCTTATGCAGGCATATAAATCCATTTCCTGTCTTATTGTAACGTTGAGAGAGCGCAGGCCCTCTCCTATAGGTGTTGTAAGTGGCCCTTTTATAGACACCAGGTACTTTTCCATAGCGTCTAATGTCTCCTGTGGCAGCCAATTATGCTCACCGTACAGCTTAACGGCCTTCTCGCCAGCAAACACTTCCATCCAAGCAATCGCACGTTTGTCGCCATAAGCAAGCTTCACTGCTGAGTCAACTACATGTCGCATAACTGGCGTAACATCAACGCCTATACCGTCGCCTTCTATATAAGGGATAATGGGTTGGTCGGGAACATTTAAAGAATTCCCATCTTTGACAGTTATTAGTTCACCGTCAGCAGGCGGGTATATGTGCTCGAAAGAGTTTTTCACTTAAAATTGATCTTCTTCAGTTGAGCCTGTTAATGCTGTGACTGATGATTCTCCGCCTTGAATCACGGTTGTAACGTCGTCAAAATATCCAGCTCCAACTTCTTGCTGGTGACTTACAAATGAATACCCTTTCTCTGTTGCTGCAAACTCTGGCTCTTGTACTTTTTCTACATAATGTTTCATGCCTTCTCCAGAGGCATAATCATATGCAAGGTCATACATATTGAACCACATGTTATGAATACCTGCTAATGTAATAAACTGATACTTATATCCCATAGCGCTTAGTTCATCCTGAAATTTAGCTATGGTTGCGTCATCTAAATTCTTTTTCCAATTAAAAGAAGGTGAGCAATTGTAAGCAAGTAATTGATCAGGGTGTTCTTTTTTTACACCCTCAGCAAATTTTTTTGCAAATTCTAAATCAGGCGTACCTGTCTCACACCATACTAAGTCGGCATACGGTGCATATGCGACTCCTCGAGAAATTGCCTGTTCAAGTCCGTTCTTAACACGATAAAACCCTTCTCCAGTTCTTTCTCCTGTTAAAAAGGGTTTGTCATTTTCATCAAAATCAGATGTTAGAAGATTTGCTGCTTCAGAATCAGTTCTTGCAAGTAATAATGTTGGAACACCCATAATGTCAGCAGCAAGGCGTGCAGCTACTAATTTATCAACTGCCTCCTGTGTAGGTACCAAGACTTTACCTCCCATGTGACCGCATTTTTTTACAGCAGCTAATTGATCCTCATAATGAACTCCGGCCGCTCCATTAACGATCATGTTTTTCATTAGCTCAAATGCATTTAATACGCCGCCAAAGCCAGCTTCTGCGTCTGCTACTATCGGTGCAAAGTAATTAATAAAATCCTTGTCATTTGGATTCACGCCTCTTGCCCACTGAATCTCATCTGCTCTTTTAAATGAATTATTAATACGTCGTACAACAGAAGGTACTGAGTCGTATGCATAAAGAGACTGATCTGGATACATAGTTTCAGAGGTGTTTGCATCTGCTGCAACTTGCCAGCCTGATAAATAAATTGCTTCAACACCTGCCTTAACCTGCTGAACTGCTTGCCCGCCAGTGAGCGCACCCAAACAATTTACATATCCTTTTTTAGCCTTACCTTGTATCAGTTCCCATAGTTTTTCAGCTCCGCTTCGAGCTATTGTGTATTCAGGAAGAAGTGAACCTCTTAATCTTACGACATCCTCTGCTTTGTATCTGCGTTTTATATTTTTCCAGCGAGGATTTTTTTTCCAATCATCATTTAGTTGTTTTACTTGGTCATCTCTATTCATTAAAACTCTCTCTTAAGTAGCTAATTTTTGCTTGGGTAGTCTAAAATCTTAATGTGTAAGGGCGCGTATATTAGCAATTTCTTCTGGTATAGTCTGCAGAAATTATTGCAAAAAGAAACGAGCCTCACTTGCTTGGTTATAATATCTAATATATTTGCTCAAGTAAATAATGTAAACTACTGATTTAGGTACCTTTTTAACAAAAATGGTTGCGTGAACAATGATAATCAAAACAGCAGATTTGTGTGATTCTTATCCTGAAAAAATCAATATTGCCAATCCTATTTTTAGAGACTTTGGGCAGAAATTAGCATTTGCAGGGAATATCATAACTATTAAGTGCTCGAACGATAACTCATTAGTACGAGATGCTCTCGAATCAAGTGGCCATAACAATGTATTGGTAATTGATGGCGGCGCTTCTATGGAATGTGCATTGCTGGGCGACCAATTGGCAGAACTTGCATGCAAAAATCATTGGGAAGGAATTGTTGTGAATGGGTGTATTAGAGACGCCGCGGAGATTCTTCAGATCAATATAGGTGTAAAAGCTATTACTACCCATCCGCTCAAAAGCATAAAAAGAGGTGTTGGCGAAAAAAACATATCAGTTGATTTCGCAGGCATTAGTTTTGCACCGGGGGATTATCTGTATGCTGATATTGATGGTGTGATAGTCACACCATCAAAACTTACTTAACATATCTTTATTTATTCAGTCGCTCTATCAGTTCTTGCCTTTGTTGCTCTAACTCAGAAGGAAGTTTATCGCCAAACTTATCAAAATGACCTTTTTGATCATCAGCTTCTTTTTTCCCGTCGTCGTTATTAATATCCATTAATGCATTAAATGCTTCTTCGCCAAAACTTAAACCCGACCATTGTATGTCATCGTGGTTTGGCACATGTCCAAATGGGCTTTTTTCTGCATCTTCTTTACCATTGACGCGATCAACAATCCATTTTAATACTCGCATATTCTCGCAGAAACCAGGCCACATGAATTTTCCTTCGTTATTTTTTCTAAACCAGTTAACTCTAAATATTTTTGGTGCGTCTTTTTTACCTTTTCCTACATTCAACCAATGCTGCCAATAATCAGCCATGTTATAACCACAAAAAGGCAACATTGCCATAGGGTCTCTTCTGATTGCAGCTTGCCCAACCGCTGCAGCAGTTGCTTCCGAACCCATTGTCGCAGCAAGATACACACCATGTTCCCAGCTAAATGACTGGAATACTAATGGGAATGTTGTGCTCAACCTGCCGCCAAAAATAAATGCGCTTATAGGAACGCCAGCTGGGTCTTCCCATGCAGGATCAAGGCAGGGACATTCTGTAGCAGGAGCTGTAAATCGAGAGTTTGGATGTGCAGCAGGGTTCTCAGAATCTGGTGTCCAATCTTCACCTTTCCAATCTATTGCGTGAGCAGGTGCTTCTCCATCCATACCTTCCCACCAGATATCTCCATCATCAGTTAATGCAACATTTGTAAAAATACAATTTTTGTTAAGCATTTTCATTGCTGATGGGTTTGAAGTCATGCTCGTTCCAGGGCACACTCCAAAATAACCTGCTTCTGGATTGATTGCTCTGAATGTTCCATCATCTTGTGGTTTGATCCATGCAATATCATCACCAACTGTCCATACTTTCCAGCCATCAAACCCCTCTGGGGGTATAAGCATTGCAAAGTTGGTTTTTCCACAGGCGCTTGGGAACGCGGCAGCAACATAAGTTTTCTCGCCCTCTGGGGACTCTACACCCAGAATTAACATATGCTCTGCTAGCCACCCTTCTTCTTTTGCCATGACTGATGCAATCCTTAGAGAAAAACATTTTTTCCCTAGAAGTGCGTTACCACCGTAGCCACTACCAAACGACCATATCTCTCTGTCATCAGGGAAATGCACTATGTATTTCTCATCATTACAAGGCCATGAAACATCAGCTTCGCCATCTTCAAGTGGCGCGCCTATAGAATGTAAACAAGGGACAAAATCTCCATCATCGCCTAACACATCAAGCACTTTGCTTCCCATACGAGTCATGATTCTCATATTCACTGCCGCATAAGATGAATCAGTGACTTGCACGCCAATGTGCGCAATTGGAGAACCCAACGGTCCCATACTAAATGGCACGACATACATAGTCCGTCCTTTCATACACCCTGTGAAAAGTTTCGTAAGTTTTGCTTTCATTTCATCCGGGTCGCACCAGTTATTTGTTGGTCCTGCATCTGCTTCATTTTTTGAGCATATATATGTTTGATCTTCGACTCTTGCGACATCACGAGGGTCTGATCTTGCTAAGAAACAGTTATCGCGTTTTTCTGGGTTAAGCTTAATAAATGTTCCACCATCAACCAATTGGTTGCACAGGCGATCGTATTCCTCTTGCGTTCCGTCACACCAATATATGTCTTTTGGTTGGCATAATTTCTCCATTGATGCTACCCATTCCAGTAATGCGGTATGGTTAGTTGGAGTGCTTGTTGTATTCATAAATTTTCCCTTTAATGTTTTCCTATCGAACTGCGTAGTTTAATGTTTCAACCTATACATCGCTTTCACTTGCAAAAGCGCGGTTTACGGTTGTTTATATTTTAGCTGAAAGAAGGCTTGCGTCGGTGGTAATACTTAACATCTCTAAAATTTACTCTACCTTCTGCGCCTACACCTAGGTAGGCCTCTTTAACATCATCTCTTGCTAGAAGCTCTTTCGCCTCACCCTTCATAACTACTCTTCCATTTTCAATAACATATGCAGAATCTGCATAGCGTAGTGCTACAGTCGCATTCTGCTCTGCAATTAAGAAAGTCATTCCTTCTTTATTGAGAGTCTCAACTATCTGGAATATTTCCTCTACTATTTGCGGCGATAGACCCATTGATGGTTCATCAAGCAACATTAATGATGGTCGTGACATTAATGCTCTGCCCATCGCGAGCATTTGTTGTTCTCCACCTGAGGTGTACCCCGCCACACTATCTTTAACATGTGCGAGTCTTGGCAAATAAGTATAAATCCTATCCAAGTCATCTCTTGCTTGAGCTCGGTTTTCACGAATAAAAGAACCTGACAAAAGATTTTCTTCTACAGTTAAGTTACGAAATACTAGACGTCCTTCAAGAACTTGTATGCAACCGCCTTTCACTAACTCTGTTGGCTGCAACCCTTCGTTATTTCTGCCATCAAAATGGACAGAACCTTTTGTAATTTCTCCACGTTCAGCAGGCAATATATTAGAACAAGCTTTTAGTGTTGTTGATTTTCCTGCGCCATTAGCACCCAATAGGGAGACGATCTTTCCCTTCTCAACATCTAGGGTCACGCCATGTAATGCTAAGATTACGTGGTTGTATACAACTTCTATATTATTAATGGACAACATTGACATAATTTAATTCTCCCTGCTTAGTGAGGAAATGGCCATGTCTTAAGTTTCTGTTTGTAATTCCCCCATAACGCTCCGAAGCCACCAGGTTCACGAATTAGCAATGCAATAATAAATATTCCGTAAGCCATGTTGGATACATTCTCCACAGCAGCAGAATCAAACCCGCCGCCCGCGTGCCCTCCTGCTCCTTGGAACACATAATCTCCTAGGACAGTAAACGCGATTGGAAATTCATAAACAAATATAGCGCCTAAAAATGAACCGGTAATGGAGCCAAGTCCGCCGATAATCATCATAAACATGATTGTAAATGAGCGATCAACTTCATAGATCATTAGATCCACATTACCTATGTAGGCAAATGAATATAAAGCACCAGCTACTCCGCAATAATAACAACTCACAAAGAAAGCCAGCAATTTCGTTTTAGGGACACTAATTCCAATCGTGCTCGCTGCAATATCCATATCACGAACCGCCATAAAATTACGCCCTGTTGAGCTACGTATTAGGTTCTTGGCAAAATAAGTAAGCCCGATAACAAATAAAATGGCTATAAACCAGCGGTTATTATAGGACTGCATATCCCACCCCATTAACTCGCTTAATCCAAAATAATCATAATATTTTGGTGGTAAAGCTACGACACCAGAGGGCGTGTAATCTAAGAAATACTTATATTGATTGAAAAACCACCATACAAAATACTGTGCACATAAAGTTGATACAAGTAAATAAAAACCCCTGATACGTATAGCGGGTAGACCAAAAACAACACCTACCAGCCCAGCAAAAATACCTGCGATTAACATAGCAGTTGGCCAATTGATCGCCCAATCTGGCAATCTCAGGATTAAATTAAAAGTTGAGAATGCGCCAATACACATAAATCCAGCTGTACCTAGTGAAAGCTGTCCTGTATATCCGGTCAGAAGATTAAGTCCTAGTGTTGCAAGCCCCACAGCGCATAACGGGATCATGTGCGCACTCAGCCAGTATTCTGTGCCATACAATGTTGGTAAAGCAACCAGCAGAATTAACCCAATAGCCACAAACCAGCGATCAAAACGCAATGGGAATATGCGCCTATCCTGATTATAGTTAGTTACAAATTGTCCTGCTTCTCTATACCACATCTATTTTTCCTTAAACTCTTTCAATTATTTTTTCACCAAACATACCTTGCGGTCTATACACTAAGAACATCAAGGCCATGAAATATGCAAACCATAATTCAATACCCTGTCCGCCTAGTGCATCAGCAAAATATATCTCGCCAACCTTTTCACCCACGCCAATCACCAACCCACCGATAATCGCACCCGGGATCGAGGTTAGCCCCCCAATCAAAATAACAGGCAAGGCTTTCATCACAGCTTCGATTAAGGTGAAGGATACACTGACGCGTTCTGCCCACAAGAGCCCTGCAATCAATGCGATCACGCCTGTTACTGACCACACAATTGCCCATACTCTAGAAAGTGGAATACCTACCGCTAGTGCCGCCATGTGATTATCTGAAACCGCACGTAGCGATACACCTGTACGACTCTTTTGGAAAAAGATTGCCAAAGCAATAATCATGCTGCCTGCTACTATGGACACGAAAATATCAAACTGTGGCAGCAGTATATCTAGCCACGGAATGTGATCCGCAACTAAGATAGGCTCTGGTCTTAATATATCCAGATCCAAAAATTTAGAAAGCTGCAAGCCATGCACGTCGGCATCCCAAACATATTGCGCCATGCCTTCATGGAAAGTTGCAAGACCAACTGTTGCCATAAACAAAGAGAGCAAATCTTGGTTTGCTAATGGGCGAATCACCCAACGCTCTGTTAGGATTCCCATAATTACCATGATACCCATCGCCAAAACCATAGCTAACCAAAAATTAACGCCACCTTCAGTCATCCTGACAAATGTCAATGATGCGACAAGCAACATTGTTCCTTGCGCGAAGTTAAAAATACTAGAAGACTTGTAAACCAATACAAACCCGATGGCGACCAGCGAGTACATTACTCCTGACATCAGTCCACCTAACAATACTTCTATAAAATATACCCAATCAAATTCCACTTCAGTCTTCCTCTATTTTGCCTTAGTCGTGGCTTACACCTAGGTAAGCATCAATCACATCTTGATTATTAACCACTTCATCAGGTGTGCCATCACCTATTTTCTTTCCATAATCAAGCACAACAACATGGTCTGAGATATCCATTACAACACCAATATCATGCTCAATTAGCACCGTCGTCAAATCAAATTCTCTATTTATTTCTAATATAAAACAAGACATGTCTTGTTTTTCTTCTAAATTCATACCCGCCATCGGTTCGTCTAATAATAGCATTCTCGGTTCAGCTGCTATCGCTCTTGCTAACTCAACCCTTTTTTGCAAACCATACGGTAAACTTGCGGCTTGTGTTTTTCTTATTGCCTCAATTTGTAAAAAACTAATAATTTTCTCAACTGCTTCTCTATGTTCTGCTTCTTCGCGTCTCGCTGAAGGTAAATTAAGACCTTGTGCCATCCAGCTTGTTTTTGTCATCATATTACGACCTGTCATAATATTTTCAACAACGTTCATCCCTTTAAAAAGCGCGATATTCTGGAATGTTCTCGCGATCCCAGCTTTTGCAGCAATGCTGGTAGTCATTTTTTGATGAGTTGTTCCATCAAAAGTAATAGAGCCTTCTTGTGGATTGTAAATACCATTAATTACATTCAGCATTGAGCTTTTTCCAGCTCCGTTTGGCCCTACCACAGCACATATTTCTCCATCTTTAACATCAAAGCTGATGTTTTCAATCGCCTTCACGCCACCGAATGATAAAGAAATGTTGTTAATTTGTAATATTGCTTCTGCCATTTTGCCAGTTCCCTACATTGTGCTCATGATTGGTAAATTGTGCTCACGGTTGTCGTCCGTATGTTTATATTCTTTTGCGCCTGAATACAGTGCCTCGATCATCTGGCTATACTGACTATTTATATTCTCACGCCGTATTGACCTTGCGCGCGTCACTTCATTATTAGCTATATCTAATTCTCTATTGAGGATAACAAATCTTTTGATTTGGAGTGAGCTGTCTAGTTCTTCATTGACCTCGCCCAAATGTTCTTTAACAAGTGTATACACTTCTTCACGAGACACGAGGTCTGCGAAACCTGTGTAACGAATGCCTTGGCGATCCGCCCAAGTATTTACAGAGCCTTCATGCATTACAATAATTGCTGCAACTTCCCCTCTTCCATCGCCTAATGCGACACACTGTTTGATGAACGGCGAACCTGAGACTAAAACTTCTATAGGTTTAGGTGTAAATTTTGCGCCATTGGACATTGAACCAACTTCAGATATGTTATCTAAAATTACCAGATTATTATTTTCATCATAAGCTGCCAAGTCGCCGGTGCGAATCCAGCCATCACTTGTTTTTGCGCTAGCCGTTGCTTCCGGGTTATTGTAATAACTGTCAAACATGCCAGTTCCTTTGACTAGCAACTCGCCAGAGCCTTCGTCTATTTTCAATTCAATACCTTCGACCGGAACACCAACATTGTGCCCTTCGTCGCCATCCTCTTGAATAGTAACGCACGCTGCAGTTTCAGTTGTCCCGTAAGTGTGTTTAAGGTTAATTCCTATACTGCGGAAGAAAGAAAAGACATAAGGAGCTATGGAGTCACCACCAGTCAATGCTACTCGTAAGCGGCTGATTCCATTTACACTTTTCATTGGGGCAAACACTAACAACTGGTTTATTTGGTATAACAAAGCATCAAATAAATTTGTCCCTGCTGTTATCTTTTTTTCTTCTATTTTCATGCAGGAATTAAGTGCAGCGTGATACATGTTATATTTCATTTTACCCGCACTTTGGATACGACTCTCTGCAGTTGAAATCATATCTTTATATACAAAAGGTGGTGCGTAAAGAACAGTAGGTCCGATTTCTTGCATATCAATAAGCACGGTGTCATTACTTTCAGGGCAGCTGAGAGTGCAACCTGTGACTAAGGAAATAGCGTATGTGTAAAGGATACTTGCAGCCATCGACACGGGAAGAAATGCTAATAGCTCATCATCACTCGTGATATTTTCATTATTGGCTATAGAATTTGCGCGCTCAATTATGGCGGCATTGCTTAAGACAACGCCTTTTGGTGACCCTGATGTTCCCGCTGTATGAAAAATAAATGCAGGTGTATCTCCACTTATTGTTGATACGTCAGGTGCGCTAGCGCCCTCTTGAATCAGATCTGCTAGGTTAGTTAAGCCTTCATAGTCGTCCATGCCTCGGCCGTTAACATATATAAGAGTCTTAAGCGCGGGGCACTGCCCACGAACTTCTAGCACAGCATCAACTTGTTGCTGATCTTGCGCTATTACTATTTCGCTTTCTGAGTCTGTTAACGTTTGTGTTAGGCCATCGCCGCTAGAATCTGGATGCAGCGGAACTACGACGGCGCTTAGTTGTTGTGCCGCAAGCATTGCTTCAAACATTTCTGGGATATTAGCTCCAATAACCGCAACTCTCGTCCCTGGGCCGACTCCTTTAGACTTCATGCCAGCTGACAATCCAGCGACTTCCGAAGCTAGCACAGACCATGATTTTGTCTGCCACACACCGAGCCTTTTGTGGCGAATAGCCGCCTTTTCAGGGTTTGCAGTAGCCTGTTGGCCTAGTAGCTTAGGGAATGTATCCATTTATTATTATAGTCTCTAGAGTCTCTGATGCTAGGTGGTGATACTACATTGACGCGACTGTAAGCGCAAGAAAGTGATATTTTGTTTTGAACCCCGCCCCGCCCATTAGGCAGCATTCCAGAACTGTATATTAGTAAATCATTAAATAATAACTTTATTTTACATCTATACAGCAAACCCTATATCTAGTATATTATTGTTCCCAAGTACATAGATATAGGGGTCGTCGAAAAAACAACGTGTCTTTGCCTTGGTACAAAAGAATAAGCACGAAACACTGCCTTGGAGTGGTGTTAGCCTCATTCACACTGCTGGCTGCGGCAAATAGCAACGATCCATCCTACTTCAAAAATATTCAAGCAAGCAATGTCATCACTATTGTCTCAAGAGATGTTCCTCCTGCTTATTATGCTGGCATTGATGGGCCCACAGGATTCGAATATGACCTAGCAAAACTATTTGCTGAGCATATTGGCGTAAAACTTAATTTCATACTCAGATCAAGTCTCACAGAAGTAATGCGCGACGTGGAAGCGGGGAACGCAGACATTGCAGCTGCTTCTTTAGCAGTCACCGAGAAGAGGAAAAAAACTTTAAGTTTTGGCCACAGCTACCTAAAAGTACGCCAACAGATTGCATACCATAGAGACACGCCAAAACCAGAACTCGCAAGCGATTTAATAGGGCGCAGAATTGATATCTTAGCATCCAGCAGTCATGTTGAAATTATGAAAAACCTGCAAGAAGAATATCCTGCTATAAGATGGAGAGAGCACCATGATATCGATGTAAATGGCTTGTTGTCCTTGGTGCAAAATAATGAATCTGATTTTGTAATTTTAAATTCTCATGATATTGGCATACACAGGCGCTATTTTCCGGATATAAAAGCTGGTTTTGATATGACGTCTCCACGCTCCATTGCCTGGGCATTCGGCAAAGATCACGACAATAGCTTGAAAATCAAAGTTGAAGAATTTTTTGAATTGATAGAACAAGATGGACGCTATCAGCAAATTTTTGATCGTCATTTTGCAGTGAGTAAAAAATTCAACTACTCAGGAATTAGACGCTTTATGCTTCATGCTAAACAAAGACTTCCGCAATATATATCGACATTCAAAGAAGCTGGCCAAAACTATGGTGTAGACTGGCGATTACTTGCAGCGATTGGTTACCAAGAATCGAGATGGAAAGCTGATGCAATATCATTTACAAAAGTGAAAGGCATTATGATGCTAACAAAACCAACAGCTAGTGAGATTGGGGTAAAAGATAGAAGGGATCCACAACAAAGTATAACCGGCGGTGCCAAGTATTTTCTAAAGGTTAAAAATAGAATTTCTGACAATGTTACAGAACCTGATCGCACATGGATGACATTAGCTGCATACAATGTAGGTGTCGGACACCTGAATGACGCGCGCATACTCGCCACAAAAGATGGAGCTAACCCGAACAGATGGATAGAGCTAAAGAATTTCTTGCCTCTCTTGAGTAAAAAGAAGTTTTATGAAAAAACAAAATATGGATATGCCCGCGGAAATGAACCGGTCATCTATGTTGAAAATGTAAGAAATTACTATGATTTGCTGATGAATCTGACAAACAAACCTACAAGAAAGGAACCCTATCTAGTCAGGGTCACGCTAAGATCAGTTACTAATGCTAACGCGTTATAACTAGCGCAATTGCGAAAAAAATTCCTGTAAAAGATTTGCACACTCAGTTGAGCTTACACCACTGGTGACCTTAAAATGATGATTGAATACCCCTTTTTGCACCAAATCAAATGCGCCACCCAAGGCCCCTGTCTTTGGGTCAATGGCACCAAATACGACATGCGCTATTCTGGCATGCATAATCGCCCCAACGCACATCGCGCATGGCTCTAACGTGACATATAAAGTAGTGCCAGTCAGCCTATAGTTTTTGGTATTTTGCGCCGCAGCCCGGATAGCCATAATCTCAGCATGTGCTGTAGGGTCATGTTGTGCGATTGACTGGTTCTGCCCCTCACCAATCACTTGATCTTCAGATGAGACAACTACTGCACCGACTGGGACTTCTGATTGGTTTTGCGCTTCTTGAGCTAGCACTAATGCACGGTGCATCCAAGTTTCGTGGTTATTTTTCAAAAATCAGGTTGTTTATCTAGCAGTAAAGATCACTTGAAATGGGTCAGCCCCATTTTTAACTGCTATCAGTTGCCCATCACTCGAGCCATCGGAAGCAAAATCAACACTTACCGAACCAGAGAGATTAAAAGACATTTCAAATTGAGTTGTGTCTTCAGTAATCACCAAAGGTTCGCTAAATTGGACTACATAAAATATCCTGTAAGCATTAGCAAGGCCTGTGGCTGTGGTGAAATTATCAGATTGCAATAGTTTTGCCATCGACAGATCACTGAAAGAACCATCATTGAAGCTTTGAAAACTTGTTGAATCCCAAGCTCGCCATTGTGAATTTATACCACCGACTCCACCACTATCATGGTTATCATGCATGTTCTCAATAAGCTCTGTCCCAAATTGAGGAGCAGCATCAGCGAGAGCTCCACATGTATTACCTATCCCTGCGTTACCATCATCACCGAAGTTCACAGAATCAAGTCCTCTTATTGTCTGAGTATCATTGTTATATGTTGTAACGTTGGTGTTCGTCCAACAAGCTACTCCGGAAGAGCGATCACCTGATGCGGCATAACCCTCAACTGCGGCGCTATAAGTTTCCGTATGCTTGATTTGCAAAGCATTACTAATTACAGCATACGCATAACGGTATTCACCCGGCTCGAACCGCATTGGGTCTGCTATCAAAGGTTTGTCTGTAATCACACCAGCCGCGGTATTTTGCAAAGTAAGTTGCCTGCCTGTTGGAGTGTTTAGCATTTGATAACACTGATCCACCGGGTTAGTTGCTCTCCCCGCGCTAATAGGATTTAGTTTACACAAGCCTGCTTTAAAAAACGTTAAACGATAAAAATCTGGGGTTTCATTACAATTATCTCTTATCTTTCCACTGTCAGCATCAGTTGGGCCACCATCACTATTTAAAAGTATCGCTCCATCACCATTTCTTGTGCACACACCGCTACAATTAGCAGACATATCGTTCCTGCATCCTGAAGCATCAAATGCATCCTCTAAATCATCTGCGTAACTTGCAGATTGAAAAAACATTGCGAATAAAATAGTGCAAAAAAATAGTTTTAATTTAGTCATATTGTTTTCCCTTTAGTATCCACTCACAATGACAGAGCCGCTTTTAACTTTAAGTACTTTGATTTTATTTTCTCTTTCTACAGGCTCATAGAGTTGATCACGTACGCTAATATATTCCATCCAACCTCTGGAAACATTTGCAGAAATTTGTTCTTCGCCTAGAGGCACGACCATATTCACTGAAGCAAAAAGATCTTCGTCAGTTTTATTGTTGTCTTCATAACCAACTTCAAATTTTACATGCCCATATTGACCAGCAAGACCGTATTTGCCTCCGTATTCCTTATAAGTATCTGCATCGTTCTCCCACTCATAGTAAGAACCAAAGATTCTCAAATCAAAACCTACCGGCATATGATAGTCTAGTCTTGCATCCCAACCGTCTAAAGCTTCCTCGCTGCCTTTTGAGTTAGAACGGATGCCGCTGTGCGCATTGTAGTAGTTAGCACGTACATCAAACACACTTGAAATCGCTTCAACACCATAACCACTTCGCTGATGATATTCATCGAAACTATAATCGACGAATACATTCGCACCGAGTAAAATTTTATCGTCGTAAAATAACTCACGGTAACCAAGACCAAAGTTTATAGTTGCGCTATCATCGTAATAAGTTAACGTATTCTGATTAAAAAAGGCATTGTTCGCGCCCTCATAAATCTGATTGACGTTAGTAATGCTGAATGAAGTCTTCATGTTGTCTTGGACTTCCATTTTTATATCAAGGTATTTAACTCGATCAAACGCAGAAAGAGACTCCGCCAGGTCAGATGCCACTAAATCTAAATAATTATTTGTCTTGTTCAGTGCAGCAGCTTCTAAATTTCTAATAAGCATTTCTTTAGCAGACTCACCATGACTTGCTGTATACGGTATCAACAGGCATAACGTGGCAATTACGCAGAGTTTTATCTTTGAGAATGTGTTCATTTCTTACAAAATAATACTTAGTTATTTGTTTTTATTATCAATGAAATAGACTACATGAATGGCTTTATCCTTACAATAACCATTTATAAGTATTTGAATTATATTAAGTTATCACTCCCACTCTATGGTGGCAGGTGGTTTAGTGGAAATATCGTAGGTGACGCGCGCAATCCCATCAACTTCGTTGATTATACGTGTTGAAACTTTTTCTAAAAAATCATAGGGCAGCTTTGCCCATTGGGCTGTCATGAAATCAGTTGTTTCAACCGCACGTAATGAAACTACATATTCGTAACGACGCCCATCACCCATGACTCCTACAGTTTTGACCGGCATAAAGACAACGAATGCCTGAGCTACTTTGTCGTACAGATTATTAGATCTGAGCTCTTCAATAAATATATTGTCAGCTTCTCTGAGTAAATTTGCATATTCTTTTTTTACTTCTCCAAGAATGCGCACACCAAGACCAGGTCCTGGAAATGGGTGTCGAAGAACAATCTCTTTTGACAAACCAAGTGCAACTCCAATCTTCCTGACTTCATCTTTAAATAAATCGCGCAACGGTTCTATTAAGGAAAGATTCATTTTCTCAGGCAACCCTCCCACGTTATGATGCGATTTTATAAGATGGGCTTTATTTGTTTTGGCTGCTGCTGATTCTATTACATCTGGGTATATTGTCCCCTGCGCTAACCATTTTACGTTTTTAAGTTTTACAGATTCTTCTTGAAAAATTTCTATAAATAAGTTGCCGATTGCTTTTCTTTTATCTTCAGGATCCTGGATACCTGAAAGTTTTTTAAGGAACTTGTCTTCAGCATCTACATATAAAACTTTAATGTTTAAATGCTTATCAAATGTTTCCATGACTTGCTCAGATTCATTCAGTCTTAATAAACCATTATTGACAAAAACACATGTAAGTTTTGAGCCTATAGCTTTACTAAGTAAACATGCAGCAACAGAGGAATCAACACCTCCCGATAATGCTAAAACTACTTGATCATCGCCGACAATGTTTTTAATTTCTGCAACTTTGCTTTTTATAATATTTGCTGGGTTCCATGCTGTGCCACAACCACAAATCTCGTGGACAAAATGATCTATTATTTCTTGCCCATTCTCTGTGTGGGTAACTTCAGGGTGAAATTGAAAACCATATAGTTTCTTCTGAGCGTGCTCCATCGCTGCTATCGGAGAATTGTCACTTTGTGCGATAGCTGCAAAACCTTCGGGCACACGATCGACCTTATCTCCGTGCGACATCCATACATTAAATTCTGTATTACTCTGAATATTCTTAAATATGCTTGCCGTACTACCTATTTTCACGCGTGCGTGGCCAAATTCTCTCTTAGATGAGGATGCAACAGAACCACCCAGCTGTTGAGCCATAATTTGCATCCCATAACAAATTCCTAAAACAGGGGTATGCATGTTATATATTAATTCGGTTGGTTCTGGTGCGTCTAATGCAGATGTTGATTCTGGGCCGCCTGAAAGAATGATTCCTTTTGGCGCAAAAAGTCTAATCTTATCTTCTGCAACATCGCAGGACAAAACTTCACAGTAACATCCAGATTCTCGGACACGCCTAGCGATAAGCTGAGTATATTGGGAACCAAAATCAAGAATTAATATCTTGTCGGTATTGCTATCGCTGTTCATGGGCTAGTTATCAACCCTATAATTAGGAGCCTCTTTTGTAATACTGACATCATGCACATGGCTTTCTCTCATACCTGCGGCAGTTACTTTTACAAAAGATGCTTTTTTATGCATTTCTGTAATTTCACGACAACCCAGATAACCCATGCTTGAGCGCAGCCCTCCTAAGAGTTGATGAACTATTGTAGATAGAGGACCTTTGTAAGGAACACGACCTTCAATGCCTTCAGGAACAAATTTTTCAAGATCATCGTAACTATCTTGAAAATATCTTTCACTTGATCCTTTTGCCATCGCACTCAAGGAACCCATGCCACGATAAGATTTATATGATCGGCCTTGGAAAAGCTCAACCTCGCCGGGAGCTTCTAAAGTTCCTGCAAATAAACCACCAATCATTACGCTATCTGCACCAGCTGCTAACGCTTTTGCAACGTCACCAGAAAATCTAATTCCTCCATCAGCAACGACAGGGATGTTCGTTTTTTTGAGTGCAGCTGAGACATCCGAAATTGCAGTAATTTGTGGAACACCGACGCCTGCTACAATTCTTGTTGTACATATTGAACCAGGGCCTATCCCTACTTTTACACCATCAACACCTGATGCCGCCAATGCTTTTGCGGCTTCCGCTGTAGCGATGTTACCAGCTATAACTTGAAGATCTGGATATTTTTTCTTAACCCATGCCACTCTATCTAATACACCTTTTGCATGCCCATGCGCGGTATCCACGACAACTATGTCTACATTAGCACCTACAAGGGAGCTTATACGCTCCTCTGTGTCACCGGTCACACCTACTGCAGCAGCTGCAATTAGACGTCCCTGGCTGTCCTTGCAAGCGTTAGGAAAGTCAGTTGACTTTTGAATGTCTTTGACTGTAATCATGCCACGCAACTGAAATTTAGAATTTACGACAAGTATCTTTTCTATTCGGTGCTCATGTAATAATTCTTTTGCTTGCTCTCTTGTCGCCCCCTCCTGAACCGTCACAAGTTTTTCTTTCGGGGTCATTATTTTTGTAACTGGTTCGTTTAATCTTGTCTCAAAACGAAGATCGCGGCTTGTTACGATTCCTTGTAAATTTTCATCCTCTACAACCGGCACACCAGAAATGTTATTGACACGTGTGATTTCAAGAACATCTCCAATGCTCATATTTGGCGAAACTGTAATTGGATCTTGTATCACGCCACTTTCGTATTTCTTAACCAATTTCACTTCATCTGTCTGTTCTTCGATTGATGAATTCTTATGTATAACACCGACACCACCTTCTGATGCAATAGCTATTGCAAGTGTGCTATTTGTCACAGTATCCATTGCAGAAGATAGCAAGGGGATATTAAGTGATAAGTTTTTTGTTAGTTTTGTACTAAGATTTGTTTCGCGTGGCAGGATCGTAGAATGCCCAGGCACAAGGAGGACATCGTCAAATGTTAGTGCTTCTTGTACTATTCTTAACATCCGAAGCCTCTCGTGTTAAATTGGCGGCGAATTATAGTGTAAGTTGGCATTCAGGTAAACAAATTATTATCTGCTTGCGATACACAGCCAAACTAAGCAAATATAAGGCTATCAATTATGGCGCAAACAATGGATGACCAGAAGATATTCACCGTTGCTGAAATAAACGAAGAAGTTGCAGCAGTTTTAGGGGACTCTTTCGATGAGGTATGGGTTAAGGGTGAAATTTCAAGAATAGTGAGACCAGCTTCTGGTCATTTATATTTCACCTTAAAAGACGAGAATGCCCAAGTGAGATGTGCAATGTTCAAAGGGTTTAATCAACATTTAAATATTGAACTTAAGGATGGCGACGAAGTAATCGTTAAATCTAGAATAAGCATTTATCAAGCACGCGGTGATTATCAGCTAATTATTGAAGATGTTAGTCTTGCAGGTTTAGGTGAGCTTCAGCGTCAATTTGAAAAACTAAAAAACAAACTTGCGCAAGAAGGTTTATTCAATGAGGAAAATAAGAAACAGTTACCTAAATTCCCTGTTACAGTAGGGATTGTTACGTCCAAGACTGGGGCGGCTATCAAAGACGCATTACATGTTCTCAATAAACGTTTCCCTTTAATAAATGTATATATTTATCCAACGCTCGTTCAAGGTAAAGATGCACCAGAAAATATAATTAGCGCAATAAATCTAGCTCAACAACACGCAACCTGCGATGTACTATTACTAGTGAGAGGTGGTGGATCAATAGAAGATTTATGGGCCTTTAATAATGAAAAATTGGCACGCACTATATCTGAATGCAACATTCCCTGTGTTTCTGGCATTGGGCACGAAATTGATTTTACAATTACCGATTTTGTGGTCGATTTTCGTGCGCCAACACCATCTGCAGCAGCTGAAGCTATTAGCCCAGACCACGTAAACATAAAAAACATGGTCAACGATAAACGCGAAAGACTGCTTGAAATAATGCAAAATATTCTAGGTGATCTCAAAGAAGAAATAAAATGGATCACAAAAACACTAAATTTTTACCACCCGAAAAATGTTTTAAATCAGCACGCACAAAGGCTTGATGAGCTGTTCTTAAGACTACAAATGCAACAAAAAGAATACATAAACAGAAAGGTCTTACTGCTAAGTCAATTGCAATCAACTTTAAAAGGTATTAGTCCGATCGCGACTCTTGACCGTGGCTACGCGATTGTAACTCATGAGAATAACTTAGAACTGGTAAAAGATTCCGATCGTCTATCTCTAGACGAAAAAATTAAGATACGATTTAAAAGAGGTCAGGTTAGAGCCCGAGTAACAGAAAAAATAAAGCAATAAAGCTATAAAAAATTATTCTTTATCCGACTTTGTAGGCCAAAGCCAGGGCTCATCTTTTGCAATACGTAAAAATATATAAACCGCACCTATGAAAATAATCATGACGGCGATGGCAGCACCTAAGCTCCATAACACATCGTGTAAGTGGTCTTGAAAACCAAACCAATTCATAAATTGAATTCCCGCAATAATCCAAACTATCGCAGCTATATATCCAATTGCTTCTTTCATCATAAACTCCTAATAAACTATAAATTTAAACTATTACAGTATGGTAATTATAACGCTTCTAACAAAAGATACACAAAAAATCTTATTTTTA
This sequence comes from Pseudomonadota bacterium, assembly GCA_036687665.1. Taxonomy (GTDB): domain Bacteria; phylum Pseudomonadota; class Gammaproteobacteria; order Poriferisulfidales; family JAYYZZ01; genus JAYYZZ01. The sequence continues at coordinate 357,870 of JAYYZZ010000003.1, read as the reverse complement.
AAATAGCTTTTAGCTCTTAATCCCTGCCTTTTGGCATGGAGCTCGCGTCTAAAAATTTGTCAAAGAATATTTGGTCATCAGACATACCTTCGCCTTTAAGCATCTCAACGGCAGCATCTATCATAGGAGGTGGGCCGCAGAGGTATCCTTGGCAATTTTTCATATCAAAAATACTTTTCTCTATATAAGCCTCTTTGAGGTACTCTGTTACCAAACCTCTTGGTCCCTGCCAATCACTGTCTTCAGGCTCAAGATTCAATACAGATGCGTACTCAAAACTAAAATCCTTATTCCAGCTATCCTTTATCTCTTGCATTTCGTCCAGACAATATAAATCTTCTTGGGTGCGTGCACCGAACAAATACAAAGCATCCCGCTCTACTTTGTCTATTGCAGCTTGTTCCAGTACTGCTTTTATAGCACTCATACCGCTACCGCCAGCAATGCATATCATAGGTGTTTTTTCATCTCGTCTGTAAAAAGCACCGTACGGTAGGCTTACCTCAACAGGAGACTCAGATCTATCGTCTTCAAATAGCCATTCAGTAAATTCTCCTCCTGGCACTTTTCGAACATAAAAACTCAATTCGTTGCGCGCTTCATTAGATGGGGCTTTAGCAAATGAGTATGACCTTGGTGTTTTAATACTTGGAATTGCGATCTCTGCATATTGCCCTGCCTGTCCAGCATGTTCTAGCCCTTCACAATTAATGACCATCTCAACTATATCGTGAGTTAAGTTTGTAATACGTGATATTGCGCCTGGTAATGTTTGTGTCGATACTGACGGCGCGGAATCATCCAGCTCTACCTCAACCTCTATATCAGACTTAAGTTGTGCTTGGCATGCTAATATCATGCCTGCATCTAGCTGATCGCCCGTTAGAACATAAGTGTAATCAGAAGTTCTTTTTATTTTTCCTTTTTTGAGAATGCACTGACATGTACCACAACTGCCTACTCGGCAATCATGTGGCCACGGTAGACCTGCCTGCAGTCCTGCTTCAAGCAGATTTTCCCCAGCCTTTACGGTGAGGACAAACTCTGTTGAGTTGACAGTAGCTTGCCTGTCTTGTTTTTTACTAAATAATCCAAACATTTGCCTGATATGCTCTCAGCATGATTCCTTTGCCAGAACAGTTACGCTCAGGCTAAAAGTTATACAACATTAATACCGACATTCCTGAGATTGCCTGCAGATATATCTTCAGATGTTGGTAAAAATGTATATGGGATAATTTTTTCTTTGCTTGTTGATGGATGCGCCTTCACAGCTTCTAACCAATTCTTTATTGTTCCATTAGAATCAATGACATCAGCTCCACCGCTGCAGATAATCATATTTGAAATAGCCGCCCAATGGATATCAGCTAGAGTAAAATCACCGCCAATAAATTCGCCTTTGTGGGCTATTTGTGGCAAACATGGTTTTTCTTCAATTGCTTTTGCAAGCTCGTTATATGCTGATTTTAATGCTTCGCGATCACCACCGCCATCTTTCATGGCAGCTGCTTGTGGTTGAGCTAACTCGCTAGCAACTATTATCCATTGATACATGAAAGCACGTACCACTCCATTTCTTGGAACTAACGAAGGACCGAACCCTTTGTCATCCAAATATGACATGATCGCCCCTGTGCCGCAGACAACATTATCGAGATCTTGTAAAACTGGAACCACTCCCAAAGGTGATAGTGACCTTACTTCATCAGGACCATTAATTAATTGTGATTCTATATCTACGCCTTTCTCGGCTGCTGTTTGGAGACATTTTGCTGTGTTAATGCAAGCGGGGTGCCCATGCAAGCTCATTGCGCTTGCAAGTTTATTTCCAATCGCCATTTTGTTTCTCCCCCCCTCTCTCTGTACTGAGGTTTATTTTAATTATTTTTGTTATAACTGACTTTGCTAGTCTTCAATAGTAAGAGCGCCTGATGGGCATTGACCAACAACTTCTCTCACTTTTTCTTCTGGTGCCGCATCAGTATCAATTACGAACTTACCATCTTCGATTTTAAATACTTCAGGCGCACCGCCAACACACTTACCAGCATGTATACAAACATTTTCATCCCATGATACTTTCATAATCTTCCTCCACCGTCTTTTTGTTAGATTGTACGAATCTTTATAATATCTGAGCACATTATACGTTTTTGTTATTAGGACTAAAACCCAGAGAGATAGAATTTATGCAAAATCTTTGCTGTGTTGGTGAAGGGCCATCAGGGAAAACATGGCCTAAATGAGAATCACAATTAGTACAAAGAACCTCTATCCTGGACATATTATGACTTGCATCTTCATGATATTTAACTGCTTTTTCTGTTACAGGCGCATAAAAACTTGGCCACCCTGTTCCAGAATCATATTTTGTTTCCGAGCTGAAAAGTATTGATGAGCAGCATATGCAATAAAATTGGCCTTTTTCCTTAAAATCATAAAATTCCCCGGAAAAAGCCGGTTCAGTCCCTTTTTTTCTGCAAATTGCATATTGCTCGCTAGATAGGATTTTTTTCCACTCTTCTGCTGTCTTGCTTCCGGACATATAGAAACCTATTGGTCTACAGCTTTCATGCTCAGCTTGATACGTCCTTGTTTATCGATTTCTAGTACTTTTACTGTCACTTTATCTCCTTCTGAAAGCTTGTCAGTTACATTTTCAACTCTTTCGTTAGATATTTGGGAGATATGGACTAGGCCATCCTTTCCGGGAAGAATATTCACAAACGCGCCAAACTCCATAATCTTTACAACCTTTCCTTCATAAAGTTTACCTTCTTCCGCGTCAGCAGTAAGTATCTCAATGCGTCTTCTCGCCTCTTCCCCCTCTTCTTGATCTACTGAGGCGATTCGTATCAATCCATCATCATCAATATCTATAGTCGCGCCAGTTTCCTCTGTCAGCATTCGGATAGTGGCTCCACCTTTACCAATTACATCTCGAATTTTGTCTGGGTTTATGTTCATGGATATATATCTTGGAGCATAAGGTGACATTTCTTTTTTACCTTCACTAATAACGCTGTTCATTTTTTCTAATATATGTAAACGCCCCTCAAGTGCTTGTTGTAAAGCTGCCTTCATAATTTCTTCCGTAATACCATCTATCTTAATATCCATCTGCAATGCAGTTATGCCTTCTGTTGTGCCAGCAACTTTAAAATCCATGTCTCCTAAATGATCCTCGTCTCCCAAAATATCAGTTAGAACTACGTAATCTTTACCTTCTTTGATGAGACCCATGGCAACACCTGCTACAGATGCTTTTAGGGGAACGCCAGCATCCATCATTGATAAGCTAGCTCCACACACACTTGCCATAGAGCTTGAGCCATTCGATTCCGTAATTTCAGAAACTATTCTGAGTGTATATGGAAATTCATCGCTGCTTGGTAGAACATTTTTAACAGCGCGTTTTGCCAAATTTCCATGTCCAATTTCTCGGCGCTTTGGAGATCCAACAAAGCCAGTTTCTCCAACACAATATGGAGGAAAGTTGTAATGAAACATAAAAGGGTCTTTATATTCTCCTTCTACTGCATCAATAATTTGTGCATCGCGCTCAGTTCCTAAAGTCGTAATTACAATTGCCTGTGTTTCTCCGCGTGTAAATAATGCGCTTCCGTGTGTTCTGGGTAACTTCCCAATTTCAATATTTATTGGCCTAACAGTCTTGAGATCGCGGCCATCTATACGTTTTTTCTGCTCCAAGATCCTGGAACGCATGATCTTTTTTTCAAGCTTCGACAATTCTGCAAGCAATTTACTCTCTAGAGTTGGGTCTTCATCACTACCAAGACTCTCAATAACACTATCTTTAACAGCAGAAAGAGACTTTTTACGTTCTAATTTGTCAGCAACTTGGAATGACTTCTCTATATCAGCTGAGAATGCTGAAACTTTTTTGGCAATACCTTGATCTGGTGTCTCAGGCTCCCAATCGATAGAAGGGTTGGAAACATCTTTTACTAGTTGATTGATTTCATTTATAGCTACCTGCATTTGCTCATGCCCAAAAACAACAGCGCCAAGCATAGTATCTTCTGTAAGCATAGCAGCCTGTGACTCCACCATTAAAACTGCTTTTTGTGTTCCAGCTACAACTAAATCTAATTCAGAGCTCTGAAGATCGCTTACTGTGGGATTCAATATATATTCACCGTTTTTATATCCGACTCGTGCTGCGGCTATAGGCCCTTGAAAAGGCAAGCCTGAAATTGCGAGCGCTGCAGAAGCGCCGAGCATTGCCGGAATGTCAGGGCTTACTTCCTTGTTCAAACTCATGACAGTAGCTATGACCTGAACATCGTATGTAAATCCGTCAGGGAAGAGAGGTCGTACTGGCCTATCTATTAACCTTGAAGTTAGTGTTTCTCTTTCAGAGGGTCTGCCCTCTCGTTTAAAAAAGCCGCCTGGAATTTTCCCTGCAGCATAGGTGCGCTCTTGGTAATTTACAGTAAGAGGGAAAAAATCCCTTTCCTCTTTACTTTCAGATCCCACAACCGTCACTAACACGACTGTTCCTTCTACATTTACCATTACAGAGCTATTGGCTTGTCGTGCTACAGTTCCGGTGTCCAATGTAACTTCTTGGGAACCGTACTGAAAGGTTCTAATATTCGATGTCATTTAAAATTTCCTTTATAAATGGGTATTTTCTAATTCTTAACGTCTCAATCCTAGAGATGAAATAAGGTCTTTGTAACGCTTTGAGTTCTTTAATTTGAGGTAGTCCAGCAGTTTTCTACGAGAATTTACTAACTTAAGTAAACCATGTCTGGAATGGTGGTCTTTTTTATGAACCTCAAAGTGTTGCGCTAGAGTATTAATCCTTTCGGTGAGAAGAGCCACTTGCACTTCAGGTGAACCGGTATCTCCATCACTTTGCTGGCTCTTTTGTATGATATCTGCTTTTTTCTGAGTTGTTAGAGGCATATTTTTAATTCTGTTTGGCGGCGATTCTACCATGCATTGAGAAAGGTACAAGCTTAAACATTACTTTGATAGAAAACTTGTTTAGGAGCTAATGTGCCATCTCCAGCAAGTTTCCCTACACCGAGAAAATGCATCTCAGAATCATATATTTTTACGTGCCCTGTTTCTTGGAAATTATTCATTCTTACTAATTGACCTGTGTTTATAGCCCTTGCTTCACTCTTTGAGACTATACAATGAGGTAGCTGAGATAATGCTAGGTCAGCAGGTATTAAAGTCTGGTCTAGTTTTGCAGGTGCTGTTTTGGCAAGTTTTTTTATAGTTTCCAATTTAACCATGGAATTTCTTTTAAAATTATTTACCGAAAGTCTGTGCAATGCCGTTACATGTGCTCCACAACTTAATGATAAACCAATATCATCTACAAGTTGTCTTATATATGTACCTTTTGAGCATCTTACAAAAAGTTTGAATATGTTTTCACTAAATTCATTACATTCTAGCTTTTTGATATTTATTAATCTTGGATTTCTTTTTACACTTTTGCCTTGCCTCGCTAACTTATATAGCCTAGTGCCGTTATATTTCACTGAAGAAAACATAGGAGGCGTCTGTTCTATTTGACCCATAAATTTATCCAATGCTGTTACTAACAGTTCCTTTGTTACCATTGATGCATTCTTTTTCTGAATAATTTCTCCGCATGCGTCTGCTGTTGAAGTTCTAACCCCAAGCTTGCAAGTTACTGAATATTCCTTATCAGAATCAAGCAGGAATTGAGCGATCTTAGTTGCTTTACCAAAACAAATAACAAGCATGCCAGTTGCTAGAGGATCTAGTGTTCCTGTATGTCCAGCTTTTTTTGCGTGAAAACATCGCTTAACTACAGAAACAGCCTGAGCTGACGTCATGCCACTTGGCTTATCCAGAAGCAAGCATCCTTTAACATCCCTAAACAAATTAGTATTGCTAGACGCTTTTATTTTCATGAATTCAACTCTCTATTTAGTATCGAATTGATCTTTTCAGCGTCTTTTTGTGTGCAGTCTTCTAAGAATTTAAGATCTGGTATATTTCTTATTTTAACTCTAGACCCAAGTGCTCGCTTTATGTAATTCTTTGAGCTAGAAAGGCCTCGTTTAGTATCTTCTGAATCTATGTTTTGATTGGAGTCAAAAATAGAATAAAAAACTTTCGCTGATTGTAAATCTTTTGAAACTTGAACCTCTGTAATACTGACACTTTTTAGACGCGGGTCTTTTATATCTCTTTGTATAAGCAAGGAAATCTCCCTTCTTAGGAGTTCGCCTATGCGCAATGTTCTTGAAAAATCACTCATAATTAAAGTGTTAGAGAGTGCGTGGCACCTCTTTTCTTTCAAATACTTCTATGTTGTCTCCAACTTTAACATCGTTATAATTTTTTACTGCTATTCCGCACTCTGTGCCGGCTTTGACTTCTTTTGCATCATCTTTATGTCTACGTAGTGACTCAAGCTCTCCTTCAAATATAACAATATTATCTCTAAGAACGCGTATAGGGCTACCATGCTTTACTAAACCTTCTACTACCTGGCATCCTGCAACAGCACCCATTTTTGATGATTTAAAGATATCTTTAACTTCTGCAAGACCAATAATGCTTTCATGTAATTCTGGTGCAAGTAATCCACTCATTGCGTTACGTACATCATCAATTAATTCATATATAACACTGTAATAACGAAGATCTATCTCATCGTCCGCAATCAGTTTCTTTGCAGCCTTATCTGCTCTTACATTAAACCCCATAATTATTGCATTTGAAGCGTTAGCCAAAACTACATCCGATTCATTGATTCCACCAATTCCAGCATTAATTATTTTCAAATGAACTTCTTCAGTTGAAAGATTTTCTAAAGATTCTCTTAATGCTTGCGCGCTACCTTGCACGTCACATTTCAAAAATACATTTAATGTTTTAATACCATCGCCTTCATTAAAAAACGTATCGAGACTTGCGGTTTTTTGTGTTGCAAAGTAAGCGTCCTTTTGTTGATCTTCACGATAAGACGCGACTTCTTTTGCTTTTCTTTCATCATCTACAATAATCATTTCATCGCCAGCATCAGGGGAACCTGATAAACCTAGAACAGAAATTGCTCTGGATGGGCCTGCCTCCGAAATTTTCTTACCATTTTCATCCAACATTGCCCTTACTCTGCCATATTCTTTACCACACAAGATGATGTCGCCTTGTTGCAAAGTGCCATTTTGGATAAGAACTGTTGCAACAGCGCCTTTTCCTTTATCTAAGCTAGACTCAATAACATAACCACTTGCAGGGCCTTTGATTACCGCCTGTAACTCTAAAAGCTCTGCTTGCAAAGATATAGCTTCCAGCAAACTATCAACGCCATCGCCAGTGATTGCGGAAACATCGGCAAATATTGTCTCTCCACCCCAATCTTCGGGCACAACCTCGAGCTTTGATAACTCAGTTTTAACGCGCTCACTGTCTGCATTTTCTTTATCAATTTTATTAACAGCTACTATAATTGGCACATTGGCTGCCTTAGCGTGCATAACTGCTTCTTCTGTTTGTGGCATAACTCCGTCATCTGCAGCTACCACTAATATTACAATGTCGGTGCAATTTGCACCCCTTGCTCTCATAGATGTGAATGCAGCATGACCTGGAGTATCTAAGAACGTAATTTTTCCATGCTTTGTTTTTACTTGATACGCTCCGATATGCTGTGTAATCCCGCCAGCTTCGCTAGATGCAATCCGGCTTTTTCTAATGAAATCAAGCAATGATGTTTTTCCGTGATCCACATGACCCATTATTGTCACTACTGGCGCACGACTATCTTTTTTTCCTGAAATATCAGCCTTTGGGAGAAGTGTTGATTCAATATTTTCTTCTCTAGCTACCTTTGCAGCATGCCCCATCTCTTCCACCACAAGTATCGCTGTATCTTGATCCAGGACTTGGTTGATTGTCGCCATCACTCCCATACCCATTAATGACTTAATAACTTCAGCAGATTTAACTGCCATCTCCTGAGCAAGACTAGAAACAGTAATATTGTTAGGAATAACTATTTCACGAACAACTGGCTCTGTAGGCATTTCAAACTGATGTTTGTCAGATGTACTTATGCTGGTGACCTTTTTTTTAATTCTTGCTTTTCTTTTACCTCTATTTGCTTCATGAACATGAAGTTCAGAGCGTTCTTTCTTTTCGCGATAAATAGCCCTGTCAGCTTTTGCTTTATCGGCTTTTTTAGAGCTATCATTTGTGTAGCTTTTCGATTTCTTCTCAGATTGTTTCTTTTTAGGTTTTTCTGTTTTCTTTTTATCGGGTGCGATAACTGGGGTAGCCTTCTCGGTACTTTTTTGAGGAACTTTTTCCTGCTTTTCTTGCGGTTCTTTTAAGTCCTGCTCTTCTTTTAACTCTTCATCTTGATACTGCTTTTTCTTTCTGATTTCAATTTTAACTGTATTAACAGAACGCCCTTGTGTTGTTTTAATTCTTTGCCTAGCAGTTCTCTTCTGAAGTGTAATTTTTTTCTTTTTTTGCACTCCATCGTTTGAATCCGAATCTCGCATATGCTGAAGCAACTGCATTTTTTCCTCGTCACTAATCGTGTCACCTGCGTTTTTTGCAATCCCTGCTTTACTAAGCTGCTTAACCAGTGCATCTGGAGTAATTCCGATCTTTTTTGAATATTCTGTAACCGTTATTTCAGCCATAAAAAAACCTTATTTTGTGGTATTACTCTTTAAACCAGGGTTCACGCGCTTTCATAATTAAGTCTCCAGCTCGCTGCTCATCCATTCCTTCAATATCGAGTAATTCATGTATAGCGCACTCAGCTACATCTTCAACAGTTACAATTCCGCGGGATGCTAATACTGTAGCAAGCTGACTGTCCATACCTTCCATTGTCAGCAACTCCTCACTTGTTGTTTGATCCTTTTGTGCAGGATTTATTGCCATTGTTAGTAGAGAATCTCTTGCTCTTCCGCGTAACTCTTCGACCATATCTTCATCAAATTCTTCTATAGCAAGCATATCTTTAGGTGAGGCGTACGCTATCTCATCAATTGCTGTAAAACCTTCTTGCGCTAAAATTACTGCTACCTCCTCATCAACATCTAGATATTCCATGAAAACTTTCTGAACTTCTTTAGATTCAGATTCACTTTTTTCATTTGCTTGCCCTTCGGTCATAACGTTAATTTCCCAACCAGTTAACTGGCTAGCAAGCTTTACATTTTGACCACCACGTCCTATAGCTTGAGAAAGTTTTTCTTCGTTAACTGCAATATCCATACTATGCAACTCTTCGTCTACAATTATTGATAGCACAGCAGCAGGAGACATAGCATTTATGACATACTGTGCTGGATTGTCATCCCAGAGAATAATATCTATCCTTTCTCCAGAAAGCTCGTTAGAAACTGACTGGACACGAGATCCGCGCATACCCACACAAGCACCTACTGGGTCCAATCGAGGGTCGTTTGAGCGAACAGCAATCTTGGCGCGCAATCCTGGGTCTCTCGCGGCTGTGATTATTTCTATTAAATCTTGCCCTACTTCTGGAACTTCTAACTTAAATAATTCAACAAGAAATTCAGGTCTAGTGCGGGATAGAATCAATAGTGGTCCTCTCATTTCTGCGTTAACTTCTTTTAGAAATGCTCTTAGACGATCACCGGCACGCGTCGTTTCTCTTGGTATCAATTCTTCTCGTGGAATGAAACCTTCAGCATTATTGCCAAGATCTATATAAACACCCGTGTGTTCAGTTCTTTTCACGACGCCCATCATAAGTTCGCCCACTCTGTCTGCATAAGCATCAACGACCTGCTGCCTTTCTGCTTCTCTTACTTTTTGAACGATTACTTGCTTTGCAGTATGCGCTGATATTCTTCCAAAACTCACAGATTCAATTGGTTCTTCGATGTAATCTCCGACCTCCAGGCTAGAATCTTTTTCTAAAGCATACCCATGCAATATTTGACTTTCTTGATTTGTGAACTCAGGGTCATCATCTGAGAGAACTTCCCAGCGTCTAAAAGTTTCATAATCACCAGAATCACGGTCTATTTTAACTGCAACATCAATATCTTCCTGATACCTCTTTCTGGTCGCAGTTGCTAATGCCGCTTCTATCGCCTGAAAAATTATCTCTTTTTCAACGCCTTTCTCATCTGAGATAGAATCTACAACTAGTAATATATCTTTATTCATACTTTTCCATTTTTTGTTTTAAACAAGCATTGTTGATAGAGTTTGTTGGAACAAAAAATTCCTCATTATCGATCTGCAAACATAACTCACCATCATCAATACTTTTGATCGTACCCGTTATTTTTCTTCTTCCATTCACAAGCCATTTAAGCTGCACAAAAATATCTTCACCTATATATTTCATAAAATGTTCATCTTTTAACAATATGCGATCCACACCAGGTGATGAAACTTCCAGCGTATATGAAGAACCTATAGGATCTTCAACATCTAACATTGCACTTATATGCTCACTTACCTTAGTACAGTCATCAAGATTCACGCCTTGATCGCTATCTATAAAAATCTTCAAAGTCACATGGCTGGAATGTGGGTTGCAATCAAGCCCCCATAACTCATAACCCATACTACCTATTACAGGCTCTATTATCTTTTCTAGTTTTGAAAGATCAGACATACATTTTCCATTTTCAAAAAACAAAAAAAGGGCTAAAAGCCCCTAATTTTTGATGCTCTAGATGTAAAAAAAGCCCTATTACGGGGCTTTGCTACGCCAGTACTCCATATAACACGGCTATTATAGAAATAAGCTTCCTAGAGAGCAAGCCAATAAATTAAATATTTGATATTTATAAGAAAAAAATCAAATTAAGCTTTTTAACTCGCTACAAATAAAATTACCCAGTCTTTTTGATCCTTCAGGAGTATTATGAAAATCATCATAAAAATCCTTCTTCATATCAAATGGGACTAATCCGGCATCTATAAATAAACACTCATCGCTAGACATTTCACAAGTATTCTTAATAATTTCTGCTTGCACTCTTTCTAAATTAAAAAAGTCAATGCCTGTCATTGGCGATAATGCTGAGAGCGTCTTATATTCTTGGGGAAATGATAATGCTTTGCGTCCATAAATTTTACCTTGGTAATGACCCCATAAAGCAGTGCGTTGAGACACAAAAATAGGAACACTTTCCATCTTATGAGATTCATCTATTAGCGTCTGAATACGCAACGCAAGTGTATTTAAATCAAATTGCAGAAAAGCATTTTTAGGTTTTTTTGCATTTTTCATATCATGTTGTTTCTCTAGAATTGAATGTACACCAACATCGGTTGCATTAGGGGGCATAGATAATATGTGTATTTCTGCAGATCTAAATGTATGTGCTGGCTCCCTCTCTTTCCTCTTGTTAAAAAAATTTTTTGAATGCGTATATGCGGCATAAAGAGCTGAATTATGCGCCCATTGTGACTTTTTAAGTAAAGAAGTATCTTGTAAAACTTTTTCTTTTTTTAGGAACCAATCATTTACCCCCACATAAAACAATAAATACTGTGGGTGTAAATTATCAATCTTACTAAGCCATTGCTGCAAACTCTTTATATGTCCAAATGTCGTTTGACCATCTACCCCTGCGTTAACGACCTCTACAGTGTGTGAATTTGATACACATCCTTCCAGAACTTCACTCCATGTATCTTTGTCATCGATATATCTTTGATCAGTCGTGCTTCCTCCGACTGACACTATTCTTACATCTTTAATTTTACTTCCAAGTCCTCGCAATCCATAAGAATCTCTAGAATATTTTGCTAAACCCCATGGTGTTTGAAATGAAATGTTAACGTTTCTTGGTTGTGAAAAAAGCAGTATCGGATCTATCGTTTTCCATGGCAACCATGAGCCAAAAATTAGCTCCATGATAATAACTGCAACAGCAATAAAAGATATATTCCAGCTAAGTACCCTTAAAATTTTTAATTTATCATTTACCATTCTATAGATCTAAATATAGTAATTGGTAGCGGGGGCAGGATTTGAACCTGCGACCTTTGGGTTATGAGCCCAACGAGCTGCCAGACTGCTCCACCCCGCATCAGAAAGGTTCCTGAGTGTAAAGTCTGAAAAAATCTTTTTCAAGTAACTTTAAAAACTTGTTGCTACAACACAAATACTCAGCAATGTCTGTGGAAATATAAACAATATCAATAACAACAGAGTGTTTATACTAACAGCAGAGCTTACTACAAAGCTAGGCTCTATAGGTATTGAGACCTCAGGTTTTTCAAAATACATGTACCAGACCACGCGTAAATAATAATATGCGCCAATTACTGTAAATATAACTGCATAAACAGCTAGCCATACTAACCCTGCATCAATTAGAGCACGCAAAACAAATAGCTTCGCATAAAATCCTGCTGTTAACGGGATCCCTGCCATTGAAAACATAATAATCAGCATTAAAAATGCAAGCCAAGGGCTGTTGTACGCGAGTCCTTTAAAATCAGTTAATAGGTCTATTTGTGAATCTTTGCTAGAAAGTAACAAAATAATGCCAAACACAGCAGTAACCATGATTGAATAAACAATAACGTAGAATATTGCAGAGCTATATCCTAGAGCAGCCCCTGATAAGACGCCCAATAATATAAAACCTGTATGTGAGATTGCTGAATAAGCGAGCATTCTTTTAATATTATTTTGTGCAATTGCAATAATATTTCCAAAAGTAAGAGATAGTACTGCTAAAAAAATTAGAAGAAAATGCCAGTCTGAGTACATGCTAGGTAGTGCTCCGCCAAGTACTCTTAGCAATATTGCAACGCCTGCGATCTTTGGTATAGCAGATATGTACAGTGTAACGCTCGTTGGTGAGCCTTCATACACGTCAGGCAACCACATATGAAAAGGCACGGCACCGAGTTTGAAAGCCAAGCCAGACAAAATAAAAACTAACGCAAAAACTAACTGCAGCTGGTTAGCATCATTGGACATAAGATATGCGCTTATAGAACCAATATCTAAGGTATGTGTAACACCGTACAGCAGCGAAAAACCATACAATAATACTCCTGAGGCAAGTGAACCGAGAACAAAGTATTTCATTGCAGATTCAGATGCTATTGATGAATCTCTAACAAAAGCAATCATGGTGTACAAAGATAATGACAACAGCTCAAGACCTAAGTACAAGGTGATAAGATTATTTCCAGAGATCATAATCATGATGCCTAATAAACCAAAAAGGCCAAGGCAAAAGTATTCTCCTGAAAGAATCTTCATATATGTTAAAAATTTTTTCGAATAAAGAAAAACAAATAATAATGTTATTTGGCAAATAACTTTTAACAAATCTGAGAGGTTATCTCTTATAAAAAGATCGTTAAACGCAAAATCTTTAAACCCTGTCATTGTTAAAAATACAGAGTAGATGCCCAAAACAAGAACTAACTGTGTTAAGTAATACGTATATACTTGTAATTTCTTTGATATAAAAGCACCTAATAAAAGAATTAAGCATGCAGACGTCAATACTAAAATCTCTGGCGCTATCTTAATTAAATCATTTAAAAACATACTTTTCCTTTAACCTATGGAAAGTTTAGCTAAAAAAATATCAGAAATAATACTTTCAATAGAAAGCTCAAAAATTTCTGCTAAAGGTGCAGGCCATAAACCAAAAAACAATACAGCTATTGCTAATAAAAAAAGTGCCGTAAACTCATTTTTATTTAAATCTTGAAATTCATGTATCTCAGGATGTTCTATCTTGATTTCGCCAAAAACAACGCGCTTTACAAGCCATAATGAATATGCCGCAGCTAGCACTAAAGTAGTCCCGGCTGCAAATGCATACCAGAAACTTACACTAAATACGCTCATAATGATCATAAATTCCCCGACAAATCCTGACGTACCTGGTAACCCAGCGTTTGCTAAAGCAAAAAATATAAAAAATGCTCCAAATTTAGGCATAACATTTATTACCCCGCCATAATCCTCAATCATGCGTGTATGTTTTCTGTTATACAGCACGCCCACACATAAGAATAATGCAGCTGAGATGAAACCGTGAGAAACCATCTGAATCATAGCCCCCGTTAAGCTCATATTTGCAATTTCTATTGCGTTTGTTGTTTCTACAATACGGAAAACTATAAATACGCCCAAAGTAACAAAACCCATATGTGCGATTGACGAGTATGCAATTAGTTTTTTCATGTCTTGCTGTGCAAGGGCAACAAAGGCGATATAAATAATTGCAATAAGCGAAAAAAGAATAACAACCCAATCTAACATGAAGCTTGCGTCTGGGGTAATTGGCAAATTGAATCTGACAAGCCCATAGCCCCCTATTTTTAATAACACAGCAGCCAAAATTACAGAGCCACCAGTTGGGGCTTCAACATGAGCGTCTGGCAGCCAAGTATGGACTGGCCACATAGGAATTTTTACTGCAAAAGCAATAAGAAAACCAAGAAAAATGAATATTTGCTCTTGTGTAGAAAATTTAATATTTTGTAGTGTCGCTAAATCAAAGGTTGCTGTCTGGGTGTACATATAGATAAGAGATACTAAGAAGAAAATAGAACCAAAAAATGTGTAAAGAAAAAACTTAACTGTGGCGTAAATCCTGTTATTCCCTCCCCAAAGACCAATAATTAAAAACATTGGTATTAGTATTCCCTCAAAAAAAACATAAAAAAGGATAGAATCTAAAGCAGAAAATACACCGATAAGTAATCCTTCTAAAATTAAAAAAGCAGCGAAATATTGATTTAGATTGCCTTTTATAGGATCTGGGCTAGCTATCACAACAATCAGTGTGATAAATGTCGAAAGAATGATAAATGGCAGCGACAATCCATCTACACCTACATGGTAATAAATGTCAAATATGTCTATCCAAGAAAATTTTTCTACAAATTGAAAGCTAGGATTTGATAAATCAAATTTAGTTAATAAAATAATGCTCAAAACAAATACTATAAGTGATACAAGAAAAGCTAAAGTTTTGCTGTACTCTTTAAAAAAAAGAATAAGTATTCCACCAAAGATTGGTATAGAGATTAAGCTAGATAAAATATAATTTTGCAAAACTATTGTACTCTTAAGTTAAATATAACAACAAAAAGTAAAACAACTAAGCCAACTGCCATAGCAAAAGCATAGTGATATAAATATCCAGTTTGTATAGTGCGTGCCCGTAATGAAAAAAACCTAATAACACCTGCAGCCCCATTTACACACCCATCAATAATTTTTTGATCTGAGTACTTAGATAACAGGAGTCCTAGCTTTTTTGCGCAAGCTGTAACTACTTCTTCATAAAAATAATCGAAACCAAATTTTCTCACCAATATATATTGAACCCATGATGTATATTTCTTGAAAAAACTAATATTAATATTCTTAATATAAATGAGATAAGCTGTTAAAAAACCTAAAAGCAACAATAGAAATGCGGGGAGCATAAAGCCGTGTGCTATAAAGACAAAAACATTCTGATACGCTGACTCTATCATACCAAGAGGAGCTGAGTGTTCTGCCGACACTTGTATAGAGTCCATGAAAGTTTCTTTTACTATAAACGGTTCTATAAAATATCCAGAGAACAACGAACCAACAGCAAGTAAACAGAGAGGGGCAAGAATTGGAAAACTTGGTTCTTTCACGACAGAAGCATGACTAATGTTATGTTTTTCTTCTCCGTGAAATACAAGAAAAAACATGCGAAATGTATAGAGCGTTGTAACAAATACACCCGATAAAACCAAAGCATACGCAAAACCGCTCATTGATAATTCTGAGACTCGTACAGCCTCAATGATTAAGTCTTTGGAGAAAAATCCAGAAAAACCTGGCATGCCGACTAAAGCTAAGCATCCAACTAAAAATGTCCAATAGGTAATTGGCATAAACTTCTTTAGCCCTCCCATTTTTCTTATGTCTTGCTCGTGGTGTAAAGCTATGATCACAGAACCGGCCGCTAAAAATAATAATGATTTAAAAAATGCATGGGTCAATAGATGAAAAAAAGCAAATGTGTATGCTGAAGCTCCCAATGCTACTGTCATGTATCCTAATTGCGACAAAGTTGAATAGGCGACAATGCGCTTAATATCGTTTTGAACAATCCCAACCAAGCCCATAAAAAATGCTGTGATACTACCAACGATTAACAATAAATTTAAAGCTGTATCGCTATATTCAAAAAGAGGAGAAAGGCGTGTCACCATAAATATCCCCGCTGTCACCATTGTCGCTGCATGTATCAGTGCAGATATAGGTGTAGGGCCCTCCATAGAATCTGGCAACCAAGCATGCAAGGGTACTTGCGCTGATTTTCCCATTGCACCAATAAAAAGTAAGACGCAGATTATAGTGATCATGCTATATGAATGACCTGGTAAAATTTCATAGCTGATGGCTGACATTTGCCCAGCTGCTGTGAAAACAGCATTGTAATTTAAATCTCCAGCAATTATGAAAATAGCGGATATACCTAGCAAAAATCCAAGATCGCCTACTCTATTAATAAGAAAAGCTTTTAGATTAGCTCTTATTGCTGATTCTTTTGTAAACCAAAAACCAATAAGCAGGTATGAGACAAGCCCAACTGCTTCCCACCCTATAAAAAGTTGCAAAAAGTTATTTGCCATAACTAAAAGCAACATCGCAAAAGTAAATAATGAAATATATGAAAAAAAACGGCAGTAACCAGGGTCATCTTTCATATACCCAATGCTATAAATATGCACCAAAAGGGAAATGAGTGATACAACAGAAATCATTACTACAGTGAGCTTGTCTATTAGAAGTCCTAATTCAAATGTAAAATTACTGATAGAAAACCATGAATACAAAGTAATTTCAGAACTTTGCTCATTATTTACCACAAAAATATAAAAAAGATAGCAAGATAAAAAAAATGCGAATGCTAAAGGTATAATCGTGGTCCAATGTGCAAAAGAGTTACTAAAACGCCTGGCAATGAAGCCAGCTGATATTGAACCTGCAAGCGGCGCAAATAAAATAGCCTTCGATATGAAACTTATATCCACAATTATCCTCGCATTCTACGTATTTGATCTACGTCGACACTTCCAGCATTCCTATATAATGTGACTATAATTGCTAATCCGATCGCAGCTTCTGCTGCAGCAACAGTAAGTATAAAAAAGACAAAAATTTGCCCAGATAAATCATCTATGAAATAGGAATATGATATAAAGTTCATGCTTACAGATAATAATATCAATTCAATAGACATCAGCATTATCAATAAATTTCTTTTGTTCATAAAAACACCAGCAACACCAACAACAAACAGCGTTGCACTTAGTAAAAGAAAATGTGTCAATGCGGGCATAGTTAATCCATTTTTATTAGTTTGAGTCTATCTTCTTTCTTTACTTGCACTTGCTTGGATGGATCTTGATATTTAACTTTTTTCCTTTTTCTCAGAGTTAATGCTATTGCAGAGGTTATAGCAACAAGTAAGATCACTGATGCAAGCTCGAAAGCTAATACGTACTCCGTATATAAAACAGAGCCTATTGAATGCGTGTTATTGTTGTTGCTATGAGAGATCGTGGAGGATGTGCTGCTAGAAAAATCACCGCTAAGCATTATTAAAAACTCAATTAATAAGCCTAACGCTACTACAATTCCAAAAGAGAAATACTTTGATTTATTATTTTTTTTATTAGATAGTTCTTTAATATCTATCATCATCACGACGAATAAAAATAAAACCATTACGGCGCCCACATACACAAGGACAAGAATAATTGCTAAAAATTCAGCTTCTAATAGCAACCAAATAATAGCGCTCAGAAAAAAGATAAGGACGAGGGAAAATGCTGCATGGACAGTATTTTTAACGGAAATCATGTACAAGGAAGCAATAATTATTATTGTCGATGCAAAGTAGAATATAATTTCTTGAAACTCCATAGTAATCTCTTTTTTACCGGTACCGGCTATCGGTCATCCTGTCTTGAGAAATTTGCTCCTCATGAAGGTCGCCAACTTTTAACAATTCAGCTTTATGAATAACATTTGTATTTTTCTCTTCAAAGTGATATTCAAATGTTCGTGTTAAAACAATTGAATCTACAGGGCATGCTTCTTCGCAGAAACCACAAAAAACGCATTTGAATAAATCAATATCAAACCTAGTGGTTCGCCTTGTGCCATCATCGCGTTCTTCTGTGTCAATAGTTATTGCTAAAGCAGGGCATGCAGCTTCACATAATTGGCACGCAATACACCTCTCTTCACCATTTTCATATCGTCTGAGTGCAAGGAGGCCTCTAAATCTTGGTGATTGTGGTGTCTTTTCTTCTGGGTACTGGATTGTTATCTTTTTAGCAAACAGTTTGCTAAATGTAAGTGCCATTCCCTTAAAAAGCTCTAATAATAAAAAACTTTGAAAAAAATTAACTATATTTTTTAGCTTATCTTTCATAAATTAAACCATGGCTCAATTTTATAGGCAATTGCCACACCCTCAGCGGCAATCCAAATCAATGTAATTGGAATTAGAACTTTCCATCCGAGTCTCATAATTTGATCATATCTATACCTAGGAAATGTAGCGCGAAACCACAAAAAACAAAACATAAAAAAAGCAGTCTTCATTAAAAACCAGTGTATTCCTGGTGACAAGAAACTGATAAGAAGCGCTGGCCTTGTTACGTCATTAGCAAAGTCACCGAATGGAGACATCCATCCACCAAAGAATAGAACACTTGTTAATGCAGCAATTAAAATCATGTTCGCATACTCAGCAAGAAAAAAAACAGCAAACGCCATACCAGAATACTCAACATGAAAACCTGCGACTATTTCAGATTCCCCTTCTGCAACATCAAATGGAGCTCTGTTAGTCTCAGCAACACCTGAAATCATATAGACTAAAAACAATGGTAGTAGTGGAATAAAAAACCAACTAAAAATATCTCCTTTTTGTGCCTCTACAATATCTCCCATATTTAAACTGCCGCTTACCATGAGTACGCCCACTAATGCAAAACCCATGGCTATTTCATATGAGACAATCTGGGCAGCAGAACGCATTGCTCCTAAAACAGCATAAACAGAGTTTGATGACCATCCTGCAATAATAATACTGTACACACCCATCGATGTAAGTGCTAAAACATAGAGTAATCCAGCATTTATATCAGATAAAACTTTTGTATCATCAAACGGTATAACTGCCCATGCAGCTAATGCGGGAGTGATAGCTAATATAGGTGCAAATAAGAAAAGATTCTTACTAGCTTGAGCAGGAATTACAATTTCCTTAAATAATAACTTCATTGCATCCGCAATCGGTTGCAATGTTCCGGCAGGCCCTACTCTGTTTGGACCTATACGTGATTGCATAGAACCTATAATTCTGCGTTCTGCATAAGTGAAGTATGCCACCGCTAACAATAATGGTATCAATATAGCTACTATCTTTAAGATAATAATTAAAACTGTCTGGCTATACGTTGGCATAGACTGCCAAATTTCTATCAATGTATTAAGCATTTTCTAGTTCAACAATGTCATATGCGCTGCCTATCTCAGAGAGGGAGTCGAAGCCGGTAGGAATATACACGCAATCATCAGGAACGCTATCGTCTAGGTGTAATGCTAATTTCTTGCTAATCCCTTGTTGTTTTAATATTACCTCACCTTCTGATAATTTTTTTAAGTTTGCAGTTTTTGTGTTTATAAATAATCCTTTTTTTGAACCATCTATGGTTTCTTGTAAAGAAGATGATCGCCTGGTTAATGCGTCTACTTGATAAATTGCAGTGCTACCATACCTGATTAGCGCATCCTTAGAGCTTGGTTCAATAGTCGAGACTTTTATATTGTAATCATGCTTGAACTTATTTTGAAACTTGTCGTGATCTAGGTTCTCTGTGAAAACATCATTTATGCTAGTGTAATTAAATAATGCAGCATCTATCATTGACCCAAGCTTTCTCAAAACCCTCCATCCAGATTTAGATTCTAAAAAAGTTGGGCTCGCTTTCTTAAAGTTCTGTCTAATGCCAGTTATGTTTATGTATGAACCATCTATTTCAGAAAATGCTGCCAATGGAATAAGCAAATCAAACAAATTTATATCATCATTTTTGCAAAACGTATTGAAACCTATCGTAAAGTCAGCTTGCATAAGGCTTTGCTTTGCAAGCATTGGGTTATCAAAATCATTACTTGGTTCAATATTAAATAACACATAAAGATCCATAGGATTCTCAAGCATCTCATTTTTATTCTTTCCAGGTTTTTGTAATAGATTTCCATTTGAAAGACGATGTGGCACACACCCTGTGATCCAAGCTCCAGGTACATTTGGTCCTTCAGGTAAGTAACCAACATTACCATTTATACCTTCGGCTAGAAGATTTGCTAATGCAGATAAAAGGGAACTTTGTGGATGATGTAATGCAAAAACTCCTAACAAAATAATGTTTTCCTTTTTATCTGATAACTGACTGATGTTAATTTTAGAAACACTTTTGCTATTTTCCTCAATAAAAGTTTTTAGTTCGTTTGAAATACTACTAGGAAACTTTAATTTATTTCTTTTGTAGACTTTTGAAACTAAAGAAGCAAGTTCGCCAGCTAGCTCAGAAGGTTTAACAATTGCAGATGATTGGTTATTAAAATTAAGATCGTAGTCATAGCAAGACAATGAAAAGACATTTGCGCCTTTCGAGCACGACTTGCGTATATTGTGTGCAATAATTGGCTGATCTTTTCTTACATTTGAGCCAATAAGCACTACATTGTCTAAATCCTGAAATGCATCTAGTGCAATAGGAATGTTGGGGTAGTGCGGTGCTTTGTCTTGGTTTGCAAAATCTGTTTGCCGGAGGCGATGATCTATATTTTTTATATTTAAACTTCTGACTAATTTTTGAAAAAGATAGAGTTCCTCGAGGGAAGAGTTAGGGTGAATAAGCGCTGCAGTGTCAGATGGGTTTGCTGCAGTAAGCTTTTGATATGCAATGTTTAATGCCTCATCCCATGTGATCTCAACCCATTTGCCATCTTTTTTCAATATTGGAGCGCCGATCCTATCGCTATGGTATAAACCTTCATAACTAAAACGATCTCTATCAGATATCCAAACTTCGTTTACTTCTTCATTTTCCTTTGGAACAACTCTCATAATTTTGTTCCGAAGAACGTGTAAATATAAATTTGACCCAACACAATCATGTGGTGAAATATTTGGAAATTGCACCATTTCCCATGATCTATTAGTCATTCTTGACGGTTTTGCGTTTAATGCGCCGACCGGACACAGGTCAATAACATTGCCTGATAATTCTGATGAGATAGAGTGCTCGACATAAGTCCCGATTTCCATAAACTCACCTCGGCCTAGTGCACCAAGTTCTCGTACCCCTGCAATTTCTTCACCGAAACGTACACAACGTGTGCAATGTATACACCTAGTCATATCAGTAGAAATTAAAGGTCCAATCGGTTTATCCTGGACAACACGTTTATTTTCAGAAAAACGAGAAACGCTTTTTCCATAGCCCACTGCCAAATCTTGCAGTTCACACTCACCACCTTGGTCACAAATTGGGCAGTCTAAGGGATGATTAATTAACAAAAATTCCATTGTGCTTTTTTGTGCATTTGCTGCAATATCCGAGTTAGTAAAAATTTTCATATCATCAGAAACAACTGTTGCACAAGCTGGCAACGCTTTATTGACGCCTTCAACTTCAACCATGCACATTCTGCAATTTGCAGCTATTGATAATTTGTTGTGATAGCAAAACCTAGGAATGTAAATCCCCATGCGGTCAGCGACGCTTATTATTGTTTCATTTTTGAAAGCTTCGAAACTTTTTTCATTAATTTTTATTTGTATTTTTTCGCTTTTCATATTTTATTTTTAGTATTATTCTGTAAATCTACTAAACTTTTTCCATGTTTTATGTAGTATTCGAACTCATCTGGGTAATGCTTTAAGAAACTGCTAACTGGCATTGCTGCTGCATCGCCAAGGGCACAGATACAATTGCCAAATATGTTGCTTGCTACGCTTTCAAGATTTACTATGTCAGACCTTGACCCCTGCCCTTGAGTAATTCTTGTTAACATCCTGAACAACCAGCCCGTCCCTTCTCTGCATGGTGTGCATTGTCCACAAGACTCTGCAAAATAAAACTTTGAAATTCTTTGGAGAACTTTAACCATATCTGTGGTTTTATCCATAATTATTACACCACCTGAACCGAGCAAAGAGCCTGCTTTTTCTATTGAGTCATAATCCATATTGCATGACATCATTCGCTCTGCAGGAACCACTGGTACTGATGATCCTCCGGGGATTACAGCTTTCAATTCATTGCTGTTTAGCATGCCGCCTGCCATATTAAGTAAATCCTTAAAAGGTGTGCCTAATGGTATTTCAAAGTTTCCTGGTTTATTTACATGCCCGGAAACAGAAAAACACTTAGTGCCTGAGCTATTTTTCACTCCTTTTTCCATAAACCAGTCAACACCGTTATTGATGATAGTTGGAACTGAAGCGAGAGTTTCTGTGTTATTAATTATTGTGGGTTTAGCATATAAACCTTGCTGGGCTGGAAAAGGTGGCTTGAACCTTGGCTTTCCGGGTTTACCTTCTAATGATTCTAATAAGGCAGTTTCTTCTCCACAAATGTAAGCTCCTGCGCCAGTTACATCATAAATATTAATAGTAAGGTTGCTACCTAAAATATTACCGCCCACCAAGCGTCCTTTGTAGGCCTCCTCTAAAGCATCTCTGAATCTACGATATGGTTCATCTAAAAATTCTCCCCGTATATAGTTATAAGCCACACTTGCACCAATTGCATAAGCAGATATTAGAATGCCTTCTATTAATGCGTGCGGGTTATATCTAATAATATCTCTGTCTTTACAAGTTCCAGGTTCTGACTCATCAGAGTTGCAAACTAAATACTTCTGGCCCTTTGATTCTGTCGGCAAAAAACTCCATTTCAAACCTGTTAAAAAACCAGCACCGCCGCGGCCTCGTAAACCAGATTGCTTTACTATATCAATTACGGCACGTGGTGGGATTTTTTCATCCAGTATTTTCTTCCAAGCTTTATAACCACCAATGCTTTTATATGCTTTTAAAGTCCAGCCTTTTTGCATGCCTACTGTTTTAAAGCATACTTGGTTTTTTTCTTTCATAACTTTATACCTAATCTATGCTATCAATTATTTTTTCAGTTTTGTCATTTGTTAGATTTTCATAATAGACATTATCAATTTGCATCATCGGAGCACCACAACATGCTGCTAAACATTCTTCTTCTTTTTTTAAGAAGAATTTACCATCATGTGTGCTTTCTCCTGCTCTAATCCCAAGTTTTTTTTCAACACATTGCAATATTTCATCACCACCTCTCAGCATGCATGATATATTTGTGCAAACAGAAATATGGTGTTTACCTGCAGGTTTTAATGTAAACATTGAATAAAAAGAGCCAACCTCATACACATCAATTGCTTCAATATCTAAATAATCAGCAACAGCTTCCATTTTCTCAGAAGAAAGATAACCATCTTCCTCTTGCAAACAATGCAGAGCTTTGATTACAGCTGACTTCTTATGTTCAGAAGGAAATCTTTTTGAATAATCATCAATTTCTTTACATATGTTTTTTGATAGTCTAGTTTTTTTATTATTCATTTTTTTAACGATCAATTTCACCAAATACAATATCTTGTGTCCCTATAATAGCAACCACATCAGAGATCATATGGCCACGTGACATCTCATCAAGTGCAGATAAATGCACGAATCCTGGTGCTCTTATTTTTACGCGATAAGGTTTGTTTGCTCCGTCAGAAATTAAATAAATACCAAACTCACCTTTTGGATGTTCAATTGCAGTATAAACGTCTCCTTCAGGTAACACATATCCTTCAGTGTAAAGTTTGAAATGGTGTATCAGGGATTCCATGTCACTCTTCATGTTTAGGCGTTTTGGAGGGGCCACTTTAGATTTCTCAGCAAACACATCCCCTGGGTTATTTTTTAACCAAACAACACATTGCTTTACGATCTCATTAGACTGTCTCATTTCTTCCATTCTAACTAAGTACCGGTCATAACAATCACCAGCTGTACCTACAGGAATATCAAAACTTAATTCAGGATATACTCCATAGGGTTGTTTTTTTCTCAAATCCCACTCAACCCCAGACCCTCTCAGCATTGGCCCAGTAAAACCAAGTGCAATAGCTCTTTCTGGGCTCACAACGCCAATATCAACAGTGCGCTGCTTCCAAATACGGTTATCAGTAAGAAGAGTTTCATATTCAGAAATGTAATCAGGAAATTTTCTAGTAAAGTCTTCTATGAAATCTAATAATGTTCCCTGCCTGTATTCATTTAATTTATTCACTTCTGCTTTGGATTTCCATTTAGATTGTTGATACTGTGGCATAGTTTCTGGAAGATCGCGGTATACGCCGCCGGGTCTATAATAAGTTGCATGCATTCTAGTTCCTGAAACAGCTTCATAACAATCCATTAAATCTTCTCGTTCGCGAAATGCGTAAAGAAATACTGTCATAGCACCAACATCTAAAGCATGGGCGCCTAACCACAACAAATGATTCAGTATTCGTGTGATCTCGTCATACATCACGCGTATATACTGGGCCCTTTTTGGAACTTCTATACCTAAAAGTTTTTCGATCGCTAAGACATATGCATGCTCATTACACATCATAGAGACATAATCTAATCTATCCATATAACCTATGCTTTGGTTGTATGGTTTACTTTCAACTAGCTTCTCTGTACCGCGGTGCAGCAAACCAATATGTGGGTCTGCTCGTTTCACAACTTCACCATCAAGTTCTAAAACCAATCGTAAAACACCATGTGCTGCTGGGTGCTGCGGCCCAAAATTCATCGTGTAGCTCTTTATCTCAGTCACTCTTGCTTCCTTTTTTATTTACTTTGTAACGATTATCATCACGTAAAACTTTTGGCACAACAACTCTAGGTTCTATAGTGACAGGTTGATAGACAACCCTTTCTTGTTTGTCATCATATGTAACTTCAACATTTCCTATTAATGGGAAATCTTTTCGAAAAGGATGACCGATAAAACCATAATCGGTCAGAATACGTCTAAGATCTGGGTGCCCTGCAAAAATAATACCAAATAAATCGTAAGCTTCTCTTTCATACCAGTCAGCAGACTTCCAAATATTTATTACTGATGGAACTGATGGCTGCAGATCATCTTTGCATATAGCTTTAACTCTAAGTCTGTGATTGTGTTTTAACGAAAGCAAATGATAAACAACGGCAAAGCGAGGTTCTTCTTTTTTGCTTGCTTGTTTTGGTTTTAGGAACGAGGATCGCCCAAAGCTTTTTTCATTAACAGCTCTTGAAAATCCAGATTGTGTTGACTCTCTTGAAATCCATTCATCTTCTTTATATTCTAAATAATCAACGCCAGCAAGATCGACAAGCATATCGAACTGAAAAGGCTCTTTATCTTTTAAAGCCTGCATTACTGCTAATAAGTTCTCTGAAGTAGTAGTTATAGACAGTTCGTTGAAGGCAAACTTTAAATTGCTTATTTTTTTTCCAAAAAACTCTTCTAGGCTAGATAACAGGTTTTCCATATGTTTGTTATCTGTAATTTGATTATCTAGCTATTGTATTAGCGTTTTTTATTTTATTTTTCAACTGCAATACACCGTACAAAAGCGCCTCAGCAGTCGGGGGGCATCCAGGAACGTAAATATCAACAGGCACTATTCTGTCGCATCCCCTAACAACTGAGTAGGAGTAGTGATAATATCCTCCGCCGTTAGCGCATGAACCCATAGATATTACCCATTTTGGTTCAGTCATTTGATCATAAACCTTCCTAAGTGCTGGAGCCATTTTGTTTACTAGTGTCCCTGCAACAATCATGACATCTGACTGTCGTGGGCTTGGTCGAAATAACATGCCGAACCTATCAATATCATATCGTGATGCTCCTGCATGCATCATTTCTACAGCGCAGCAAGCAAGACCAAACGTCATTGGCCACATTGATCCAGTTCTAGCCCAGTTAATCAACTGATCCGAGGTGGTTGTGAAAAATCCTTTTTCCATTTGTTGGGTCGCAATATTCATCTTAGTCCCATTCAAGGGCACCCTTTTTCCATTCATAGATAAAACCAATGGTGAGAATTAATAAAAACACTCCCATTGATATGAGTCCATACATGCCAGTGCTATTTAATGTTATCGCCCAAGGAAATAAAAATGCAATCTCAAGGTCAAAAATAATAAACAAAATTGCAACCAAGTAGTAACGTATATCAAATTTCATATGCGCATCTCCAAAAGCTTCAAAACCGCATTCATATGCAGACATTTTTGCTTTTGATGGCTTATTTGTAGACAAAAGTCTACCAAGCAGAATGGCACCCATGCCAATAAATGATGCCATTAGCAAGAAGATCAATATTGGTAAGTAATTTTCTAACATAATCTTTCCTGTTATCGATAGAATCGATTTTACGTGTAGATTGAGAAATATGTAAGGGAAAAATTTGCGTGGTGCCGATGGCCGGAATCGAACCGGCAAGGCTTACGCCACTGCCCCCTCAAGACAGCGTGTCTACCAATTCCACCACATCGGCACTGATAGGTTTATAGTATAGATATATTCAAAAATTTTATTCAGGAATATCCGAAGTTGGATCTAATTCAGGGGCGAGCTTTTCTATTGTTTCACCAGCGCCAGATGATTTTTCTATAATACTATCCTCAGGGCCTGTAACTTTTTTTGCAACGTAAGCTAAACTTAAGCAAACTGAGAAAAATAGTGCGACAAAAAAAGCTGTTAGTTTTGCTAAAAAAGATGCGGCTCCACGTGCACCAAAGACTGTTCCTGAGACACCTGCTCCAAACGCTGCACCAGCATCAGCACCTTTTCCTTGTTGCATCAAAATCAAACCTACAATAATAATTGCAAGAACTACCGCTGTTATAAATAAACTTGTATAAATCATAATCTATATTGATTCACATATTGCCAAGAAATCTTTTGAGTTAAGTGATGCGCCGCCTATTAACCCTCCGTCAATATCAGGCATCAAAAAAATACTTTTCGCATTTTCAGCATTAACACTACCACCATATAGTATTCTAATATCTTTTGCGCAATCTTGTGAATGTTTAGTCATAACAGCTCTTATATATTCATGCACATTTTGCGCTTGCTCAGGAGTCGCGGTTTGCCCAGTGCCTATTGCCCAAACAGGTTCATAAGCAATTATTGCATTTTGAAAGGCTTTTATTCCAGATATACCAATGACTGTTTCTAGTTGTGCTGCAATTATTTCATGTGTCTGATTGTTATTTCTTTCTTCTAAAGTCTCTCCTAAACACAGTATTGGAGTATAACCTTCATTTGCTGCTATTAAGAATTTTTTTGCACACAGCTCGTTATTTTCCTGATATATATGTCTTCTTTCTGAGTGACCAATAATGATATGTGTGCAATAAAAATCTTTAAGCATCTCAGTTGAAATTTCACCTGTAAAAGCACCATTCTCATTTTCACAAATATCCTGGACACCGCATAGTAATTTATTAGAACTGGGTTTTTTCTCATTTCTAATTTGCTGTCCAACAGAATCTAAATAAACATATGGCGGAAAAATAATAACTTCTGTGTTGGGTGTTTTTTTTAGTCCTTCTAATATTTCCGAAACAAGGTGTTTGGTGCTTTCTAAATCACCATTCATTTTCCAGTTCCCTGCTACTATTGATTTTCGCATTATTAAATTTTTCAGAAATATAGCTTCAATGTAATTGCTGTTGAGAAAGCTCTTTCACTGTTGTTGCGAGCATGTCTGCCAATTCTTTTACTTGAGTATAATCTTCACCTTCTACCATTATTCTAACAAAAGGCTCCGTCCCTGAGTTACGTAAAAGAACACGACCATGTTTAGATAAGATATTTTCAACATCTGTAACCGCTTGCTGCACTTCTTTGTTCTCAAGTATATTTTTTTCTGCATACAAAGGTACATTAATTATAATTTGAGGGAGTTTTTGTATAGGAGTTTTTAATTCATATAAGTTTTTTTCAGTCCTCAAGATTTCTGACAAAACTTGTAATGCGACTACAATAGCATCTCCTGTTGTTGCGCGATCAAGACATAATATATGCCCTGAAGGCTCACCGCCAAGCCGCCATCCGAGTTTTTGAAGCAACTCATGAATATATTTATCTCCAACCTTGGTCCTTTTAAAATCAATATCTTTTTTGCTAAACGCTCGTTCAAGCCCAAGATTACTCATTTCTGTTCCTACTACGCCGCCATTTAATAAGTTAATTTCTTGATACCCGCTAGCAAGCACATATAACAGCTCATCCCCATCTACAACATTCCCTTGATCGTCTATCATAATTAATCTATCTCCGTCTCCATCTATCGCGATACCTAAGTCTGCCTTTTCTTTTATTACAGTTTCTGCCAATAAAGCAGTATCAGTTGTCCCGCACTTTTTATTTATATTGATACCATTTGGGGTATTACATATTGCAACCACGTCGGCACCTAATTCGGAAAAGACTCTGGGGGCAATGCTATAAGTTGAGCCATTTGCACAATCAATAACTATCTTTAAACCTACTAAACGTGTTTTTCCTGGTATTGTGCTCTTGCAATATTCTATATAGCGCCCGGCTGCATCGTCCACACGATGAGCTTTACCAACATAAGGTTCAATTGCATTAAATTGTGACATTTCAAGCTTCTGTTCTATTAACTCTTCTAAGCTCGATGGCAACTTCTTTCCTTCTGAAGAAAAAAATTTTATTCCATTATCATGATAAGGATTATGTGATGCGCTTATGACTATTCCAGCAGCTGCGCGTAATGTTCTTGTTAAATATGCGATTGCTGGTGTAGGCATTGGGCCTAGCAAATATGTCTCTGCACCTGCGGCAGATAATCCTGCTTCTAGTGCAGATTCGAACATATACCCAGATATTCTAGTATCCTTACCGATGATTATTTTATTATTCTTTGTCGTCTCAATTAAAGCCTCACCGGCAGCGCGCCCCAGCTTCAAAATAAAATCTGGTGTCATTGGGAGCTCGCCGACTCTCCCTCTTATTCCATCGGTACCAAAAAATTTTTTTTTCATTCGTGCTTTTTAATGGGAGCTTGCTGGTCCGCCAATTTTGCTGTCAGCTTCTTCTTTTGTCTTGTCGGATGAGGTTGAATCAGGATCTCCATCATCCCAGTGCTCTGGGGGTCTTGGCTCTTTGCCGTTCATGATGTCATCGATTTGTTTTTTATCTATAGTCTCGTACTTCATTAAAGCATCAGCCATTAAATGAACTTTATCAATATTCTCTTCAAGGATTTTTCGTGCCATTTTATAATTTCTTTCCGCAATGGATCTTACTTCAGAGTCAATTGATTTAGCTGTGTCATCAGCCATTGTTTTGTGTCTAGTAACTGAATGGCCTAAAAAAACCTCTCCATCTTCTTCGCTATATGCTAAAGGTCCTAATTCTTCCGAAAGCCCCCATTTCGTTACCATATTGCGTGCTAATTCTGTCGCACGCTCTATATCATTTTGTGCACCTGTAGTTACTTTATCTGTGCCAAAAATCAGTTCTTCAGCTATGCGCCCACCATACAAAGTGCATATCATGCTCTCTAATCGTTGCCTGCTATTACTATATCTGTCTTCCTCGGGAAGAAACATGGTTACACCAAGCGCTCTCCCGCGTGGGATTATTGTTACTTTATGCACAGGGTCGTGCTCGGGAACTACTCTTCCAATTATTGCATGCCCTGACTCGTGGTAAGCCGTAAGACGTTTATCATCTTCGCTCATTACCATTGACCTGCGCTCAGTTCCCATCATAATTTTATCTTTTGCTTGCTCAAAATCCTCCATAGTAACCTTGCGTTTATCTAGGCGTGCTGCGAATAATGCAGCTTCATTTACTAAATTTTCAAGATCTGCACCAGAGAATCCAGGGGTACCTCTAGCGATGACACTTGGTTTAACATCAGCAGCAACAGGGACTCGTCGCATATGTATTTTTAGTATTTGTTCGCGACCACGGATGTCTGGCAATGGAACAACTACCTGGCGATCAAAGCGGCCAGGACGAAGTAACGCTGGGTCTAGCACATCAGGTCTATTCGTTGCTGCAATAACTATGATACCAGCATGGCCTTTAAAACCATCCATCTCTACTAACAGTTGGTTTAAAGTTTGCTCTCTTTCATCATGCCCGCCGCCTAAACCTGCGCCTCTATGTCTTCCAACCGCGTCTATTTCGTCAATAAAAATAATACAAGGACTATGTTTTTGTGCTTGAGTAAACATATCACGAACACGTGATGCGCCGACACCTACAAACATCTCTACAAAGTCTGACCCAGATATTGTAAAAAAAGGCACTTTCGCTTCACCTGCAATAGCTCTTGCTAATAATGTTTTACCTGTACCAGGTGAGCCGACCATCAAAACGCCATGAGGTATTTTTCCGCCTAGTTTTTGAAACTTACGCGGGTCGCGCAAAAACTCCACAAGTTCTTGAACTTCGTCTTTTGCTTCATCAACTCCCGCAACATCATTGAATGTTACTTTAACTTCGTCTTCACCCATTAAGCGTGCTTTACTTTTTCCAAAAGACATAGCACCTCTTCCGCCACCGCCGCCTTGCATTTGACGCATAAAAAATATCCAAACAGCAATAAGCAGCAACATTGGAAACCAATGTATTAGGATCTCTTTGAAAAATGATTGCTCTTCTTTAGGCTCTGTAATTATTTCTACATTGCTTGCAAGTAAATCATCCACCATTTTTTGATCGTTCAAACCAAAAGTTTTAAAATTACCGCCATCTTTAAACACACCATTAATGGTGCGATTATCAGAAGCAATGCTTACCGAACCAATTTCTCCTTTTTTCACGCTTGATATAAACTCTGAATAAGAAAGAGATTTTGAAACTTGTCTTTGCGGTGAAAAATTATTGAATACGGACATTAGAACGGCTGCAATTACCGCCCACAAGATTAAATTTTTTATCAAATCACTCATTTGTATTAATTCCTTTTAAGCTTGTTGCTAAAATATAAACTTCTTTGCTCAATGCTTTTGATGCCTTAGGTTTAAAAATTCTTACCTTATTAAAAATCGATTTTGTTTTTGTAACTGTATCCTCAAAACCTTCTCCATGAAAAATTTTAACTAACATTGACCCAGATTGCACAAGAATATTGGCTGCTAAATCTATAGCTAATTCAACTAAAAATATGCTTTTCGGCTGATCTACAGATGGTATACCACTAATATTGGGGGCCATATCAGATAATACAAGGTCAATTTTTGGCATTTCTTCCTGTATCTTGCTATATATCGCATTATCTGTGACATTTCCGTGCAAAAAACGCACATTTTTGATCGGTTTCATCTCCTGCATATCTACAGCAAGAACTTTCCCATGTCTCCCTAATTTTGAAGAAACGTACTGACTCCATCCGCCTGGCGAGGACCCAAGATCTAAAACCTTCATGCCAGGGCTTAATAAATTAAATTTCTGGTCAATTTCGCTAAGCTTATAAACAGACCTTGATCGCATACCTTCTTGAGCAGCAAGATTAAAAAATATATCTTTCTTGTGAGCATGCAACCAACGTTTATTGAGTCTAGGCATAATTAATCTTGCAAATATTTTATATCAACAATCTCAAATTGCCTATCTCCCGCAGGCGCCTTGACAATCACAACATCACCGCTTTCTTTTCCTATAAGTGCTTTTGCTATTGGGGAAGTATACGAAATTAAATTTTGTTTTATATTTGCTTCATCATCACCAACAATTTTATATGATATTTCATGAGTAGTTTCAACATCACAGACAGTGACAGTTGAACCAAAAATTACCTTTCCGTTAGCATTTATATTTGTAAGATCAATAATCTCAGCATTCGATAAGGTGCTCTCAATGTCTTTTATCCTTCCCTCAATAAAACTTTGTCGCTCTCTTGCAGCGTGATACTCTGCATTTTCTTTTAGATCACCATGCTCCCTTGCTGTTGCAATTGCTTCTATAACTTCTTGGCGGTCTTTTGTTTTTAAACTCTTAAGCTCATCTCTTAATTTTTTCTCACCACTAACTGTTATTGGTATTTTATTCACTTTGTTTTCTCTAATTAACATACTCTGATTGTATCAACGATAATCTGCGAACTGTATCCAATGGTCCGCAACGCAAGGCTTCAATAAGTGCTTTTGCTCCAGTTAGAGTTGTTGTATAGCAGACTTTTTGTTGTAGAGCTTCTCTTCTAATAAGAGCAGAATCTATAATTGCTTTTTTATCTTGAGTTGTATTAACAATGAGATTAACTTCATTATTGCTGATCATATCAACCACATGCGGTGATCCTTGCGCAACTTTATTAACTCTTTGAGACTTTATATTATTTTCTTGTAATATCGCATGCGTACCTGATGTTGCAATAATACTAAAACCTAGGCTGATTAATTCAGAGGCAACAGATAGCATAGGCTCTTTGTCTTCATCTCTAACACTAATTAATACAGTCCCTTCAGAAGGGATAGTTATACCTGCAGCAAGCTGTGACTTTGCAAAAGCTTCGCCAAAACTAAACCCTACACCCATAACCTCTCCAGTAGATTTCATTTCTGGGCCGAGAATCGGGTCAACGCCAGGAAACTTTACAAAAGGAAAAACAGCTTCTTTGACAGAAAAGTAACTGAGTTTTGCCTCTTGTGTTTGCTCTTGTTCCGTCAATGATCTTCCAAGCATACATTTTGCAGCAATTTTCGCTAAAGGCTTACCTGTTGATTTTGAAACAAAGGGTACTGTCCTTGATGCGCGCGGGTTGACCTCCAAAACATATATTTTGTTATTTTTTACAGCTAATTGAGCATTCATGAGGCCTATAACATTTAATCTTCGCGCTAGTTTCCCAACATTTTCCCTTATTTGTTCTTCAATTTCTTTATTTATAGAATATGATGGTAAGGAGCATGCTGAATCTCCAGAATGCACTCCTGCCTGCTCTATATGCTGCATAATGCCTCCCACAAGAACATTATGACCGTCGCAAATAACATCTACATCGACTTCTATGGCATCATCTAAAAACTTATCTAATAATACAGGTGAATCATCCGATACATTCACGGCCTCTTGTAAATACTGCAGTAGCTCATCTTGGTTAAACACAACTTCCATTGCACGCCCTCCCAGCACATAAGATGGCCTAACTACCAAAGGGTACCCAATATTGTCTGCGAGATGTCCTGCTTCTTTTGGTTCACGCACTGTTGCATTAGGTGGTTGCAGTAATTCTAATTCTTGAAGCAATGCTTGAAAGCGTTCACGATCTTCAGCTAAATCTATAGAATCTGGGCTTGTTCCTATGATTGGCGCACCTTCTTCTTCTAGTTCATTTGCAAGTTTAAGAGGTGTTTGCCCGCCATACTGAACAATCACTCCATATGGTTTCTCTAGTCTAACTATTTCAAGCACATCTTCTAATGTTAAAGGTTCGAAATAAAGTCTATCGGAAGTATCGTAATCTGTGGAGACTGTTTCTGGATTACAATTTATCATTATCGACTCAAATCCTTCTTCTTTAGAAGCAAGTGCAGCATGTACGCAACAATAATCGAACTCAATGCCCTGTCCAATTCTGTTTGGCCCTCCTCCCAATACAATTATTTTTTTATTTTTTGTTGGGTTAGCTTCACAATGTTCTTCATATGTCGAGTACAGGTATGCTGTTGACGTTGAAAATTCTGCGGCGCATGTGTCAACATGTTTATATACTGGGTGAATATTCAAAGAGTGCCTATGATGTCTAACGGCTTGTTCGCTTGTGTCCATTAGCATAGAAAGCCTTTTGTCTGAAAAACCTTTTTGTTTATATGAAAACAATAATTCTTTACTTATAGATGATAGTTCTTGCGCTTGAATATCTTTTTCTGTATTGACAATATCTTCTATCTCAGAAAGGAACCATTTATCAACACCTGTGAGTTGATTGACTTCGTTGATATTCATTCCAAACCTAAAAGCATCAGCTATATACCAGAGTCTTCTTGGCCCAGCATCTTTTAACTCTTTATTTAAAATATCTTGGTTATTTTTATTTTTTTGATCTAAAAAAGTTTCAAAACCATAACTCGAAATCTCTAAACTCCGCAGCGCTTTCTGCATTGATTCTTGAAAAGTTCTTCCAATAGCCATGGCCTCACCAACAGATTTCATTTGCGTAGTTAACCTATCATTAGCTTTTGGGAACTTTTCAAATGTAAATCTAGGTACTTTTGTAACAACATAATCAATAGTAGGCTCAAATGATGCTGGCGTAAGCCCTCCAGTGATATCATTTTGCAGTTCATCTAATGTAAAACCTACGGCAAGTTTCGCTGCAATTTTTGCGATCGGAAAACCGGTCGCTTTTGATGCTAACGCTGAAGATCTAGAAACTCTGGGGTTCATTTCAATAATTATTAATTGTCCGTTATCAGGGTTAACAGCAAATTGCACATTTGAACCACCAGTATCTACACCGATTTTACGTAATACATCAATCGATGCATTTCTCATGATTTGATACTCTTTGTCGGTTAATGTCTGTGCTGGAGCAACTGTGATTGAGTCACCGGTATGAATTCCCATTGGATCTAGATTCTCAATAGAGCAGACAATAATGCAATTATCCTTACAATCTCGCACAACCTCCATTTCATATTCCTTCCATCCAAGTAATGATTCTTCAAGTAATACCTCGCTTGTGGGTGATACCTCAAGACCATGCGCTACTATTTCTAAAAATTCGCTTTCATTGGTTGCAATGCCTCCGCCACTTCCGCCCAGTGTAAAAGAAGGCCGGATAATTGTCGGATAGCCAATTTTTTTCTGTTGCTCAATTGCTTCATCTAGAGAATGTGCTAAAGATGATTGCGCAGATTGTAATCCTATTTCTGACATTGCTTTTTTAAATAATTCTCGATCTTCAGCCATATCAATAGACTCTGGCGAAGCTCCTATCATTTCAACATTGTGTTTCTCCAGCACGCCATTACGTCTTAAGTCGAGGGCACAATTTAATCCAGTCTGGCCGCCCATTGTAGGTAAAATTGCATCAGGTTTTTCTTCTTCAATAATTTTAGCAACAGTGGCCCAGTTAATTGGTTCTATATAAATAGCATCAGCAATATCTGGGTCCGTCATGATTGTCGCTGGGTTTGAATTAACTAAAATCACCTTGAATCCTGTGTCTTTTAACGCTTTGCACGCTTGCACACCAGAATAATCAAATTCACACGCCTGTCCAATAATAATTGGACCTGCGCCAATTACTAAAATACTTTTAAGGTCATCACGTTTAGGCATTTTTTTTTGCTTTCTGAATGAGGTTAATAAAATACTCAAAAAGAGATTCAACATCTTTTGGGCCAGGGCTTGCTTCTGGATGTCCTTGGAAACTGAAAGCAGGCTTACTTGTATGATGAATACCTTGTAATGTGCCATCAAATAAAGAACGATGTGTAGCCCGCAAAGAGGGAGGCAAACTTTTCTCTTCCACAGCAAAACCGTGATTCTGGCTGCTTATCATTACCTTACCTGTACTAAGGTCAATAACTGGATGGTTTGCACCATGGTGACCAAACTTCATTTTTACTGTTTTTGCGCCACATGCAAGGCCAAGTAATTGATGTCCTAAACAAATACCAAATGTTGGTACATCCGTGTCTACTATTTGTTTTATAGCAGTAATTGCATAACTACATGGTTCAGGATCTCCTGGGCCATTAGATAAGAAAACACCATCAGGATTTAAATTCATAACATCAGCTGCGCTTGTTTCCGCAGGAACAACTGTCACCTTACACCCAAGTGTGCGTAAAATTTTTAGTATATTCATTTTAATCCCAAAGTCGTAAGCAACAACATTAAACTGCGGTTTGAGAAGTTTTGTTTTATTTTTCTTATCTATACTCCATGTACCCTCATCCCAAATATATGAGGATTTTGTTGAGACCACTTTAGCTAAATCCATGCCTTTTAATCCTGGAAATTCTCTAGCCTTAGTTATTGCTAATTTTTCATTAACATCACCTGACATAATGCAACCGTTTTGTGATCCTTTTTCCCTTAACAAAACAGTGAGTCTTCTAGTATCAATATTTGATATGCCTACTAATTTGTGATGAGACAAATAGTCCTCTATAGATGATGACGAACGCCAGTTACTATGCTGTTTTGGGATATCACGAACAATTAATCCATTTGCAAAAACACTACCTGATTCTTGATCATCAATATTTGTTCCAACATTGCCGATATGTGGATATGTAAGTGTAATTAATTGTTGATTATAAGAAGGGTCAGATAGTATTTCTTGGTATCCTGTAATTGATGTATTAAATACCACCTCACCAACAGAAATACCTTCCACTCCGATTGCCCGGCCTCTAAAAACACTACCATCTTCAAGCGCTAGCAATGCTATGTTTGTCAAAGATGTCCCCCAAGCCTCACATATAGAAAGCGGGGTGAATTCAGATGAAATCTCCCCGCCATGATTAGTGAGTATATTTTACTCGATGTATAAGTGAACTGGAATAGCTTAATACATTAATTAAGTATCAGATAGCACGTCTGAGATTGTGAATATCCCTTTATCATTTGTATCTTTTGTTGCTAGCCACTTTGCAGCGAGGATTGCGCCTCTTGCAAACGCATGACGGCTGCTCGCTTCATGAGTGAGAGTTATTTTCTCATCTTGGGCATTAAAATCTATTATATGTTGACCAACGTCTTCCCCTTCTCGAATGGAATCTACTGTAATCTCAACGTCATTATTGTGTGCCTTTTTCAAGGAATGTCTCAAAACTTCTTCAATTTTTAAGGCCGTTCCTGATGGAGCATCAACTTTGTGTTTATGATGTTTATCTATAACTTTTATATTGTTTATTTTTTGTAAGTTATGTACGGTTTCGTCAATCAAGACATACAGTAAGTTAACGCCAACACTCATATTAGGCGAGCACACTATAGAGATTTCATTGCCAGCTTTTTTTATATTTTCATGTTCGTCAGAGCTAAATCCTGTAGTTCCGATTACCAAAGATTTCCCACCTAGCACACATGCATCCAAAGCTCTCATTGTGCCTTCAGGTCTCGTAAAATCTATGAAAACATCAAAAATATCAAAATGTTTAGTTAAATCATCAGTAAACGGTATCCCTAGTCCTTGCAGTTGCTTGTCATGCAAATTATCTTTCACATCTGTTATTAAACTAAGTTCTACATCTTTATCAATCTGAGCTAACTCGATAAGTGTTGAACCCATACGTCCGGTAGCCCCGCCTATTGCAACTTTTACAGCCATATAATTAACCTTAAAAAAACTTTTTCAATGTCTCGAACCAGCTTTGTTCTTTTGGGCTATGTTTTCTGTGCTGCTGCCCTAATGAACTTGAAAGCTGGGCAAGCAGTTGTTTTTGCTCAGCATTCAAATTTACTGGTGTTT
Source organism: Pseudomonadota bacterium (assembly GCA_036687665.1). Classification (GTDB taxonomy): domain Bacteria; phylum Pseudomonadota; class Gammaproteobacteria; order Poriferisulfidales; family JAYYZZ01; genus JAYYZZ01. The sequence continues at coordinate 320,285 of JAYYZZ010000003.1, read as the reverse complement.
CAACAACAACATTGTATAGCATATCTCCCATTGCGCCTCCGCGAATATCTTGAATTCCCTTACCCCTTAACCGAAATAGTTTCCCGGTCTGAGTCTCGGGAGGTATGGTGATTTTTACTTTGCCTTTTAACGTTGGCACCTCAATTTCTCCACCCAAGGCCGCCATTGTAAAACTTATTGGAACACCACATAACAAATTATTTCTATCATCTCTTTTAAACAAATGGTGCTCTCTTACATCAATTTGAACATATAAATCACCGGGAGGACCTTGATTCAACCCTGACTCTCCTTCGTTCGCTAGCCGTATTCTTTGGCCAGTTTCAATGCCGGCGGGAACTTTAACAATCAGCTTCTTCTTCTTTTTTACCCTTCCTAACCCATTGCATGCACGACATGGTGACGTTAAAATTTTTCCAGCTCCGTTACATTGGTGGCATGTTTGTTGTATCGAAAAAAAACCTTGTTGCATACGTACTTGTCCCGTGCCATTACATGTAGAACATGTGCTAGGGGCTGTTCCAGGCTCAGAACTTGTTCCATCACATCTGTCACAAGTTGTCCCTACTTTAACATTTATTGATTTTTCACTACCAAATGCTGCCTCCTCGAGAGAGATGTCGAGATTATATTGAAGATCAGCACCCCTATATGCTTGAGGCCCACCGCTGTGCCGCGCATTCCCAAAAATATCTCCAAATATATCTCCAAATATATCTTCAAACCCAGCACCACTAAAACCGCCTCCTCGAAAACCACCACCGCCAAAATTCGCACCTTCGTGACCAAATTGGTCGTATGTGGCTCTTTTGTCGCTACTGGATAATACTTCGTACGCTTCTTTCGCTTCTTTAAATTTTGCTTCCGCATCAGCATTGCCGTCGTTGCGATCAGGATGATATTTCATTGCAAGTCGACGATAAGCTTTTTTTATTTCAGCATCGCTTGCATTCTTTGTTACACCAAGTGTTTTATAGTAATCCTCTTTCGCCATGACTTGCCTTAACGAGAAACCTCATTGTTTAGTTATGCAAAAATCCGTAAACCTATTAAATGGGTTTGCGGATTTTTTGTTGGACCTTTTTGTTCTTAACTACCGCTGTCTTTCTTCTCTTCTTTCACCTCTTCAAATTCAGCATCAACTACATCATCGTTAGAAGCATTATCATCAGCAGCATCAGAGTCTGGCTGAGCTTTCTCCTGTTCTTCTGTGTACATGCGCTGACCAAATTTGCCTGCAACCTCTGTCAGAGTCTTTGTTTTTTCATCAATATCGTTTTTGTCATCTTTATCTAAAACAGATTTAAGGTCCTTAATTGCCTCTTCTATATCTTTTTTCTCTTCATCTGTTATTTTTTCTTTGTACGTATCAATTGATTTCTCTGTAGCATGAATCAAAGCGTCGGCTTGATTTCTGGCTATGACAAGTTCATGAAATTTTTTATCTTCATCAGCGTGAGCCTCAGCATCTTTGATCATGCTGTCGATCTCGTCATCTGTCAGGCCGCTTGATGCTTTTATAACTATTGATTGCTCTTTATTTGTTGCTTTATCTTTTGCAGAAACATTTAAAATCCCGTCAGCATTAATATCAAAAGCTACTTCTATTTGTGGCATGCCTCTTGGTGCAGGGGGAATATCTGTTAAATCAAACCTTCCTAGAGTTTTGTTGCCGCTCGCTTGCTCACGCTCTCCTTGCAAAACATGGACAGTAACTGCAACTTGATTATCTTCTGCTGTTGAGAATATTTGTGAAGTGTTTGTTGGTATTGTTGTGTTCTTATCAATTAATTTCGTCATTACGCCACCCATTGTTTCTATCCCTAAGGAAAGTGGGGTAACATCTAGCAATAATACATCTTTAACATCTCCGCCTAACACGCCTGCTTGAATGGCTGCTCCCATTGCTACTGCTTCATCAGGATTGACGTCTTTACGTGGCTCTTTATTAAAAAAACTTTTTACCGCGCTTTGGACTTGGGGCATACGAGTTTGACCGCCAACTAAAATCACATCATTTATATCTTTGACTGTGATCCCAGCATCATTTAAGGCTGTTTTGCACGGCTCAATTGTTTTATTAACTAACTCTTCAACTAATGATTCTAGTTTTGATCGAGTAAGCTTTATATTTAAATGTTTTGGTCCATTAGCATCTGCAGTCACATAAGGTAAATTTATATCTGTTTGTTTTGTACTTGACAACTCTATCTTTGCTTTCTCCGCTCCTTCTTTGAGCCTTTGTAAAGCAAGCGGATCTTTTTTCAGGTCTACTCCTTGGTCTTTTTTAAATTCATCAACTAAGTAATCGATGACTTTCAAGTCAAAGTCCTCACCGCCGAGAAATGTATCGCCATTTGTGGCTAAGACCTCAAATTGGTGTTCGCCATCTACATCTGCTAATTCGATAATTGATACATCAAAGGTTCCTCCACCTAAATCGTAGACAACGATTTTTTTGTTGCCTTCTTTTTTATCTAGGCCATAAGCTAAAGCTGCGGCAGTTGGTTCATTAATAATCCTCTTTACGTCTAAACCTGCAATTTTTCCTGCATCTTTAGTTGCTTGTCTCTGTGAATCACTAAAATAAGCTGGCACAGTAATTACAGCTTCTTTTATCTCATCTCCAACATACTCTTCAGCGGTCTTTTTCATTTTCATTAAGATGTGAGCTGAAATCTTAGGCGGAGCTATTTTTTCGCCATTTATCTCGGTCCATGCATCACCGTTCTCTGCTTTGATGATTTTATATGGCACAAGATTAATATCTTTTTGCACCTCTTCTTCTTGGTAGCGACGCCCCATTAATCGTTTTATAGCGTGTAAAGTATTTTGGGGGTTTGTTGCAGCTTGGCGTTTAGCAGGTTGTCCGACAAGAATTTCATCCCCATTGTATGCAACCATGGAAGGGGTTGTGCGGTCGCCCTCACTATTCTCTATTACCTTGGGTGTCGCACCTTCCATAATCGATACACATGAGTTGGTTGTACCAAGATCGATACCTATAATTTTTGCCATTTACCTATAACCTCTTATAAATTGAATTCGATAACCTACTACATAAGTATGGGTGTACTTTGTTAATTTCAAGTGGCACTAAAAAAAATTAATCTGTTGAACTTTCTTGGTTTTTTGACACTATCACAACGGCTGGCCTTAATAGCCTATCATGTAGCAAATACCCTTTTTTTATCACTGAGATAACAGTATTAGGTGGATGTTTGGGGCTTTCTTGTGCAGACATAGCCTCATGTTGCTCGGGATCGAAAGATTCTCCGTCAGGATCAAACTCTTTGACTGAAAATCTTTCAAGCGTCTGGGTCAGTGTGTTTAATATAAGCTGCATGCCTTCTAAGTGTTTACTGCCATCTTTCTGAGTCTGTAAAGACTCAATACCCATCTCGATATTGTCCTTAACTTCAAGCACTTCTTTTGCGAAGCGCTCAATACCGTATTTATGCGCATTCTCTAACTCGCGCACACCCCTTTTTCTTAGGTTCTCTAATTCAGCTTGGGCTCGCAAATGTTGATCTTGCGCATCTTGCAATTCTTGCTCAAGTTTCTTTTGCGATTCCTCTTGCTTTAAGTTAACCGCATCTCCAGCACTTGTGGTCTTTGCAGTTTTTTTAGAAACGTCTGAAATCTTATCTTTTTTCTGGCTATCTTTATTGCTCATCGCTAACCCTTACTCCTAAGCTTGTAGTGATAAATTTAAAACTAAGCTATTAAGTATGGTCTAAGTTTTTAAATTCAAGGCTTCAGATAACAATTTAGCTGTTACATCAACTACAGGTATTACGCGATCATAAGCCATTCTTTTAGGACCAATTACACCTAATACCCCGACTGCGCTCTCACCAATACTGTATGTTGAGGTAACTACACTACAATCATCTAACACTCCATAACCAGATTCCTGCCCTATAAAGATCTGTATACCTTCTGCAATAATGCATTTATCTAAAATATGCAAGATATCTCTTTTTTTATTAAAAGCATCAAACAGCGATCTTAATTGGTTAACATTTGAAAGTTCTTCACATTCCATAAGATTAGTTTGTCCAGATATAACATAATCACTTTCTGATTCCTGCTTGAATATACGTTGTCCTAATTTTATGGCGGAAAGCATTTCAGCATTGACATTCTCTCTTACATTATCAAGCTCATTTAGAATAGTTCTTCTGACAGATAACAAACTTTTGCCAGAAAAAATATCGTTTAGGTAATTTGCAGCTGTTTGTAATTCAGAGTTACTGTATTCTCTATCCAAATCAATAACACGGTTTTGTACTTCCTTCTCATTGGTAACTAGAATTACAAGCACTTGCTTGCTTGATAGTGTTAAAAATTCTATTTGTCTAAACTCTTGATGCTCTATTTTCGGAAGTGTAATAATTCCTGCTAACTGGGTTATGTCTGACAGTAGATTTGTTGCTGATTTCAAAAGTGCTTTATCATCACTTGATTCATATAACTCATCCTTCAATTCTTCAATCAAATGTAAATTTAAAGGTTTTACATTAAGCAAGGTGTCGACAAACAACCGGTAACCTTTAATTGTAGGTATCCTTCCTGCTGAGGTGTGTGGAGAATAAATGAAGCCCATCTCCTCAAGATCAGACATGACATTACGTATAGTTGCTGGGCTTACATTCATGCCTGGAACGCGCGCCAATGTTCCTGATCCGACAGGCTGCCCATCATTAATAAACCTTTCCATTAAAGCTTTAAAAAGCCTTCGCTCTCTTTCAGTAAGTTGAGTACTGGGTGTGCGCGTCTCAGCCATTTTCGATAGAATATTTATTGATTAAAGGTTTAGTGTAATATAAATTAAGCTAGAAGGTGTAATAAATGATTTTCAAAAAAGTTGCTCTTATAAGTAAACCTAATGACGCTGACGTCGCTGAAACACTAGGCGCGGTGATTGGGTATTTATCGAAAAACAAGCTCAATATAACAGTAGATGCTGCCGCCTCTAGTATGATTGATACTTCAGGGTGCAATGTTGCAGAAATACAAGATATTAAAGAGGATACAGATCTCGCCATTATCGTGGGTGGAGATGGCACTTTGTTGGCGGCTGCACAACATTTAGCTCCGCTTGGAATACCAATCTGCGGCATCAATAGGGGGCGATTAGGTTTTCTTGTAGATATCTCACCCAAAGAAATAACTGCTGCGCTAGATGGGATATTGAATGGTAAATTTACACTTGAAGAAAGAATAGCTTTACAAGCAAAGGTTGAAAGAGATGGAAAGACAGTCTCTCAAAATAACTCATACAATGATGTTGTTGTACATTGCCGTGATGCAGTTAGGTTAATAGAGCTGCATAACAAAATAGATGGGGCTCCTCTCAATACATTATCTGCTGACGGTTTAATTGTCGCGACTCCGACAGGCTCAACAGCTTATGCCCTATCGTGTGGAGGCCCGATAATACAGCCTACTCTTGACTCTTTAGTCTTGGTCCCAATAAGCCCACACATATTAAGCAACCGTCCTATCGTCGTAAATGCAAAAAACGAGATTGAAATAATGGTTTCTAAAAACAGTCGCGCTGATGCTGTTGTTTCATTCGATGGGCATATCCATTTTCCATTGGAGCTTGGCGATAAAGTTACAATCCGTAAAGATTCTGCAAAATTAAAACTTGCTCAACCACTTGGGCATGACTATTTAGATATTTTACGTAAAAAATTATCATGGAGTATCTAACGCATAGATTCTGAACACAGGTATGTTACGACATATATACATTCAAGATTTTGCAATAATTGATAAATTAGATTTAGAGTTAGACTCTGGTATGTGCGTCTTGAGTGGGGAAACAGGGGCAGGAAAATCTATTCTTATCGACGCTCTCTCTATGGTGCTGGGAAGTCGCGCAAACCAAGAAGTAATTCGACATGGTGCAAAAAAAGCAGATATTAGCTTAGAGTTTAATATAGAAAATAACCGGAAAGCACTTGAATGGCTTGAGAGTCATGAGATGCAAGAAGACAATCAATGTGTTTTGCGTCGTGTAATCCGATCAGATGGGCGCTCAAAATCGTATATCAATAATATACCTACTTCGTTAAAAATAGTCGCCGGTATTGGAGAGATATTAGTTGATCTGCATGGTCAGCATGAACATCAGCTGCTATTAAAATCTGGACAACAAAGGCTTCTCGTAGATGCGATTGCTGGAAATCAAACAATTCTTAAAAAAATAGAAAACATCTACCATGAGTGGGTTGAGCTAAAAACTCGTGTTGATGAACTTTTAATAAAAAAAGATGACTATTCTAAACGCGTTGATTGGTTGAAATTCCAAGTAGCAGAGCTTTCAGAACTGGACATTACGAATGCAGAGCTTTCTGATTTAGAAATACAACACAAAAAATTATCTAACTCACAAGAACTGAAAGAAAATGCACATGTTCTTTTGCACAGTCTTTACGATGACGAGGAAAGATCAATATACAAACAATTCTCTGAATCAATAATAAGATTACAACAGATAAATAATATAGATAAAACAATTTCTCCGAACCTAGATATTGGACAATCAATCGAAAATTCTTTGCATGAGCTAGTCCAAGGTATTAGGTCTTATCTAGAAACCCTTGAAACTGACCCTAAAGAACTAGAGAGATTAAACGAACGAATAACCTTAATACATGACGTTGCGCGCAAGCATAACGTTAAACCAGAAGAGCTCAATGAGGTTCTTAATCAATTAGCAAAGGAATTACAAGAGATAGATTCTCCTGAATTCAACTCAGATTTCATGCAAAAGAAATGCGATGACCTGAAAGACGAATATTTGAAACTTGCAAATAAATTAAGCAAAAAACGACACACGACGGCGCAGTACCTAAACAAAAATGTATCAGAAGCATTACAGGACCTTGGGATGAAAGGAAGCGAGTTTCAAGTCGCAATTGAAGGAATTAATGACGAAAAACTTACATCATTTGGTGTTGATCATATCAAGTTTTTAGTAAAAACTAATCAAGGAAGCCCATATAGACCATTGTCTTCAATTGTTTCGGGTGGCGAACTCTCAAGAGTAAGTTTAGCTATTCAAGTAATTTCAAAATTAGACAAAACCACACCAACTATGATCTTTGATGAGGTTGATGCTGGAATAGGAGGGGCTACTGCAGAAATTGTCGGGCGCAATCTCAGAGAACTTGCTGCAAAAGCCCAAGTATTATGTGTAACACACTTACCTCAAGTAGCCTCACTAGCACATCATCATATGCAAGTTTCTAAAACTGGGAGTAATGCAAAAACCTCTATAAAAAAACTAGACAAAAAAGAAAGAGTAGAAGAGATCTCTAGAATGCTTGGTGGTATGAAATTAACTGAAAAAACGCGATCACATGCGGAAGAAATGATTAAGCAAGGACAAACGCTACAAGAAATATAAAATGCTAAAAGATTTATTCATCTGCTTCATCAAACTCACCATACAATATTAATGAATGGTCGTGAATTTTGAAACCATGCTCGCTTGCTAATTCCGCCTGCCTCTTCTCTATTACTTCATCATAAAATTCGACAACTTTGCCAGTGCGGAGACAAACCATATGGTCATGATGGTCTCCTCTATTAAGTTCATATACAGCACTTGTTCCATCAAAATAATGCCTGATAACTAAACCTGCGGTTGCGAATTGGGTTAAAACTCTATAAACGGTAGCGAGACCTACTTCTTCTCCTTCCTCAATAAGAGCTTTATAGATATCTTCTGCGCTCATATGTTTCTGCTCAGATGCCTCGAGTATCTGTAATATCTTCATTCGCGGAAGAGTGACTTTCAATCCAGCTTTTTTTATATCGCTTGATTCCATAGTAAAGTGTCATTTGATGCCGTAATATGTTCTTATTATATCTCTAGAAGAAGATAAAATTGCCTTTATTTGTAAACTTTTTTAATTAATATGGCTAAAGTAAGCACTTTATTTGTAATATTAACAGCTCTATTGTTTTCTGGATGCGGCCTATCTGAAAAAGGGATTACGCTGTACCGTCTAGAAACATACCAAGGCAATATGTTAGATGAGAAAAAAGTCGTTCAAGTCCGTGCTGGACAAACAAAAAAACAAATAAGATTTCTTTTAGGGACCCCTTTGATAATAGACGCATTCCATAATGATAGATGGGATTACTTTTATTATTCTAGAACAAGAGATAGTTACAAAGAACCAAAGATTTCGAGACTCACAATTTTTTTTGATGGAGATATTGCTGAAAAAATCCAAAGATTAGTTCCGAATGATTATGCCTCTTTGGAGCAAGTGCTAGAAACACTAGAAGATGAATCCTTCAAAAACTATAACAATACAAATGATATCAATTGGGATGAGGTAATAGATATAATTGAAAACGATAAGTCTGATGGTGAAGAATCTATTGATAATTTGTATGGTAGTGAGAAGAAAGCATTGAAAAGTGAAAAAACTCTTGATCAGATAATTCTAGAAACAGATTTAGGCCTATAATTATTTGGTGAAATTAATCAAAATACTCACTTTCGACCCATAGTGTCACCTTTTTGGGCGAGCTTCCTTCTTGCGTGCTTAGGATTTTTACTAAGCACACGATACACTTCCACCCTGTCTCCTTCCTGCAAGCCATGATCTAAAGAAACCTCAGTACCAAAAATCCCAAATTTATTTATAGAAAAGTCTATAAGAGCACTGTTTGTTTGTCTTTTATATACTTCTACAGCGTATTGAACATTCGAACCTTGTGGTAATTTTAAAGTACAAAGTTCCTGATGTTCTGCGGTCGCATACACTACAGTAATAGTTATATGATTACTTTTTTGCATAAATATCATGTGCTCTTGAAACAAAACGATCAATTAAATCGTCGCATATTTTTTTAAAAACTGAAGTTGTTAAAATTTTTAACATAGAATTATTTATTTTAAAATCTATGTGGAGCTGAATATGACATCCTATTTCTCCTACAGGTAAAAACTCCCAAGAACCTTTTAAATATTCGAATGGGCCTTCAATCAACTGCATATTAATTTCTCTATCTTTTACGAAGGTATTTCTAGTTAATAGGGAAAAGTTCACGGAACCTTTTTTTAAATCAAGCTTAGCTTCTACATTTTCCATGCTCTGAAAAATAATTTCTGCATTTGTGCAAGCAGGCAAAAAAACAGGGTATGAAAGAACATCATTGACTAAATTATACATCTGCGAGCATGAGTAAGTAACAAGTGCTTCTCTTTTTACTAACATAGAATATCAGGAAGCATTTTATAGAATGCCAATGGATCTAAAAAATATTATAAATACAGCCCCCGGAGCGACAACACGGATTAAAAAAAGTAAAACATGAAATACAATTCCACTACCTATGGACAATTCTTCAACGACGGATGAACGTGACACTCTCCAACCAACAAAAATGGCCATAAATGCGCCACCTAAAGGCAGTAGGATATTTGAAGCAAAATAGTCAAGAGTTTCAAAAAAAGTTCTTCCGAAAAAAGTGTATTCTGATGCAATATTAAAAGAAAAAATGGTACCTATTCCTAATGACCAAATCACGAATCCACAAATTAGGCAAGCAGTGTTTCTAGAAAGACTATATTGTTCAACAAGCCACGTTACAGCGGGCTCTAGTAACGAGATTGATGATGTCCATGCTGCAAAAACAAGTAGAACAAAAAATAATACACCAAATAAAGTTCCCCCCGGCATCTGCCCAAAAGCAATAGTTAAAGACTGAAAAACTAATGCCGGTCCTTGAGAAATTTCAAGACCGCTAGCAAAAACTATTGGGAATATAGCTAAGCCTGCAACTAGCGCAATCAATGTATCTAATGATGCAACAACACAAGAGGTATTCACGATTGATGTTTCCTCCTGCAGATAAGACCCGTACACCAAAATAGCTCCCATTCCTAAACTTAGGCTAAAAAAAGCCTGCCCCATAGCTAACAAGATAGTGTCAGGGGTAAGTTTCTCAAAATCTGGGGTAAATAAAAAATCTAGAGCTTGATTAAAATTACCTTTCAGAGCGGAAAATGCAACTAAAGCAAGAAGTAATACAAAAAGTGACGGCATTAAATATGTAACGGCGCTTTCTAAGCCTGCTCTAACGCCTCTTGCAACAACAGTTGCAGTCATAACCATAAATAATGTATGCCAAGTAAGGAGAACTTCGGGGGCTGACACTAGTTGACTAAATATTTCTGTTGCCCCGTCTTTTGTAATATATGAGAAAAATCCGCTTGCTGCGCGAACTACATAGGCCAAAGCCCAGCCTGCTATAACGCTATAGTAGGAAAGAATAATAACCCCGGCTAGAATCCCTCCCCATCCAATTAATTTCCAATTAGCGCTTAAGTTTTCTTCTTTAGATAGAATGTGGAAAGTCCCCACAGGGTTTCTTTTTCCTCTCTTTCCAAGAAACACCTCAGCAATCATGATAGGTAAAGCTATAGTCGCTACGCAAATAATATAAACTAAGACAAATGCGCCCCCTCCGTTTTCTCCTGTTATATAAGGAAACTTCCATATATTGCCAAGACCTACAGCCGACCCAGTGGCTGCGAAAATAAAGGCTAGCTTAGAGGACCATTGTCCGTGGATTGATATACGAGGCTCTGACATACTTGTAATTATTAGAAATTAGTGCGCATTTTCCTTAATTTTTGACTCTACTACAATATATATCTAACCTAATGATATGTAGCTGATATTTCACATATAATCTGTAACATGAGCAAAACAAAGAAGAAAAAGGCAAACCAGATAGTTGTCAATAGAAAAGCAAAACGCGACTATTGGATTGAAAGCATATATGAAGCTGGAATTGTGCTGGAGGGCTGGGAAGTTAAAAGTCTCAGAGCGCACCATATGGAAATAAAAGAAAGCTATGTTTTGATAAAAAATTCTGAAGCATGGCTCTCAGGTGCTCATATTGCCCCTTTACCCACGGCATCTAGCCACGTTGAAACTCAGCCAGGAAGACTAAGAAAACTACTTTTAAATAGCAGCGAATTGGCAAAATTAACTAGCGCTATTGACCAGGATGGCTACACCCTCGTCCCGTTATCAGCCTACTGGAAACATGGATTTGCTAAGTTAGAAATCGGATTGGCAAAGGGTAAAAAACAGCATGACAAACGCGAGACAATAAAAAAGCGTGACTGGGATAGAGAGAAGCAAAGAATGCTGAAGAAAACGAATCGCTAAGTCTTGTATCCAGCTTTGAAGGTGAAAATCAGAATCTGTTGAATCCGAGTTTTTTTAATCTACTGAGAACAACTATACACAGAACCTTTTTCTGAGGATCCTAGTGCCGCTTCAACGCAGTCGTCATAGCTAGAAAAAGTGCCAATAGTCTTTTCATCTCCTTCGCTACCTACTACAGCAACCCAATCACCAGACGCCATACCTGTACCATCGACATGATACACTTTCAGGTATGCCCAAAATCCAACAACAGCTATTAAAACTAATATAAATACTTTATCCATTATCTATTCCAATGTGTCTAAAATTTTTTTTGTTATTAAATACAGACCTTACATAATAAGTTAGGCAATGTCTAGACAGGGTTGTTATTTTATATGTAGCCATAAGCACTTGCCATTTGAATCTTTTTCTATAGCTTGCAGTCTCGCCTTATGGTCTGCTTTTTCCTTATCATTTGCTTGTATAACGCGTAGTTTTTGCTGTTTTTCATCATTATTTTCATGTCTGTAATTTGAATCATGCAAAGTTTCGTTGCTAGAGCTAAGCGAGAGGCTTTCCTGTCCACCAGTCATTTGCAAATAAACCTCAGATAGAATTTCTGCATCTAGTAAAGCTCCATGAAAATCCCTATTAGAATTATCAACTGAATATCTGCTACACAGAGCATTTAAGTTGTTTTTTTGTCCCGGGTGTAACTTTCTAGCTAATTCTAGAGAATCTAAAATTGTGCAAATGTCTTCAACTTTTGTTTCACAACTTTCAATTCTAGAGAATTCAGCATTGATAAACCCTAAATCAAATGGGGCGTTATGTATTATAAGTTCTGAGTCTGATAAAAATTCTATAAGCTCATTCGCAATGTCAGTAAACCGAGGTTTATTTTTTAGGTCTTCATTTTTTATACCATGTATTTCTATTGCTCCAGGATCAATTTCACGCTCTGGTTGCACATAATGATGAAAAATATTTCCTGTTGGTCTTCTGTTAGCTAATTCAACACAACCAATCTCAATAATACGATGACCTTCGCTTACCTCTAAACCTGTGGTTTCTGTATCCAAAACAACTTGTCTCATAGTTTCCTTATCTTTTAGTTACCTAATGTGTCTATCGCCTGATTTGCCAGCATATCTGCCCTTTCATTCCCTAAGTTTCCAGTGTGGCCCTTGACCCAACGCCATTCTAATTTATGCTTATTTGCTAGTTTATCAAGTTGTTGCCAAAGATCTTTATTTTTTACTGGTTTTTTTGAAGCAGTCTTCCAGCCTCTCTTTTTCCAATCTGGCAACCATTCTTGTATTCCTTGCATCAAATATTTTGAATCAGTAATGATAAGAACATTGTGATCTGTATCTAAATACTCTAAAGCTTTGATGGCAGCGACCATTTCCATTCTATTGTTGGTAGTTTCTTTCTCAAAACCAGAAAATTCAATTCTCTCTGCTCCATCGATTATCACTACACCCCAACCACCTACTCCAGGGTTACCTCTGCATGCACCATCTGTGTATATTTCTATATAATTTTCCATTCTAAAACTACCCTAGTGTTGGTTTTGCAAACTTGCCTGGAACAATGACAGAAGATTGTTGCCTACTTTTATGGACCGGTGTCAACCCAGCGATGCTTTTTTTGGCTAAATAACAATATACAGCTCCTAAAAATGGAAAAATTTTTGGGCCTGACTTTTCTAAAAAAGATAAGTTATCGTATATTTTCTTATTGGACACGGGTGGACGAAAAGCTACATATTTCTTACTGACAATATCAAAATTCAGTAAAGTTAACCAATCTTTAACGCGTGTTGCCTTATAGAACTGGCGATTAAAAGGGGCTGTGTCAGGTAAAAATACTTTTTTAGCGTTGTACCAACTAAAAGGATTGAAAGCAACAATAATTAAATGTCCATTTGGTATAAGAATTCGTTCTGCTTCGCGTAGCACCTGGTGTGGGCGATCGCTCATCTCTAAAGAATGAATTAAACTAACTAAGTCTGCCGTGTCTGAAGGAAATGGCATGGAAGCTGGTGACGCAATAACATTTTCACCGCTTTTCTTAGGAAAAACACAGTACGTTTCCTGGATTCTTTCTGAGCAAAACGATTCATTTGTTATGAGATGCGCACCGCTATGGATTGCAATATGACCATATACCTCTTTTAAAAAAATATGTAATATATGGTTTATATAATGTGCAAGCTGGGCCCCCAAACTACTTTGGTACCAGTTTTCGAGCTCCTCGTGAATCTCATACTGATTCATACAAAAGTGATATTAATGTAGGCATAAAAAAAATCAAATACTAATGAACATTGTACACAGTAAGCTTGGAAATTATGCATTATAAAAACCACTTTTCTTTTGTTTTTTTTGCGATATTGGCTATTTTCCTAACTGGCTGCGTAGCTGTCACTCCTATAGATAACGAAACGCAAGCTCCCAAAATTAGAGATTTGAGCGAATATAATACGATATGGGAAAGAATTGGCGTACAACTCGCAATTGATACCAAATTAACGGAGACAAGGGTACAACAACGCATAAAATGGTATTCAAAACACAGAAAAGAACTCTATGTAGCAACGAAAAGAGCGCGCCCATACTTATACTTTATTGTAAAGGAAATAGAGAAAAGAGGTCTCCCTATAGAGTTATCACTTTTGCCACTGATTGAAAGTAGCTTCAAAACAAAAGCATATTCAAGCATGGGTGCAGCAGGTTTGTGGCAATTTATTGCTTCTACAGGCCGCAATAATAATTTATTAATCAACGCTGAATATGATGGAAGACTCGATGTTTTATATGCAACTCAATCTGCTTTGGGTTATATAGAAAAATTGTACTTTAGATTTAACAAAGATTTATTTTTAACATTGGCAGCATACAATGCAGGCCCTTTGCGCATTGAGAGAGCAGTAAATTACAATGCAAAACATGGACTTCCTACAGACTACTGGCATTTAAAGCTGCCAAGAGAAACCAGGTACTATATTCCTAAGCTATTAGCAGCTGTTGAAATAATCAAAGATCCTAATATTTACAATATCCAATTAGACCAAATACCAAATATTGAAGTTATTTCACCAGTTGCTGTAAAAAGACGGTTAGCACTTAAAGATATTGCACGAATTATAAAAATAGACGAAAAATATTTATTGAGCTTAAATGCGGGCTGCAAATTTGGTATCACGCCCAACACTAAAACATATTCTCTTGCAATCCCAACTAATAAAGTTGAAAATTTTAGGCAAAACTTAGCCTCTTTTCCAGATGCACGTGCACTTGATTTTTATAAACACACTGTTCGCCGAGGTGACACGCTAAGCGGTATTGCAAAAACTTATATGACAAGTGTCAGAATGCTCAAAGAGGCAAATAACATAAATAGTTATCTTATTTTTCCAAAACAGATTCTAACTATCCCGTTAAAGAAAATCCCCACTAAAGATAAAAAAGAAGCAGGAATACACGTAGTTCAAAAGGGTGATACGTTTTGGGGAATTGCAATTAGCAATAAAACAACAGTTCAAAGAATTATGGAACTAAATGATTTGCATAATAACCACATCTTGCAACCCGGACAAAAGATAATAGTACAAAACACTGAGATTGAACTATAGATCTAGCTTTGGTACTGCTGCTAGTAATTTTTTTGTGTACGCTGACTGAGGTTGGGCTAATATAGTTTCCGCATCGCCGTATTCGACAATTTTCCCTTCATACATAACAGCTATTTTATGCGCTATATATGATACTACTGCAAGATTATGTGTGATGAATAAATAAGATAATCCTAATTTATCTTGCAATTCTTTTAATAGATTTAAAATTTGCGCTTGGACAGATACATCTAGTGAGCTTGTCGGCTCATCGCAAATTATTAATCTTGGGTTGACTGCTAATGCTCTAGCAATAGCTATTCGCTGCCTTTGGCCGCCTGAAAACTCATGTGGATAACGCAAATAATGAGATGCATGGAGACCAACATTTTCAATAAGGTTTATTGTTCTTTCTTTTTTTTCTATTGACTCTACCTGAGGCTCTTGTGCAGTAATACCTTCTTCAATTATTTTTCCTATAGTCATTCTTGGGTTCAAAGACGCAAAAGGGTCTTGAAAAACAATTTGTAACTTGGATCTGAGAGTGCGTAATCTACTGTCAGTCGCCATTGTCAATTCCTGTCCATCGTACTTTACAGAGCCTGATGTTACATTTTCGAGCTGAAGTATACCTTTGCCAGTTGTTGTTTTCCCACACCCAGATTCTCCAACCACTGCTAATGTTTCACCTTTTGATAATGTAAAAGACACGCCGTCAACAGCTTTAACCACACTCTTACGATGATTCAGAAAACCACTGTTTATCGGAAAATATACTTTCAGATTATTAACTTCCAATAATTTACTATTTGTATCTATATTTTTATAAGTTGAGGATATGTTAGCGCTTGTGTTGTTACTAGTTTGCCCTAAAAATTCACCCCGCTTTGAAACGTCTGGTAACGCTAGAAATAGCTCTTTGCTATATGGGTGTTTGGGTGCTGCAAAAAAACTATTCTTCGAATTTTTTTCTATGATTTTTCCATCTCGCATTACGGCAACTGAATCTGCAACAGTATTTGCAACAGAAAGATCATGAGTGATGAACAATATCGACATACCAAGTTTATTTTGCAAATCTTTAAGTAACTTTAAAACTTGCGCCTGTATCGTCACGTCAAGAGATGTTGTTGGTTCATCTGCTATCAGCAATTGAGGGTTACTTGATAACGCAATAGAAATCATTACCCTCTGCTTCATTCCGCCAGAAAGTTGGTGAGGATACTCATTTATAATTCTACGTGGATTCCGAATTCCCACTGCATCTAACAAATCAAGCGATTTTTCCTTTGCATCCTCTGCATTCATCTTGTGTTTAGATAATATGCTTTCGGTAATTTGTTTGCCGATTGTCATAACGGGATTAAGAGAGGTCATCGGTTCCTGAAAAATCATGCCTATTTTTTTGCCTCGCACTTCTCGCATTTCTTTTTCAGTTAAATGTAATAAATTTGTCCCAGAAGAAAGTATCTCACCTGAAATAACCTTCGCTGTGTCAGACAGCAACCGCATGATTGATAATGCGGTGATTGATTTTCCACTCCCAGATTCTCCAAGTAATGCAAATGTTTCTCCAGGCTGAATGCTAAAGCTTATATTGTGAATCACAATATCAAGCTCTTCTTTATTCATGAAGCCTACTTGCAAATCTCTCACATCTAACACATTTTTATTCATGTTTTTTTGCTCTCGGGTCAAAAACGTCGCGCACGACATCTGAGAAAAGGTTCGCAAATAAAACAAGCACGAACATAAAAAATAAAGATGCTGATAGCGACCACCAAACTACAGGCTCTCTTGCCATTTCCAGTCTCGCGCTGTTGATCATATTGCCCCAGCTGTGTGTGGTTGGGTCAACACCAATATTGACGTACGAAAGAACAGCCTCAGCTAACACTAAACCACTAAAATCAAGGACAATAGTAATTAAAACGATATGCATTAAGTTAGGCAATATATGTCTAAATATAACAATGAAATTACGAACACCTAAGGCTTTTGCTGCGACGATATACTCGGTTTCACGAAGCTTCAAGCTTTCGCCGCGCAATAATCTACATAACCCTGTCCAGCTTGTAATGCCAAGTATCATGCATAAAAATAATAAACGCAGATCTGCCCTTTCTGTTAAGTTTGTAAATTGTTCAGGGTTGTTTCCCATATAGACATGCAACATAAGTATAGCGGCAGCGATCAGTAAGACGCCAGGCACTGAGTTTAAAGTTGTATAAATATATTGGATAATGTCGTCGACGCGCCCGCCGAAATACCCCGCCATTATTCCCAGAATAATCGCAAATGGTAGCATCACAAGTGTAGTAATAGTTCCGATAATAATACCAGTCCTTATACTTTTAAGTGCCTGATAAAAAACATCTTGTCCCACTTTGTCTGTGCCAAAAACATGATAACTAAAACTTAGTTGCACAACTACACAAGTAATAATCATAAGCACAAGAATAGTTATAAGAATAGTCGGAAGTGACCGCTTTTGTTTTGAGAAAAATATCTGCTGCACCTGAATATAGAAACTGCTGCTTCTCTTGTATGTGTAAAAAAAAGTTATTAACGTCAGCAAAACAATCCAAAAAACTGAAGCAATTAGGATGCCCTTTAAAACCTTTGAAAATACATCAGAAACTATCTCTTTATTTGGATTTGTTAAATGCCTACCACCGTATTTTAGGCGCGGATAATCTCTATGGGCGTCTTCATTTGAAACTTCAGCTGCCTCTTTAGAATATTGATATGCAGAAAGTGGAGCGGAGTATGTTTTTTCTGTACTTGTTCGCAGGTGACTAACGATAAGATCGAAAACACTTGCTATCTCATTTGAGTATACAACCTTTTTTTCCTGAGGGGAGCTAATCCTTGGGTGATAATGCATGGAGTCTAATACTGCTATAGAGATATAAAACATTAAAACAGTAAACGAAATTGCTCCGACACGATTTTTCAAAACATCGGCCCAAGGTGCTCTAAGCAAAGGTCTCCTGCAAACATAAAATACATAGCTAGATGCAAGGATTAACAGCAAAAATATTAAAAAATCTGTGACTAATATAACTGGCATTTATTTCAACCGTAATCTTGGGTCAGCGAAAGTGTATGATATATCTGTCAAAATTAGTCCTATAATGTAAAGCACGGCGCCAAGAAATACCATAGATCTAACAATGGCAAAGTCTTGACGCTGTATTGCGTCAATCGTGTAACTGCCTAAACCTGGTATAGAAAAAAAAGACTCTGTAATTAAGCTGCCGAGAAATAGTAATGGGAGGATCGCAACAACCCCTGTCAAAATAGGAATCAATGCATTTCTTACAACATGATGAAACAGTATATATTTTTCTGAAAGGCCTTTCGCTCGTGCAGTTCTTACATAATCTTTAGATATCTCTTCAAGAAATAACGTCCTATACCAGCGCGTTCCAGCGCCAATGCCATATATTGCACTTATTAATATAGGTAAAACTAAAAATTTAATACTCGAAAGGCCATAGTCATAGCCAGATATAGGTACTATTTGTAATAATTTCCCAACAAGGAACTGTCCTCCAATAATATAAAACAAGCTAGATATAGACATTAGTGCAACACAAAATATAACACCCCAGTAATCAATATATGTAGCTCTAAAAAAAGCAATAAGAAGAGCAAAAGATATATTAATTAAAAGCCCAATAAGTAGACTTGGTATTGCAATTGCAAGACTCGGCCACATTCTTTGCTTAATATCGTATCCAATATTTCTGCCGCTATCAGATACACCAAAATCAAATACAAATAACCGCACAGATTTATCAAAAAATATTGTTTCTTTTAACACATCTATGCCCGACTCATCAGTGTTAATGAGCAAAGGCTTGTCATATCCTCTGTCGTGTTTCCATGCATTTATCTGAACTTCTGTCACATGTTTATCGCCGAGATGTAATCTAGCAATTTCATCTGGAGAATTGACAACAAAAAATAAAACAAATGTAAGTAAATTAATTCCTATTAATATAGGAATTGCATACATCAATCTCCTTAATATGTAATATGTCATGTTATTCTTTGCTTTTCTCTTCTTCTATATTCAAAAGTAGCTGGGATAATAGAAATAATAATTATGGCTATCAATAGAAATAACGGCCACACAACTGGTTGGTTCCATAGCTTGATATTTTTTTCTCTCTTCTCAGGATTAATACGCAGATATTTTAAAGTATTGTTGGCCATCAAGTTGGGCTTAACATTGTGCAACCATGCATGGTTTAAAGAATATGATTTTGGATAAAAACCCCACAACCATGGTGCTTGATATCTAACAATATTAACCATTTTATCAATGATAGCTTGTCTTTCTTCACCGTTAGCCATATTTTTCATCTGATTAAACAACAGGTCATATTCAGGGTGCGTAAAATTAGATGCATTTTCACCTTGCTTGTTGACTTTGCTATTTGGCCCATATAATAAAAATAGAAAATTTTCTGGATCTGGGTAATCTGCGTTCCAGCCCCATTGATATATTTGTGAAGTGCCTTCCAACATCTTCTCACTAAAACGATTGTAGTCCGTAGAACGAATCACTAGCTGTATACCTAGTTTTCTAAATTGCTTTCTTAGCCAGTTTAAACTAGATTTTGCATCTGCTCCTGCGCCTACAGCATCAAAAAATAATATAAGGGGTTTCCCTGTATTTTGATCAACCCCGTTCTTATATCCTGCTTTATCTAATAATTGAAAAGCATGATCGATAGTTTTTCTGCGTGCTGCGCCTTTTTCCCAGTTATATATGTAGGGGTTAATGCCATCTGCTCCTTCTTTATGCCCAAAAATTTGGGGTGGTATTGGGCCTTGTGCTGCCTCACCTCTGCCATTCAGGAAGATTGATATATATTCTTCATAATCAACTGCTATTGATATTGCCTGCCTTAATAATCTAGCTCTCTCTGTATTTCCTCCAATTACATCGTCAAGCATATTAAAGCCCATATAGTGTATGGATGTATTAATAGAAGTAGCGAGAGTTATTCCTTTCTCAATCATCGAATCAGTTAATCCAACTTCGTCCGCCCCGCTTCCAGATGATCTGATGGCTTGATCAAAGCTATCAGAACTAATCCCAGATGAATCATAATACCCTTGTAGAAATTTATTCCACCTTGGTATATTTTCTTTTTCCAAATTGAAAACAGCTTTATCAATAAAAGGCATTTTTTTACCAGCATCACGTAACAACCCTTTGCTCAGGTCTTGACTTGTTCCGTGTTCAGGATACAACTCACCTCTAAAATTTGGATTTTTTTGCATTGTCATTCTTAAATTAGGGTTATTTTCAGCTAACATAAAAGGTCCTGTCCCGATGGGGAACCAGTTTAAAGTGATATTGTTTTTTATGAGCATAGATTGTTTATAAAATTCAGATGCTTCCCAAGGCATGGGTGAAAAAAAAGGCATAGCTAGCCAATATAAAAACTGCGGATACTTTCCCTTTATCCTGATGCGATATTTGTAACGATCAACAACGCTTACTCCAGAAATATTTTGTGCACGTAAATCATGTATCTTCGTAGAACCGCTTTGATTTTTACTCAGTTTATCGCGTAACTCAGAAAAACCGACTATATATTCAGACATAACACCTGAAATCGGACAGTGTGTTTTAGGGTCAGCCATTCTTTTCACTTGGTGCACATAATCCTGTGCTACAAGTTCTCTTGTACCAGTTAAAGGAAAATCTGAAAGTGTAAATATCTGTGAGAAGTTTTCAGAATCTAGATCATGGTATAGATGTTTCCCTGAATTATCTTTAGCGAAAGCAGGATGTGGCTGGTATTTGATGTTTGGTTGAATCTCTATTTCATACTCTGTGAATGCTACTTCGCTAGAGTGACCCTCGATAATTTTACCATCGCTGCTAAAAAAACTTATACGAGGAATGCTGGTAGAAGTTAATGGTATCAAAACATAAGGTCTTTTAAGGTAGTTGTACTGCAGAGGTGGTTCATATATTTGAGCTAGAAAAGTATATTCTCCGGAACTGTATGATCGTGCAGGATCTAGATGCTTAGGTCTTTCACTAAATGTAGAGTAGTAAACAGAACTCGAAGAGTTGTTCTCAGAATGAGGGTTGTTCCAAACGCTATCTTTGCATGACGCTAATGCAAACAAGCAAATTATCAGAAGCGAGTTTTTTTTAAATAACATAATCAAATTATTTATCTCTGCAAAAAACGTTATACTATCTTTCTTTTTTTAGTAAAACAGCTAGGAGATAGTATGGGTATTTTAACTGGCAAACGCGCACTTATCACAGGGATAGCAAGCAATCGCTCAATAGCATGGGGTATTGCCTCTGCGATGCACAGAGAAGGTGCAGAAATTGCCCTCACATACCAAAATGAAAGGCTGCGTTCGCGCGTTGCTGAGCTAGCTGAAAAATGTGATTCCACTATTGTCTTACCATGTGATGTTTCAAACGATAAATCAATTAATGAGTTATTTGCAAGCTTAAAAGAATCTTGGGATAAATTCGATATATTAGTACATTCTCTAGCATTCGCACCCAAGGAGGAGCTGGAAGGTGATTTTGTGCAAAATACAAGCAGGCAAGGTTTCAGTCAGGCCCATGAAATTAGCAGCTACAGTTTAACCGCACTATCCAAAGCGGCAAGACCATTAATTCGTCCTGAGACAGGGTCTATATTAACCTTAAGTTACATAGGGTCATCAAGAGGCATGCCTAGTTATAATGTGATGGGCTTAGCAAAAGCTAGCTTAGAAGCAAATGTAAGATACCTTGCTTACTCGCTAGGTCCAGAAAATATTCGTGTTAATGCAATTTCAGCAGGCCCAATAAAAACTTTAGCCGCAGCAGGTATTGGCGGTTTTAGAAAAATTCTAGATCACGTGGAAGAAAAAGCTCCATTAAGAAAAAATGTAACTGCTGATGAGGTGGGTAATGCGGCTGCATTCCTTTGCTCTGAACTTGCAAGTGGTATCACTGGTGAAATTCTATATGTAGACGCAGGATACCATATAGTTGGAATGTAACAATAAGCACATATAATAGTTTATAGAAGTGTCTTTTCCCCTTCTGTTTTTGCAATAACAACAGCTCCTACGCTGTCACTAAAAACATTAACACTTGTCCTGAACATATCTAATATGCGATCAACAGCGAGTATCAGTCCTATTGACTCTACTGGCAAACCAACTGCTGTTAAAATAATTGTTATAGCAACTAAGCTTGCTGCTGGAATGCCAGCAACACCAATTGATGTGGTTAGAGCAATTAATAAAATTATAATTTGCTGCAAGACAGTAATTTCAATTCCGTAAACTTGGGCGATAAACAAGACTGCGATACATTCGTACAAAGCAGTACCATCCATATTAACTGTTGCTCCTAATGGTAAAACAAAACTACTGATGCGGTTAGAAACGCCAGATTTCTCCTTTACGTCACGTATTGTGATTGGCAAAGTTGCAGACGAAGAGCTTGTAGAGAATGCTGTTAATAATGCTCGAAACATGGCTCTAAAATGAGATATAGGATTTGCTTTAACAGCTTTCAAAATACATGGCATTACTACAAACATATGTATTAATAATGCAGAAAGCACAGTAATAAAGAAAAATAAAAGCGGCATTAAGGACTCAGCGCCAGAGATCATTATCACTTTTGCAACTAAGGCAAATACGCCTATTGGTGCAACTTTCATTATAAGATTTGTCATCGATATCATAATATCGAAGACACCTTGCCAAAAATTAAAAAATGTTTCTTTTAATTGACCATGAATGCGTCCAGAAAAAAAACCGAAAATAAAGCAAAAAAATATCAAACCAAGTAGCTGGCCATCTGCAGCTGCCTTAAATATATTCTCAGGAATCATCCTTAAAAAAACAGACGCAATATCAGCATTACTCTTATTTAAAAATTCTTCTTTGCTGAAATTTGCATTATCACCTAAGCTGAGGCTAGAGCCAGTAGAAACATTATTTGTAACTCCGGGTTCAATTATATTAGCTAAAAATATTCCTATAAGAATTGCAATAGTTGTTGTGGAAAGGTAGTAAGATAAAGTTTTAATTCCAAGCCTACCAAAACTTTTATCTTCTGAAATTCTATGCACGCCTACAATGATAGATGATACCACTAAAGGTATAACAATCATCTTAAGTGCATTTAAGAAAAGCGTACCAAAAAATGCAAAAACGCTTACATAAGTAATATCATAAAATTTGCTATTTTGATCGAGCAGTAAACCAACCAAGCATGCAAATAAGATTGCTATTAATATTTGCCAGTGTTCTTGAATTTTTCGCATGCAGAAATAGGTTTATCGAGATTTTAAATTCTCATGAAAAATCTGTATCTCTTTGTTACCAGCAAGGGCATCTATCACTGCGTCGAGCTCTCTTTCTATTAAAGTGTTTTTCATGGTTGTATATTGCGCTGTATTTGATAACTCTGTAGTACCAGCTTGCACATCTAAAAGTTCTACCACAACTAAACTACCATCTATCTGATTGATCACTGAGTAAATAGGCTGACTCGAGGGGCGAGCTAAGCCAAATAACTCAGTAATTAATTCTCGGGGAATAGTCGGCTCATCACGTGTCACAACTGTTTCTATTAGCTCTACGTTGTATTTTCTCGACATAGCATCAATAGTTTCTCCTTTCTCTAGCGCATCTAAAACATCCTTTCCCGTTTCTTGTAGAACTGATACTGAGTCTTCGATGTGCATCAGCTCTCTTATTTGCCCCGCCACTTCACTCAATGGTTTGATGGAGTTTTGTTTGTAATCTGCGACACGTATAACAACAACGCGGCCAGGCTCTAATTCAATTAACTCACTATTCATGCCCCCAGTCAGAATATCTTCCTGGGTGAGCAAATCCATTATCTCTTGATATGCAAGTATATTGTCTTCAGCTTTTTGTATTTTTAATGGCAACCAACCTGTTCTGTCGATGCTTAACCCAAGCGCATCTGCGCTTGTATCAAGTTCATTAGGGTGTTCATAGCTTAAGTTTGCCAGCTGTTCAGTAACTTCTGTAAATCTATCTGATAGCACGTTGCGTTTATAATTCTCAATTACTCTGTTTCTCACATCCTCGTATTTCTGCTGAGACCCTGGCTTTATATCTGTCACCTTGACGATTACAACCCCTAGATTTGTTTCTATAGGTTGGCTGACCTCTTGCTCTGATAAATTAAATGCTGCAGCATTTATTTCGTCTTCAAGTTCTCCAAAAATAAACCAGCCAATATCGCCAGATGATTTTGCAGACAAATTATCGTCTGAAAATTCCTTCGCTAGCGCTCCGAAACTTTCGCCATTTTTGATCCTATCTGCTATATCTTCAGCCTCAGATAAAGTCTGTTCATCGTCATTATTAGACTTAAGAACAATGTGGCTAAGTCTTCTTTCTTCTGCGGTTTGGTAATCAGCTAAATTATTCTCATAAAATGTCACTACTTTTTGCTCACTTATTTCATCATCGATCCCCATATCCTTCTCATTGACGTCTATATATTCAATTCTGACTTGCTCATCTGTTTGAAACATCTCGGGGTGTTTGGAATAGTATTTTTTTATTTCAGAATCAGGTATCGACGACAAGTTTTGATCTGGAGAAAAGTGGCTCGGTGTTAG
Organism: Pseudomonadota bacterium; assembly: GCA_036687665.1. Lineage (GTDB taxonomy): Bacteria > Pseudomonadota > Gammaproteobacteria > Poriferisulfidales > JAYYZZ01 > JAYYZZ01. The sequence goes on along the minus strand of JAYYZZ010000003.1, from coordinate 295,809 downwards.
AGTAAAGTACTTAAACTTTCTAGATTGGTAAGCTAAAGATTCAAAGTCGTCTAATCTAGACTCAGTAACAATGGTGGAGTCTGCGACAGCTGCTGTAAACTGTTCCAATCTAATACTTTCTCTATATTGATCTTCAAATCTTGAAGGTTCTATGCGTCGGCTGTTCAGTAAATCATGATAATGTTGTTTATCAAATACTCCTTCACGCATAAAAATAGGATCAGATTGAATAAATTTTAACAGTGTCTCATCAGAAACTGCATATTGTTCTTTATCAGAATATTGCTTTATCAATTCATTTCTAATCAGGCCTGTAATAGTGATATGTTTTATTAATTCTTCATCGATATTTTTCTTCTTTGTAGCAGATTCTATTTCACGCTTTCTTTGTTGAAAATCACGATAATAATCTTGCAATGTAATGTCGGTAGCACCTACTGAAGCTGCGAGTAGTTGTTGCCCGCCGCCTAAGTATTGATGTATACCCCATAAAGCAAATGGAATGGTTATAAGACCAACAATAAAATATGCCACCCAACCACTAATGCGATCTCGTATTCTTTGTAACATAACTGTGTTTTTTATTTATTTAGCATGACTATTATTTAAATGAGACAAAGGGGCCGGTAATGGCCCCTTTGTCTCCTGTCTGGCGGAGTGGACGGGACTCGAACCCGCGACCCCCGGCGTGACAGGCCGGTATTCTAACCAAACTGAACTACCACTCCTTGTATGGTGGGTGCTGAGGGATTCGAACCCCCGACATCCGCCTTGTAAGGGCGACGCTCTACCAGCTGAGCTAAGCACCCCGGTCCATTAGTTAAAGGCGTTTATCAGTTAACAGCATCCTTCAATGCTTTACCTGCTTTAAATGCAGGCGAATTTGAAGCTTGAATTTGTATTGACTCACCTGTCTGAGGGTTCCTGCCCATTCTTGCAGCTCTGTGTCTTACTTCAAACGTTCCAAATCCTGGGATAGTAACTTTTTGGCCGGATTTTAGTGCACCTGTTATTGAGTCTAATACTGCGTTCAAGACTCTATCTGCACCTGCTTTGTTCATTTCTGTTGCTGATGCGATAGCATCGATTAATTCTGTTTTATTCATGTGACTTGTCCTCTTTTGTCTGCTGTTTTTTTGGCTATTAAGATTTTATGTGTGCTCGACTAGAAGAAAGCCTTGAATCATACCGAAATCAGGTTTCGCTAAAAGAGCATGTATTGTACAAGCTTTTATATATACGCCAAATAATATACTGGTGTCAATAAGTAAGAGAAAATTAATGAAATATTAGTGTGGTCTAATTTTCTCACTATCTTCTATTCTTTTTTGCTTTTGTGGAATATCTTTTAAAGATTTCTGTTTCTTGCCAGACGAAGCGCCTGGTGTTGTTTTAGACACAAGTGCAATATCTAAGACCTCATCAATCCATTTAACTGGTTTAATATCAATATTTTGTTTGATGTTTTTAGGAATTTCTGCAAGATCCTTCTCGTTCTCTTTTGGAATAATGACGGTCTCTATTCCGCCTCGCAATGCCGCAAGTAATTTTTCTTTTAGGCCTCCAATAGGCAAAACTTCACCACGAAGGGTGATCTCGCCAGTCATTGCGACACTCGACTTTATAGCGATTCCAGTTAATGCCGACACTAAGGCTGTGCTCATTCCTATTCCAGCGCTTGGGCCATCCTTAGGTGTTGCGCCTTCCGGGACATGTATATGTATATCTTTTGATTCATGGAAATCTGCTTCTATACCAAGGTGATCAACGCGGCTTCTGACAACTGTTGATGCAGCACGTATAGATTCTTGCATAACATCGCCCAATGACCCAGTAAATGTGAATTTCCCTTTGCCAGCGACGACGGCCGCTTCTATTGTGAGCAACTCTCCGCCAACTTCTGTCCATGCCAAACCTGTTGCCTGCCCAACATGGTTCTTTTCCTCAGCTAAACCATATCTAAATTTCTGCACTCCAAGGTATTTACCTATATTCTTCGGCGTGATCGAAGTTTTCCCTTTTTTTACTTTAAGTAACAAACTCTTCACAACTTTACGACATATTTTTGAAAGCTCACGTTCTAAATTACGCACACCTGCTTCGCGCGTATAATATCTTATGATTTCATTTACCGATGCATCGGAAAAATTAATCTCTTCTTCTTTAAGGCCATTGTTTTTGACTTGTTTCGGTACTAAATATTTTTGTGCAATATTTCTTTTTTCTTCTTCTGTATACCCCGGCAGACGAATCACCTCCATGCGATCAAGTAGTGGTGGTGGAATATTTAAACTATTAGCTGTTGTCACAAACATGACATCTGAAAGATCAAAATCAAGTTCTAAATAATGGTCTGCAAACGTATCGTTTTGCTCTGGATCTAGCACTTCAAGTAAAGCAGATGCAGGGTCACCACGGAAGTCCATGGCCATTTTGTCTACCTCATCAAGCAAAAATAATGGATTACGTACACCTACTTTAGATAAATTTTGGATAATCTTGCCTGGCAAAGAACCAATATAAGTTCTACGGTGCCCTCTAATCTCCGCTTCATCGCGGACACCTCCTAGAGACATTCTAGTAAATTTTCGCCCTGTAGCTCTTGCTATGGAGCGTCCTAAGCTAGTTTTTCCGACGCCTGGTGGTCCCACTAAGCATAAAATCGGTCCTTTTTGTTTTTTAACTCTCTGCTGAACAGCTAAATATTCGAGTATTCTCTCCTTCACTTTTTCTAACCCATAGTGATCGTCATCTAGAATTTTTTCTGCTGCCTTAAGATCGCTTCTTACTTTGCTACGCTTCTTCCAAGGCACATTGACGGCCCAATCTATATAATTTCTTACGACCGTTGCTTCTGCTGACATCGGAGACATCATTTTCAACTTATTAAGCTCAGTAGTCACTTTCTCTTTTGCTTCTTTTGGCATACCTACTTTTTCTATTTTTTGAGCTAGTTCTTCAAATTCATTAGGCATATCTTCCATCTCTCCTAACTCTTTCTGTATAGCTTTCATTTGCTCATTTAGATAGTACTCGCGTTGACTCTTTTCCATTTGCTGCTTTACTCTTCCGCGAATTCTTTTTTCTATTTGTAAAAGATCTAGCTCACTTTCGATAGAGCTAATAAGGTATTCAAGGCGAGCTTTAACAGACTGCATTTCAAGCACTTGTTGTTTTTCTTCTAGCTTGAGTGTCATATGTGCAACTATTGTATCCGCTAAACGTGCTGGGTCATCGATACCGACCAGTGATGTTAAAACTTCTGGTGGCACTTTTTTATTTAGCTTTATGTACTGGTCAAACAGATTAACAGCTGAGCGTGATAAAACTTCTAATTCGCGATCATCTTCTCCATAGTCAGAAGGCAGTAAGGTTATTTTTGCAGATAAATACGTGTCAGATTCATTGAATTTAGCAACTTTAGCCCTTTCTGAGCCCTCTACCAGAAGTTTTATTGTCCCGTCTGGCAATTTAAGAAGTTGTAAAATTGATGCTAGTGTTCCTACCTCATAGATACCGCTAGTATCAGGATCATCAGTCTCAGGGGTAGTTTGCGACACAAGAAGTATTTGTTTGTTCGCAGCCATTGCTGCATCAAGAGCTTGAATTGATTTTTCTCGCCCAACGAAAAGGGGAATTACCATATTTGGATATACAACAACATCGCGCAACGGCAATATCGGTATATCCTTGAGGATATCTACTGTAAGTTCGCTCTCGTTCTCTTCTTGGCTCATAATATCTAAATGTTCAGCAAGTAATTAAACACGCCTGATACTTAAGATATGGGCAAAATTAAAAATTACAATAGCACCTTAAGCAGGTCGTTCAGAAGCTGAGGTATCGTCATAATCCTCGTTCTGATAAATCAAATATGGAGCAGACGTTCCTTCTACAACAGAATCATCAATAACTATCTTTGTTACCCCTTCAATAGAAGGTAGCTCATACATAGTATCCAGCAAAACTGTTTCAAGTATTGTACGCAAGCCTCTTGCTCCTGTTTTACGCTCCTTAGCTTTCTTTGCTACTAACTCGAGAGCTTGGTCGCGAAACTCAATTTCAGCACCCTCCATCTTGAACATTCTATGGTACTGCTTGACTAGAGCATTTTTTGGCTCAACTAATATCCTCTTTAAAGCAACTTCATCAAGCTCATCAAGGGTTGCTACCATTGGTAGTCTTCCAACAAATTCAGGTATTAATCCATAATTTATGAGATCTTCTGGCTCAACATTATGTAAAACATCAAGGTTTTTATCATCAATACTTTTTACGTCTGCTGAAAAGCCAATCCCACTTTTTTCAGTGCGATCACGTATTACCTTGTCAAGGCCTGCGAATGCTCCTCCACATATAAATAATATATCTTTCGTGTCTACTTGTAAGAACTCCTGTTGCGGGTGTTTGCGCCCACCTTGAGGTGGTACTGCCGCTATTGTTCCCTCAATGAGTTTTAATAGTGCTTGCTGCACACCTTCGCCCGAAACATCTCTTGTGATTGAAGGGTTGTCGGCTTTTCTTGAAATTTTATCTATCTCATCTATATACACTATCCCAGTTTGAGCCTTTTCTACATCATAGTCACATTTCTGTAGCAACTTTTGAATTATATTTTCTACATCTTCTCCAACATATCCAGCTTCAGTCAATGTTGTTGCATCAGCTATAGTGAAAGGAACGTTTAAGATTCGCGCCAACGTTTCAGCAAGCAATGTCTTGCCGGAGCCTGTTGGTCCCACCAACAATATATTGCTTTTTGCAAGCTCAACATCATCTTTTGTTGTATGTGCTTCTAGACGCTTATAATGGTTATAGACAGCTACAGAAAGAATTTTTTTAGCTCTAGCTTGCCCAATAACATACTCGTCAAGTGTTTTATAAATCTCGTTTGGTTTTGGAAGGTTATTGTTTGTTGCAGGAGCTTGCTCCTCGGTCTCCTCAGTGATGATATCGTTACACAAGTCAACACACTCATCACAAATAAATACAGATGGCCCCGCTATTAATTTGCGAACTTCATGCTGGCTTTTTCCACAGAAAGAACAATATAAAATTTTTCCGTCCGTGCTTTTATTGTCTTTTTCTTCACTCATAAGAGAATATCTCGTTCTTTTTATTACATTGTATATTATATTAAAAACACATCCGATTTACATGAATTTCATAATCTTTTTTCATAAAAACCTGTACAAAACCATTATTTATGCTACATATCTTTTCTTGCGGTGAGCACTTTATCAATAAGGCCGTATTTTGTTGCTTCGTCGCTATTCATAAAATTGTCTCTTTCTGTATCTTCGCTAATTTTTTCTATGCTCTGCCCTGTATGTTTTGAAAAAACTTCATTGATTTTTTCTCTGATTTTTAAAATTTCCCGTGCGTGAATATCTATATCACTAGCTTGCCCTTGAAATCCTCCTAAAGGTTGGTGAATCATAATTCTAGAATGCGGTAATGCAAATCTTTTCTTTTTTGCGCCGCCTGTAAGTATAAGCGCACCCATACTTGCCGCTTGTCCAACACATATAGTACTAATATCTGACTTACAAAACTGCATCGTGTCATAAATTGCAAGTCCTGCAGAAACAGATCCGCCTGGAGAGTTAATGTAAAGTGAAATATCTTTGTCAGGATTTTCAGACTCTAAGAACAAAATTTGAGCAACAACCAAGTTTGCCATGTGATCCTCAACAGCTCCTACTATAAATATAATTCTTTCTTTAAGTAGACGAGAGTAAATATCATATGCGCGCTCACCTCGTGCGCTTTGCTCAACGACCATTGGGATTAAGTTTAAATTTTTTGTCTCAAAATATTCTTTCTTTAAATCTTTCATTCTTACGACCTCACTCCTAACTTTTCTGTTATCTCTGACAGCTGACTAAAAGTCATTTTTTTTGTTGAACTTTTGGCAAATTGTAATGCCCACTCTACCACCTGCTCTTCCATTACGACAGCTTCAATCGAAGCTTTGGCTTTAGTGTCTTCATTATAATGTGATATGACTTGTTGTGGGTCGTTATAGTTCCCTGCAATATTGTGTATCGTATCTTGTACACGTTTTTGATCCAGGGTAATTTTTTGTTCTTCAATTATTTTGCCAAGAATCATCCCAAGCTTTACTCTTTTCTCAGCATCAATTTGGAATAAAGAATCTGGAGATTCCTCTTCATCAGCATGGGTGTTGTTTTGCATATCTTGCTGCTTCATTAATTTTATCTCTTGTGCAATTAGTGATTTTGGAATATCAATTTTATTATTCTTTAATAGACCTTCCATAATTTGGTCTTTTTTATATCTATTGATTAGCTTTGCTTTCTCCATTTCAAGTCCTTTTTTTATATTCTCATGTAATGTTTCTATATTTCCATCTTCTATACCTAAGCTCTTAACAAATGACTCATTGACTGTAGGTGCTGTGCCTTCGTAAACATTATTAACTGTTACAGAAAAGGTTGCTTTTTTCCCTGATAACTTTTTTGTGTGATAATCTTTTGGAAATTTAACATCTATATTTTTTACATCTCCCCTCTTTAAATCAATAAGTTGAGACTCAAAATCATCAAGTAAAGCACCTTCTCCGATTACTAGTGTAAAGTTTTCAGCCTGGCCGCCTTCAAAAAAATTGCCGTCAATTTTACCCTCAAAATTAATATCAAGTTGGCTTCCTTTTTTTGCAGCACCACTACTTTTATCCCATTGGCGCTTTTGTTTGCATAATTTCTCGACGACATCCGCAACATCTTTTTGTGAGATTTCTGTCTCTGGTTCAGAAATTTTAATCTTATGAACACCTTTTGTCTTAAAATCAGGATAAACATCAAAAATGGCTTCATACTTCAGGTCTTTACCCACCTCTATAGCTTTTGGCGTGATTGTTGGGCCAGTAACGGGTTTTAATTCTTTCTCCTGAATTGCTTGCTGATATGTTTGCTGCATAAGATCACCCATCACTTCCTGCGCAACCTTTACGCTAAATTTTTGTTTTATAATTTTAAGTGGTACTTTGCCTTCACGAAAACCTTGCATCTTAAATGTTTTTTGCAAACTAATGAGACGACTATTGACCTCTTCCTCAACTTTTTTTGCAGGCACAGTGACTGACATTTTGCGCTCTAGCTTGCTTATTGATGCTACAGAAATTTGCATTTTTTTATCCTTGACTTGAAAATGATGGTGCGAGAGGAGAGACTCGAACTCTCACAGGTTGCCCCACTGGAACCTAAATCCAGCGCGTCTACCAATTCCGCCACTCTCGCACTATAGATGCATTATTATAACTTAAGATAAAACTATATTATTGTAAAAGGCTCTAATGATAAAATTTATACTATCTAAAAAAGGATGCTCAATTACTCTATGAACATAGTTATAGTATTTTTCATATATGTGCTTATGATTTTCATGATTGGCTCATTGCTTGGTATGCCGATAATCAACTTGGTCGGAGGTAGTGAACTCATCACAAATGAAAGTATCATAAAATACACTTCATTTTTACTTGCTATTGGCCTTATATACCCCCTGCTCCGAATTTTAGGCATATCTGATTGGAGAAGAATTGGATATGTTGACAACGGCTCCGACTCGATAAAGAAATTAATACAGTGTTTTTTTATAGGGATAGCCTGTGCTGCTCCTATAATTATTATGCTATTTGTGATGAATATACGTTACTTAGATTTGCACATGGACCGTATTTTAGCGGAGTTTCCACTAGCACTCGTTTCAGCAATTATCGGTAGCTTCTTGATTGGTTTTTTTGAAGAAACATTTTTTAGAGGAATTCTCATAAATAGACCCTACAAAGAATCTTTAACTAACGTAATTTTTCTAAGTAGCATATTTTATGCGTCGATGCATTTCTTTTCACCAGCTCTGCCAGAAAACACTCTCATGAGCTTAAATGATGGGTTTTCTGCATATTTGGCTGCATTGCCAAACTTGATTCCTAATTCTACAAGCATTGATGACTATGCCTGCTTATTCGTTTTAGGTGTTCTTTTCAGCCTAATTCGTGTTCGTTATAAAAGCATTGTGACCACAATCGGCATTCATGCTGGGCTGGTGTTTTCTATAAAAATGCTAAAACATTTTACTGATCAAACCCCATGGCCATATAATAAATATAGTTACTTAGTGGGAGATTATGATCATGTCCTCGGTTACATGTCGCTAATATGGTTAACCTTACTATGTATAATTTTTTACTACTCACATGCGCTCAAGCTACAGCAGAGAAAAAGGAAATTCAACGCTATAGGAAAAATAATTTAAAAAAAGATGCTAATAAAAATACACAATATGAAACTTTCATTGTTTATCTCATTTTTTATACACCTGTGTATTTATACTTCCTATTCCTACACAAATTCTAAGTCGATTTTAGCAGGCGAGAAGAATCTGATTACAGTTAGCTTAGGGAGCAGTGCAGAAGAAAGAGCGAACAAACCAACCCAGAACATATCTAGAATACAGCCAAGCAACGGCTCCAGCACTACACCTCAATCACGAAAAATAAAAAAAATTACCGCACAAAATGCCACCATAAAAGCCCGTTATAAAGATAAATCACTTAAAAACACCGTTCCACATTACCCTCTGCTTGCTCAAAAAAATGACATTGAAGGGAAAGTTACCCTGCAAGTAAATATAAGTAAAACTGGACACCCTACTCAGATAAAAATACATCAATCTTCTGGTTATAAAATTCTCGACAATGAGGCTATTGAAGCAGTCACAAATTGGAAATTTCTACCTGCAACTAGGAACAATTCTGCTATAGAATCATCACTGAGAATACCGATTATTTTTAAACTAATTTAATAGACAAGTGATGGGGGATGTCGGAATCGAACCGACAACCTGCGGATTAAGAGTCCGATGCTCTACCTAATTGAGCTAATCCCCCCAAAATGGGGTGAGCGATGGGGATCGAACCCACGACCACAGGGACCACAACCCTGCGCTCTACCAACTGAGCTACGCTCACCGTCGAACTCTGAATAGTATACATAATTTAATTTATATGGCGCGCCCGGCAGGATTCGAACCTGCTACCCTCGGCTTAGAAGGCCGATGCTCTATCCAGATGAGCTACGGGCGCATGTTATTGGTCGGGGTAGAGGGATTTGAACCCCCGACCCTTCGCTCCCAAAGCGAATGCGCTACCAGACTGCGCTATACCCCGACGATGGTGACCAAACGCCGCTATAATCGCTCACTTTAAAGTCGATCACAAGGCAGAAAATAATACGTATACTGAAAAGAATCAATGATTTTAACGTAAGTTTAGATCAAATAGTTAGTCCATGCTAAGCTTTAATACGTTATGATCAATCAAGCATGCAAAAGAATCATCCTGTTAGCTATTTTATTTATATATCCGTTTGCACTATTTGGAGAAAATCACACTATGTCTGAAGAAAAAATACAAATATCTATGAAAACAAATAAAGGAGAGATAAAAATTGATCTTCTGCCTGATAAATCTCCAAATACAGTCAAAAACTTTTTGACCTATATTGAAAAAAATCACTTTGCTGGGACTATTTTTCATCGTGTTATACCAGGATTCATGATTCAAGGTGGTGGTTTTGATCAAGATATGAGCGAAAAAGAAACTATTAACCCAATAAAAAATGAAGCTAACAACGGCTTAAAAAATGCTCGTGGCTCAATAGCAATGGCACGAACGACTGACCCCCATTCAGCTACAGCTCAGTTCTTCATTAATGTGAATGATAATGATTTTTTAAATTACAGTTCTGAGTCTGAGCAAGGCTGGGGTTACTGCGTTTTTGGTAATGTGTCCTCAGGTATGGATATAGTTGATACTATTGTTAATACGCCTACAGGTAATGCTGGCATGCATCAAGACGTTCCAGTTGAAACTATAATTATTGAAAAAGTATCTATTATTGACGAGTAGTGGAAGAAGTTTTATTTATTTCTGATTTACATCTTGACAAACAAAGACCAGAAATGGTTGAAAGGTTTGTTAGTTTCATTAAAAACAGAGCTAGCTACGCGAATGAGTTATATATCCTTGGCGATTTGTTTGAATATTGGATAGGTGATGATGACCCTGCTGAGGAAATGCAACCTGCGATACAAGCTATAGCATCTTTACACGATAAAAACGTGCCTGTCTATTTTATACATGGAAATCGTGATTTTTTGATTTCCTCGAAGTTCTCCTCTATAACAAAATGTAAAATTTTAGACGAACATGTAGTTATTGATTTGTTCGGACAACCAACACTAATAATGCACGGAGATACGCTCTGTATTGATGATATTTCATATCAAAAGTTTAGAAAAAAAACCCGAAACAAAATAATTCAAAAATCTTTTTTATTTTTAAGTTTAAAAACAAGATTATCTGTAGCAAATTATTTAAGGAAGCAAAGCGCGAAAGCTATTAGTGAAAAACCAGCGTATATAATGGATGTTAACCAAGACGCTGTTATTGCTGCAATGCAAAAATACAATGCATATAACCTAATACATGGGCATACACACCGGCCAGATATTCATAGATTTACACTAGACAATAAAGATGCAAAAAGGATAGTTTTGGGTGATTGGTATGCAACTAGCACTGCACTATCATATGGCCAAGAAGGTTTTAAAATTATTAATGTTTAAGTGCAATCACTAAATCCATTACATTGGTCCCAGTAGGACCAGTAGTAATTAGGTTACCCGTTGCATTTAAATAAGACCCGGAATCTGCAGCATTTAGATGTGCTGCTGGGTCCATATTAAGGAGTAAGCCCTTCTCAATTGTAGAGAAATCTACAATAGCTCCTGAATCTTCAGTTGGGCCATCAGTACCATCAGTCCCTGCTGACAATAAACATATAGACTTATCGTTTCCAATCTCTATTGCTGCAGATAATGCTAAGTGTTGATTACGGCCACCTCTTCCAGGATTTTTAGGTAATACAACAGATGTTTCCCCGCCCCAAATATGAATACCTGGGCCAGAATTTCTCAAAGTTTTTATGAGATTTTTTGCAACACCTGTAGCACTGCCTTCAAGAAATTGGGTGTGCAGTTTCACTGAATACCCTAGCGCTTCTGCCTTTTCTGCTGCCGCGCTTTTTGCATCTGACAATGTCGCAATTATCATATTTTTAACATCAGAAAATGCAGATTGTGGAGGTAATTCTGAAGGCGACATGCTACTAAGTATTTTTTTAATTTGTTCTGGTAAATTTTTAGGGAATTTCTTGTCTTCAACCCTAGCTAATAATCCTGAGCCGATTACAGCAGGGTCGTCATTTGGCACGTCAGATATAAGTAAACTATAGACAATTTTTCCTTTTAAGTAGTGTAACAAACGCCCGCCTTTAATTTTTGAAATTGAACGCCTAATCATGTTCATTTCTGCAATGTTCAAGCCTGAAGCTAACATTTCATCTGTAAGTTTTTGTAAAAGTGATAAATCTACCCCATCTGATAAAACTTCAACTAAACTTGAAGCTCCTCCAGAAATTAAGAACATAAATTCATGATCATTGGGAGAAGAATTAATAAATTCAATCAGCGACTTACCTGCCTGAATACTTAACGTACTGGGTATGGGGTGATCTGACTCTATGCAAGTAACCTGTTGAAACTTTGACAACCTTGAATCAATATGACCTTTCTTTGTAATTACTAAAGTTTCATTTATATTGTCTTGCATGCTACTTAAAGCGCCTAAAGCCATCGAACATGCAGCTTTACCTATCGAAATCAATTGATACTGCTTAGTAAATTCTTTTTTTGCAATAAAATTACTAACCGCACTCTCTCCTCTAACACGGTCTAACCCAGCGTTAAATATCATTAATAATTTTTCGTGAGATTCAGTATTCACATATAACCTAGTCTAGTATCAAAACAAATGTATTCTTTTGAATACAGTTAAATAAATCAATTACATCTACATTACGCATTCTAATACATCCTATAGACGAAGGGACTCCAATTAGTCCTTCTTCATGTGTCCCGTGAATATATATATACCGCTGATATGAATCTACGCCACTTCCTTTGTTTATATTTGACTCTAATCCTTCTAGCCAAATTATTCGCGAGGTTATAAGCTCTTCAGCAGATTCATGTGGTGTTGTAATGATTTCTGCCAATAGATCTTGTGGTTTTCTTGCCTTAAAAATTGTTCTAGGAGGACAACCTTCCCCGATCAACTCTGCGACCTTATGGGACCCAAGTGGTGTTTGCTTACTACCTTCTTTTTCTCCTGTTCCATGCTTGGAAGTAGATATTGCATAAGAATTTTGTAATTTATCCGCTTGAAATAACGACAGTGTTTGCTCTGAAACACTAATTAAAATAGATGGGTTAAAATCGCATTCTAAGAAATTTTTCTTAGCATCCTGTAGAAGACTAATTTTTTGATCTTGTGTTCTTGCTGACACGCGCTTATTCGATACTGAAATAATAAATTAACTTAAGCCGTCTTAAAAAGACTCGCGGTATTGTTGTTCTTTGCATCTTCTTGTTTTGCTGCGTCATTTCTTTGTTTTGCTAATTTGTCAAAATATTCTTTATCTACCTCTGTTACATACTCTCCATTGAACACGGAACATTCAAAATCTTGTATTAATGGGTTCCCTGCTTTCACCGCAGATATTAAATCTTCTAAATCTTGGTAAATGAGCCTATCAGCGCCTATTTTTTCACAGACTTGTTCAATAGTCTTCCCGTGTGCTATTAATTCTGAGGCAACAGGCATGTCTATGCCATGTATATTTGGATAACGCACAGGTGGTGAAGCAGAAGCAAAATAAACCTTTTTAGCCCCAGCATCTCTAGCCATCTGCACCAACTCTTTTGATGTAGTGCCGCGCACTATTGAATCATCAACTAAAAGAACATTCTTGCCTTTATACTCAAGACCTATAGGGTTCAACTTTTGTTTTACAGATTTTTTACGCATTTTTTGCCCTGGCATAATAAACGTTCTTCCTATATATCTGTTCTTTATAAACCCTTCCCGGTATTCAAGCTTTAATATGCGTGCCATTTCTAGCGCCGCTGTTCTGCTCGTGTCTGGTATTGGTATAACAACATCAATGTCATGCTCAGGCCATTCTTTTAATATTTTTTTACCCAACTGCGTGCCCATGCGCATTCTTGATTTTTGAACATTAATCCTATTTATATAAGAATCAGGTCTAGAAAAATACACATACTCAAATATGCAAGGAACATTTTTTGGGTTATCGCTACATTTGCTCTTATGTAATTTCCCATTTACATCAATAAATATTGCCTCGCTTGGATGTATATCATCTATGAGATTGAATCCCAACATATCTAACGCGACGCTTTCGGATGCAACCATATACTCTTTTCCTTGCTTGCCTTCTTTGTATCCATAAACTAACGGGCGAACTCCATTAACATCCCTAAATGCTAAAATACCTTGCCCAGCTATCATGACAATAGCTGCATAAGCACCTCTGCAGCGCCCATGAACAGCTTTCACTGCGTCAAAAAGTTTTTTGACATCAAGTTGCATACCTTGTTTTTTAGTATTCATGTGGTTTCTGAGTTCATGCGCAAAAACATTCAAAAGAATCTCGGAATCGGATTCAGTATTAAGGTGTTGTTTATTTTGTGAAAATAATTCTTTTTTTAGTTCATCTGCATTTATTAAATTGCCATTATGGCCAAGAGAAATACCAAAAGGAGAATTTACATAGAATGGTTGCGCTTCATCGCAGCTCGATGTGCCTGCGGTTGGATAACGGACATGGCCTATACCCATATTACCAACTAATGTGGCCATATGTTCTGCCTGGAACACATCGCGGACTAGACCAATCCCCTTATGATCACTAAGCTTATTATTGTTGTCGCATGTTACAATCCCGGCAGCATCTTGCCCCCGGTGCTGCAATACAAGCAACCCGTCATATAAATCCTGATTTACAGGTTTACTGCTAAAAATACCTATAATTCCGCACATAGTTATAACTACCCGTATACAAAAGACCCTATATATCTATCTGGTAACAAATTTATAACCCATAAAGCTGGAACTTCAAAATAGGCTATTAACTGCGACTCTTGCCATAGTTCGTGGCTTGGTAAATCTGAAAGACCAGCAATGATAACACCAATGACTATAATAATCGCACCACGTGCTAGACCAAAGATAAACCCGAGCATCTTATCTAAACTTCTCAAAACTTCAGTTCTCATTATCCTGGAAAAAAACTTGTTAACAAAAAAACCAGTAATTAAAACCACTGCCATCAATAAGATAAAGGCAATGCCTAATTTGAGGTTGTTAAAAGCAAAATCATGCCCAAAAACACTAAAATGGATGGACTCTAAAGATTGAGGTAGCATGTCAGCAAAATTTCCAGACAAGGTAACTGCTGCCCATATCGCAATAACCCACGTTGCTAACGAAACAAATTCCTTAGCAAAGCCTCTTGCTACGCTGACAAGCCCAGAAACAAGAAGAATAAGTACTATAACAATGTCAAAAAAAGGCATTTGTTGTTATTTGCTAAATTGATGTTTAAAAATACGCATACCCTGCAAACTTTGTAACTTTTGTTTTCGTTTCATTTCCTCTATTACTGTTTTTGCTGCTTTTTTACTTTTATATGGGCCTAAGACAATTCTATACATAATTTTATCTTTCAATTTAAAAGGTGCCTTTGAGGCTGGCAAACCAATTTTATCCAATAATTTATTTAATTTGTTGGCGTTATTCTCATTACTAAAACTAGCGACTTGTATCATCCAAGCCTCATGATGATTCTGATTATTCTCCTCAGCACTATCATCGGCAACTTTTCTTATAGTGCTTTCTTTAACAGTAACATGCTTCGTTGTATTTTTACTTACAGCCTCATCATATATAAACTGCAATGTGTTTTTTGAAATTTTTTTCTTTGTGTCTACTTTAACAACGTTATTTGTGCTGAAGAACATTGGTAAAAAAATCACAACTAACGCAATCAAAATGCCAGCGCCTAAAAGTCGAAGTTTTAGCTCCTGATTCAAAAATTTACTCATCCTCAAACTTTTATTATACGTGTAAAGACAATACCTCAGCTACAGTAAAAGCTGAGCCAAAAACTACAACAGATTCTCCACGTTGGGCTAGATTAAGAGCGCCATGGTATGCAGAGGTGACCGTTGCATATGAATGCACATCGTTGATATGGCGTTTTTTCAAATTATTTGATAATGCCTCTACTGACAAACCTCTTGCATTTGCAGGTTTAGAAATATGCCAGCTGCAAAATAGGCTATCTAATTCATTTAAAATAGAAGCAACATCCTTGTCTGCCAAAACAGCAAAAACTGCATGAAGTGTTTTGTTTTCTCTGAGTTCAGACAAATTCTCGGATAGCACCATAGCGCTCTCTTGGTTATGCGCTATATCCAATAATGTCTCTATGTCACCTTTTATAGTCTGAAAACGCCCTAAAATGTTAATATTTTGAAGACCTTCAACATATGCGTCTCTTTTTACCTCTCTTGAAAGTTGAAGAAGCTTTATACCCATCAAGACACCACAAGCATTATGCAGCTGCACTCTTCCTGAAATGCTTGGGTACGGAAACTCATGTTCACAACCATCATTATCCGTGAAAACCCAAGATTTGCTTTGACGTCTAAAATCAAAATCTTGTCCAATTTGGTACAAGTTAGCGTTCTTTTCTTTTGCAGTATTAGCAATTGTTTTCGGTGGATTTCTATCTATACATACAGCAGGTTTCCCGGGCCTCATGATTCCCGATTTTTCATAAGCAATTGCTTCTCTGTCTTCACCCAACCAGTCTGTATGGTCTAGACTTATACTTGTAATTACTGATAAGTCATTATCCAAAACATTGACGGCATCTAAACGCCCCCCGAGCCCGACTTCTAAGATTGCAATTTCGACACGCTCTTTTATAAATATTGACAATGCAGCGAGAGTTCCATATTCAAAAAAACTCAAACTTGTGTTATCTCTTGATGACTCTACTTTCTCAAAAGCTTCGCATAGCAAATCATCACTTACTGGTAACTGTTTTATTCTAACTCTCTCGTTATATTTTAAAAAATGAGGAGAAGTGTAGGCTCCTACCTTGAACCCAGCGCGGCTTAAAATAGATTCAAACATTGCGACGCTTGAGCCTTTGCCATTTGTGCCTGCAACTGTTATTACAAGAAAAGGAGGGGATGTGAGCTGCAGTTTTTCAGCAACCTTGCTGATACGTTCTAACCCTAGCTCTATACTGCTAGCATGTAATTGCTGCTGCCAACTTAACCACGCATCGAGACTTTTTGTTTTCAATTTGAAAATTTAGTGTAATGAGCAATAGAAATTAAGTTGCAGTTTTTCTAGCACTACTGCTGCTATCAAGCATGATATTTAGTAAATCTGTAATCTTCTCTCTTAACTCAGATCGATCTACAATCATATCAATTGCACCATGCTCCAGAAGGAACTCACTTCTTTGAAAGCCTTCAGGTAGTTGCTCGCGCACTGTCTGCTCAATAACCCTTGGGCCTGCAAAACCTATAAGCGCCTCCGGTTCTGCAATTTGTATATCACCCAGCATTGCTAGGCTTGCTGAGACACCACCCATTGTCGGATCTGTTAATACGGAAATATATGGAATTCTGTTCTTTTTCAAACGACCAAGGATCCCTGCTGTTTTTGACATCTGAAAAAGAGAAACAAGAGCTTCCTGCATTCTCGCTCCCCCGCTGGATGAAAAACAAACAAGCGGAATGCGCTCATTTAAAGAAGTATTAGCTGCATGCACAAACTTTTCTCCGACTACTGATCCCATTGATCCGCCCATGAAATCAAATTCAAAAGCTGTCGCTACGAGCGCTATCCCATTTACTTTTCCTTTTATAGCAACTAAAGCGTCATTTTCGCCTGTGCTTTTCTGGGCTTGCGTTAAACGATCCTTATATTTTTTACTATCCTTAAATTTTAAAAAATCTTTTGGGTAAATATTTCCTGCGATCTCTAACTGAGGGTGTTCGTCAAGAAATAAAGCTAAGCGTTTTCTTGCGCCTATTCTCATATGATAATTACATTTCGGACAAACTTCATTGTTTCTCTCAAGCTCTGACTTGTATAAAAAGGAACCACATTTTGAGCATTTTTGCCACAAACCTTCGGGCATTTGTTTTTGCTTTTTCTTTCTAAATTTACCTTCTAATCGAATTTTTGAAGGCATTAATTTTTTATACCAATTCATTTTAAAAACTCACGCAACTCTTTGTTGTGAAGAAACATTATCTATTGCTGTACGTATTTTTTTTATTGTGTTACAAATATTTTTCTCTATGCGTTCATAATCATTTAGAGAATTCTCAATACAGCTCACTAGTGAGCTGCCTATTATCACTGCATCTGAAAAACTTGCTACTGCTGAAGCATCTTCAGCAGTTTTTATTCCAAATCCGACGCCAACAGGCATATCAGTGTGCTCTCTTATAGTATTAATTTTAAACTTCACTTCATTAGTATCGAGCTTATTTGAGCCTGTAACACCTTTTAAAGAAACATAATAAAGGAAACCTTTTGCTATTTTTGAAATGCTCTTTATACGTTTTGTACTCGTAGTTGGTGACAGTAGGAAAATTGTATCTAATTGTCGGTCGTTAAAAAGTGTTGCGGCATCAGCTGCCTCCTGTGAAGTGAGATCAACTAATAAGACGCCATCAACACCAGCATTTGATGCAAGGTCTGCAAACATTTCGTACCCTAAAGCTTCGACAGGATTGAGGTATCCCATTAAAACTATAGGTGTTTTTGTATTTTTTTTCCTAAACTCAGACACCATGTCTAAAATATCTTTTAAACTAGTTTTATGAATTAAGGCCCTCTCATATGCTTTTTGTATAATCGGACCATCCGCCATTGGGTCTGAAAATGGTACCCCGAGTTCTACAATATCAGCACCGGCTTCTACCATGGCATGCAATAACTGTAGTGTCATTTTAAGATCAGGGTCTCCAGCTGCTATATAGGGTATTAGTGCTTTCTTGTTATCTTTTTTTAATTGCTGAAAACAATTATCTATGCGGCTCATAGTGATATACCTTTAATCTCTGCAACAGTGTTAAGATCTTTGTCTCCTCGCCCTGAGAGATTTATAACTATATTTGAGTCTTTTTTTATTTTAGAAGACAACTGCTTAACATACGCTACAGCATGACTGCTCTCTAAAGCAGGGATTATTCCCTCAACTTTTGTCAGGTCATAAAATGCATCTAGAGCTTCTGTATCTGTCACAGAAACATATTGTACTCTGCCGCTATCTTTGAGCATTGCATGCTCTGGCCCCACGCCAGGGTAATCAAGCCCTGCTGAGATGCTGTGTGTATGTAAAATTTGACCATTGCTATCTTCCATTAGATAAGTCCTATTCCCATGTAAAACGCCTTTTTCTCCTTGGTTTAAAGGAGCTGAATGTTTGCCTGAATCTAGCCCTTCGCCAGCAGCTTCAACTCCGTACATTGGGACTTTATCTTCAAGAAAAGGATAAAAAAGACCCAAAGCATTAGAGCCACCTCCTACACATGCGACTAGAGCATCTGGTTCTTTCCCTGTCATTTCTTGCATTTGGAAACGTGTTTCTCTTCCAATAACAGCCTGAAAATCCCTTACCATCTCTGGGTAAGGCGAAGGTCCTGCAACTGATCCTATAATATAAAAAGTGCTGTCTACGTTTGTTACCCAATCTCTTAATGCCTCATTCAATGCATCTTTCAATGTCCTTGATCCTGAAAGAACAGGGACAACTTGAGCTCCAAGCAATTTCATTCTGTAAACATTTGGTGACTGTCTTTTTATATCTTCCTCACCCATATATACCACACACTCCATACCCAATCGTGCTGCTACAGTTGCCGTTGCAACACCATGCTGACCTGCGCCCGTTTCTGCGATGATACGAGTTTTGTTCATTCGTTTAGCCACTAATGCTTGGCCAACTGTATTATTAATTTTATGTGCGCCGGTATGATTTAAATCTTCGCGCTTTAAAAAAATTTGTGCACCACCATATTTTTTGCTTAATCTTTCTGCGTGATATAAAGGGCTCGGCCTACCAACATAATGTTTTAAATCATTATCAAGCTCAGTCAAAAATGAAGGGTCAGATTTTAATTCCTTAAAAACGTTTTCTAAATCCTCTAAAGGTTGCACAAGTGTTTCAGCAACAAACCTCCCTCCAAACTCATTAAAATGTCCGTTATTGTCTGGATAAGTATAATTTTTCAAAGAAAACTCTTTTAAAGATTTATTTGACATAGTCTGCCTTTTTTACCTCTTTTATAAATTCATAGATTTTTTGTGGATCTTTGATGCCTTTCTCATATTCTACTCCGCTGCTGACATCGACCCCATAAGGTCTAATTTTTTCAACCGCTGTCTTTACATTCGAAGATGTTAACCCGCCAGCAAGAATTATAGGTACATCTATTGCCTTAGGAATATTATCCCAATCAAATACATTGCCTGTCCCTCCGAGCTTACCACTTGTGTGGCTATCTAACAAAAAAGCTTCGGCAGATGTGTAGCTATCTATATAGTCTAATAAATCAACATTATCTTTCATAGGTACTGATTTTATATAAGGAATGTTGTACAAAGAACATTCTGTTTCACTTTCATCTCCATGAAACTGCAAATAATCTATTGGTACATTTTCAATAACATGTTTTATATGCTTTTGAGAAGAATTTACAAATAACCCAACAATTGATATCACAGAAGCCAGAGACTCTACAATTTCTATCGCCTTTTCAATAGATAAAAAGCGAGGGCTTTGCTCTACGAAAACAAAACCAATAGCATCAGCACCAGAGATTATTGATGCATTTGCATCCTCTGTATTTGTAATGCCACAAATTTTTACACGAGTACTCAATTTTACTTTACATCGTCATTGCAATTACAAAACATCATTACCAATATGCTGGGGCGCTTGGTGACGATGGTAATGCAAAATGTTCTTCATAACTAACATTTGTTAAGTATAAACCATCTGGAGGAGCAGTAATTCCTGCCTCTCTTCTGTCGCAGGTTGCAAGCAAATCAGAAACCCAATCACTGCTTCGTTCTCCTTGCCCTATGCTGATAAGTGTTCCCGCTATATTTCTAACCATATGATGCAGGAACGCATTGGCGGTAATATCAATAAAAATGAAATCATTAACTTGTGAAACTGTTATTTCCATTATATTGCGTACTGGATTTTCTGCTCCGCACGAAGAAGATCTAAAACTTGTAAAATCATGTTCCCCCAAGAAGAATAAACAAGCAGCTTCCATGGCGCTAATATTAAGAGGCTTCTTCTCCCACATGACTTTATCTCTAAGTATTGCAGGTCTAGATGGTTGTCTATTAAGAATTATGTAACGATAGCTTCTAGAAATAGCTGAATACCGAGAATGAAAATCCTTAGACACATTTTTTACCCAAAGCATGCTGGTGTCAGGAGGCAGATTAGTGTTAGCTCCTAATACCCACGAACGCTCATCTCTTCTGGAAAGAGTATCGAAATGTATAACCTGAGCTGACGCATGCACTTTAGTATCAGTTCTTCCGGCTGCAATAGTTTCAACTTTATGTGAAGCAACTAAACTTAAAGCATCTTCTACTACAAGTTGCACGGTTCTCGTAGTTTGGTTGCGTTGCCAACCAAAAAAATTGCTGCCATCGTATTCAATGCATGCTGCTAGTCTCATAAAAAAACTGGTACAAAAATATCAGTAAGAAAATCTTTATTTGCTAAGTTTTGAAATTAAATCTTTTGCTTCTTCCACATCGTCAGGAGAACCGATGCTTAGAACTTGCTCTAACACATTTTTTGCTTTATCTAAATTTTTCATTTCTATATACACATGAGCTAAGTTCAGGAGTGTAGCAGCTTGGTGACTTGTATCAACGACATCCATCACATCAGCATCCTCTTCATTGTCCAGCAAACTGTCCTCTTTGTTCGGTGGCTCTCTCCCGCTAATTTCTGGCACTTTTTGTTTCCATAATAATGCTGTGAAAAACAATAGTATCAATAAGCCTAATAAATATGGTTCAGGTGTAAAAAAATATTTTCTTATGGTATCTCGTTTTGTAGTACTTTTATTGGTGCCAATAGATTGTCTTTTTTGTGTTTTTTCTTCCTCCAGCTTATCTTTTAAATTAAGCAGCTGATTACTTTGTAATGCTATAACATTAGTTTGTTTTTTTAGGAGTTCTTCTAGATTTTGAAGTCGTGATCGCATTTCAGATACTTCTAGTTTTTTTGACTCAATGTTTTCGCTTTCACGCAATACAGCGCTTTCTCGTGTTGCCAGATCATCAGCTAATATTTTTAATCTATCCACTTCTTTTTCAGAACTAACATCTTCTGCAGTTTCTGTGCTCGCATGATCTTTTGTCTGAGATGTTTTTTCTTCCACTAAGTCTAAGGGTGATGATGATTTAAGATTTTGTGCCCTGTTGTTTTTATAATTTTCCCATTCTGTATTTTGTCTAATCATTTCAGAAAGCAATACTTCCTGTGAGAGCAACCTTTTCTCTATGTCATTTAAAGTTGGAAGCTGCAGCACTGATTCAGCTAAAAGTAAGTTAATATTTTTTCTAATAAACGCGCCCTGATTCATCTTTTGGATGACTAACATCACCTGAAAGATATTCTGGTCATGTTGCTGTGATATGTCTTTAGAAATTGCCCAAAGCGTATCTCCTTTTTTTACTTCATAAGAAACCCCTGCGCTAAAAGCAGACGACACGCAAAGTAACAAAAGGCATGTTATGAGTTTTGTAATT
Source organism: Pseudomonadota bacterium (assembly GCA_036687665.1). Classification (GTDB taxonomy): domain Bacteria; phylum Pseudomonadota; class Gammaproteobacteria; order Poriferisulfidales; family JAYYZZ01; genus JAYYZZ01. The sequence goes on along the minus strand of JAYYZZ010000003.1, from coordinate 273,977 downwards.
TTACCCATAGTTCTCGTTAGAACTCTGATATAAGTTCTTCAGCAATTTGTATAGTATTTAAAGCTGCACCTTTACGCAGATTATCACTCACAACCCACATATTTAAACCTTGTGGGTGTGAAATGTCCTCTCTTATCCTTCCGACATAAACATCATCTGTCCCTGCTCCTTCAGTGACAGCTGTTGGGTAACCTCCCTCATCTCTTGTATCAATTATTTTTATTCCTGGAGACCGCATCATTAAATCTCTTGCTTGCTCAACGGTTATTTTTTTCTTTGTCTCAATATGTATAGCTTCTGAGTGTGCAAGATATACAGGCACACGTACTGTTGTTGCATTAACCATAATTTGCTTATCTTCAAATATTTTTTGAGTCTCCCAAACCATCTTCATCTCTTCTTTTGTATAACCATTATCCATAAATATGTCGATATGCGGTAAGACATTGAATGCGATTTGTTTTGAGTAAACATTGCATGACAGTTCATCATTTTTTTCTAAAGCAGTAGTTTGCAAATTTAATTCTTTCATTGCTTCTTTGCCTGTGCCAGAAACAGACTGATATGTAGCAACGTTTATCCTGGAAATTCCAGCATAGTCGTGGATAGGTTTAAGTGCGACAACCATTTGTATAGTTGAACAATTGGGGTTAGCAATAATTCCAGCATGCTTGTAATCAGAAATTTTATGAGGGTTAACTTCAGGTACTACAAGAGGAATATCTTCTTCATAACGAAACTGCGAAGTATTGTCTATAACTATCGCGCCACAATCGACTGCTTTGGGTGCATATTCAGCTGAGATGCTTGCGCCTGCAGAAAAGAGAGCGATCTGAGCTTGAGTAAAATCAAAACCATCTAAATTATGTACTTGTATTCGCTCACCATTAAACGAAACCTCTTGCCCTAATGATCTCTCGCTTGCTAATGGATATAAATTTCCAACAGGGAAGTTTCTCTCTTGCAAGATAGAAATCATTGTTTCGCCAACAGCGCCTGTTGCTCCAACTACTGCTACGTTGATCTTTTTCATTACAAAAATAAACCTTAGTTATGCTAATGCTTGCACAACAGCATTACCCATTTCTGATGTTGTAACCTTTTGCATCCCCTCTTCATATATATCTTCTGTTCTCATGCCAGCATCTAAAACAGCATGAACAGCCTTTTCTACTCTATCAGCAAGATCAGGTAATGCTAGGCTATAACGCAACATCATAGACACTGACAATATACATGCAAGTGGATTTGCAATATTTTTACCTGCAATATCTGGAGCTGATCCATGAATAGGCTCATAAATACCTTTCTGCAAACTATTTAATGATGCAGAAGGCAGCATACCTATTGAGCCAGTCAGTGTGGCAGCAATGTCAGACAAAATATCGCCGAACATGTTTGAAGTGACAATGACATCAAATTGCTTTGGATTTTGTACTAACTGCATAGCAGCATTATCAACATACATGTGGCTGACCTCTATATCAGGATACTTCTTAGACATTCCAGTAACAACCTCTCTCCATAATTCAGAAGTCTCCAATACATTTGCCTTATCAACAGAACAAATCTTTTTATCTCTCTTCATGGCGACCTTAAAGGCGGTCTCTGCAATCCTTTTGATCTCAGATTCTTTATAGACTAATGTATTAAAACCTTCAGGTTCTTTTCCTTCTTCTCGGCGAATACCTCGAGGTTCCCCAAAATAAATCCCACTGGTTAGTTCGCGCACGATAAGAATATTTAACCCTGATACTATAATTTCTTTCAAGGGTGACGCCTTTGACAACTGTGGAAACAAAAATGCTGGTCTCAAGTTAGCAAAGAGGTCTAATTCCGATCTTATGCTCAAAAGCCCGGACTCAGGCCTTAATTCCCGAGGCAAGTTGTCATACTTAGGGCCGCCAACAGCGCCTAAAAGTATCGCATCAGAAGATTCAGCAAGGGTAAGGGTTTCATCGGGGAGTGGTTTCTGAGTTTTATCATATGCCACGCCTCCAATAAGCGCGTTATTAATTTCTATATTTAAGTTGCAATGCGATTTAAGAAAATCTAACACCTTGACTGCTTCTTGCATAACTTCAGGGCCGACACCGTCTCCTGGTAAAATAAGAACTCTTTTCATAATAAATATTTTAAAATTGGTCAAAAAACCAAGGTGCTCTTTTTTTATATTCCTTCTCAAAGTTTAATATTTTCTCTTTTAGCTTCAATGTAATCCCTATATCATCTAAGCCCTCTAACAGACAATATTTTGAAAATTCATCTATATCATATGAAAAACTAAAGTTGTCTGTATCTGCGACATTCTGATTCACTAAGTCAATTGTTAAACTATAACCGCTAATTTCTATAGATTTTTTGAATAGCGAATCCATATCTGCAGCAGCTGCTATTATAGGTAGCAAACCATTCTTAAGAGAATTATTATAAAAAATATCAGCAAAACTTGGGGCAATAACTGCTTTTATTCCATAATCCATAATCGCCCAAACTGCATGCTCTCTTGAGGAGCCGCATCCAAAGTTATCTCGTGTTAGCAATATGCTTGGCTCCTTATACATTGGGTTGTTCATTATAAACTCTGTATTTAGCTTTCGCACACTATGGTCTTGTCCAGGTTCCCCTGCTGTTAAATATCTCCAGTCGTCAAACAAGTTGGGGCCAAATCCTGTTTTTTTTACTGACTTCAAATATTGCTTTGGGATAATTGTGTCCGTATCAATATTTGCTCTATCAATTGGAAGAGTAGTACCTGTAAATTTTTTAAATGGCTGCATGTAAATAATGTTAAGTGGTATCAACAAAATGACCATTAATAGCTGCCGCTGCTACCATTGCTGGGCTAGCTAAGTGTGTGCGCCCTTCCTTCCCTTGTCTTCCTTCAAAATTCCTATTAGAAGTAGATGCGCATCTTTCTTTTGGTTGTAGCTGGTCTTCATTCATACCAAGACACATTGAGCAACCTGGTAGTCTCCACTCAAAACCTGCTGATTGAAAGATTTTATCTAGACCTTCTTTTTCAGCCTGCGCTCTCACTAGGCCTGACCCTGGGACAACCATAGCTAATTTTATATTTTTAGCTACTTTCTTTCCTTTAACAATTTTAGCTGCAACACGTAAATCTTCAATTCTTGAATTTGTGCACGAACCCAAAAAAACTTTATCTAATTTTATATCAGTAATCGCTGTACCAGGTTTGAGCCCCATATAAGAAAGAGCATGCTTCATGCTATCTGCCCTGGTTGAGCTTTCTGCATCACTAGGTGAAGGTACTTTTTCATCCACTGAAACAACCATTTCAGGAGAAGTCCCCCATGTCACTTGAGGTTTAATTTTAGTTGCATCTACAGTTATTGATTTATCAAAAACGGCGCCTTGGTCAGACTTCAAAGTGCTCCAATATGTTTTTGCTTTATCCCATAAAACACTTGTAGGTGCAAAAGGTCTACCTTCTACATAATCTATCGTTTTATTATCCACAGCAACCAAGCCTGTTCTTGCTCCAGCCTCAATAGCCATATTGCAAATTGTCATCCGTCCTTCGATAGAAAGAGTGGTAATGGTATCACCAGAAAATTCAATGGTGTAACCTGTGCCGCCTGCAGTACCAATTAAGCCTATAATTTTAAGTATTAAATCTTTTGCGCTCACTGCTTGGCCTAAATCTCCGGTTACGTTGATTAAAAAATTCTTAGATTTTTTTAATATTAAACATTGTGTCACTAAAACATGCTCCACCTCGGACGTTCCAATACCAAAAGCCAATGCCCCTAGAGCGCCATGAGTAGATGTATGAGAATCTCCACAAACAATTGTCATGCCAGGTAATGTAATGCCCTGCTCTGGGCCAATTATGTGGACAATTCCTTGTCTTTCGTCATGCATAGCAAATTCAGTTAAGTTATGTTTATGACAATTGTGGTTGAGAGTTTCTACCTGTGTTCTGGAAACAGGATCTTTTATTCCGCTCTCCCTGTCTTTAGTTGGCACATTATGGTCTGAAACAGCGAGTATAGAATCGCGTCTCCATAATTTGCGTTGCGCAAGCTCTATGCCATTAAAAGCTTGAGGCGATGTTACTTCGTGAATTAAATGTCTATCGATATAAATTAAACATCTTCCATCTTGGGTAACATCCACTATATGGGCATCCCATAATTTATCGTATAAAGTTTGGGCCATCATTTATGGTTCCATAAAAGCTATCGTGACTATGAATCTGGAGCTGAAGAGGGAACATCAGGTACACTTGTTTTAACATCTGGGTTTTGCGCTCTTTGTCGAAGAGCATGGTCCATTAAAACAATAGCTAACATCGCTTCTGCAATTGGAGTTGCGCGTATACCTACACATGGGTCATGTCTACCTTTAGTTGAAATTTCAACATTTTCATTTTTTATATTAATAGTTTTTCCGGGTGCTCTTATACTAGAAGTTGGTTTTAACGCAATACTCACAAGCATATCTTGCCCTGAAGTTATCCCTCCGAGCGTGCCGCCAGAGTGGTTGCTTAAAAAACCTTCTGCAGTTATCTCATCTCTGTGTTCGCTACCTTTTTGCTCAACAGATGCAAAACCCGCACCAATCTCAACTCCTTTTACAGCATTAATGCTCATCATTGCTTTTGCAATATCAGCATCAATACGATCGTAAACTGGCTCGCCCCAACCTGGCGATACTCCAGATGCAACAACATTTATACGCGCACCTATCGAATTTCCTTCTTTTCTTAGAGCATCTAAACATTCTTCAAGTAATGAAATTTTTTCTGAATCTGGGAAAAAGAATGGGTTATTTTCAACATCATCCCAATTAAATTGGCTGGGCTTAATGGTTCCTAATTGAGCAACATAGCCTCGTATAACAATTTTAAAATTTAACTTTAAATATTTTTTTGCTATTGCCCCAGCTGCTACTCTCATAGCAGTTTCTCTTGCAGATGATCTCCCTCCTCCTCTGTAATCCCGAAATCCATATTTCTTATAATACGTATAGTCAGCGTGTCCCGGTCTAAACATATTTTGTATCTCTGTATAATCTTTAGGTCTTTGATCCTCGTTAGCAATTAACAGTGCAATTGGTGTCCCTGTGGTCTTGCCTTCAAAAACACCAGATAGTATCTTGATCTCGTCACTTTCTTGTCTTTGAGATGTATGTCGGGTCTTTCCGGGCCTTCTTCTTTCTAAATCCTGCTGAATATCTTTTTCGGAAAGAGGCATGCCAGGCGGACAGCCGTCAACAACACAACCGATTGCTTCTCCATGGCTTTCGCCGAAGGTGCTTACGGTAAAAAGTTTTCCTATTGAGTTGCCAGACATTGTATTATTCTAACAGAATGGTTCAGCTATTTTTTTGAAATCCGATTTTTCGTTAAAAATGACCTAAAAGGTTGCATTGAATGAAAGCTCACACCCAGAAAATAAAAGAGTTCTTAGGATATGTTATAGAAAGATGTCCGGGTTGGTGGAAAAATATTAAAGTCTGTCTCTTCCACATAATTCCGCATCATGCTATATCTGCATTTTCCTACTGGCTAGCGAGAATAGAAGTAACATATGTAAAAGATTTCTTGATCACTGCATATATGAGATATTTCAATATCAATCTTGAGGATGCTTTAATAATTGACCAGAGCAAATATAAAACGTTTAACGAATTTTTTACACGAGAAATTAACCCCACATTAAGGCCTATTGATTCTGATACTTTTATATCGCCCTGTGACGGGACAATTACACAAGCCGGGAAAATGCAGTCAGGGGAAATTATTCAAGCTAAAAACCAAACTTACACTGTAAGCGATTTGCTTGCTTCTAATGATTATTGGAGTGATATATTCTCCCAAGGCAATTTTTGCACTATCTACCTTTCGCCACGAGACTGTCATAGGGTCTATATGCCTGATGATGGTGAGTTAATCGAAATGTTTCATGTGCCAGGACGTTTATTCAGTGTTGCTAAATACTCAGCGGAGATTCTTCCGAAGCTCTTTGTAAAAAATGAGAGAGTAATATCGATTTTTAAAAATAAAAACGGTTATTTTGCTCTAATTATGATTGGTGCAATAAATGTTGGTTCTATTTCAATGCAATGGTGTGGAACCGTGACTCCAAGAAAACGTGCATTAAAAAGCTGGAGATATATAGAAGACCAAGCAAGATCTGCAATGACAATCTTAAAAAAGGGAGAAGAGATGGGCAGATTTAATATTGGCTCAACTGTCGTTGTGTTAAATAATTATCAAGACTTTGTGGAGCAAAAAGATATAACAATGGATGGAAAATTAATTAAATTCGGTCAACCTCTTGGCCTATAGTAAGTTGTTATTAACTCTTAACTCTAGAAACATATTCTCCGGTTCTTGTATCTACTTGTACTAAATCAGCTTCCTGTATAAAAAGCGGCACTTTAATTATCGCTCCTGTGTTTAATGTTGCAGGCTTTACACCTCCTGAAGCTGTATCTCCTTTTAACCCCGGGTCAGTTTCAATGACTTTTAATTCAACAAAATTTGGGGGCGTAACAATAACAGGCTGTCCATTATATAAAGTGACTGCGCATAGATCTTCTGGCTTTAACCACTTTTCTATATCAGCAACTACTTCTCTAGTAATGAGAATTTGCTCATAAGTTTCCATATTCATAAAAGAAAAGTTATCTTTATCGCAATATAAATACTGCATCTCAACTTCCAAAACATCTGCGGCCTCTACGGTCGCCCCAGATTTGAATGTTTTTTCGTTTACTCTAGAAGTTAACAGGTTTTTAATTTTAATTTTATAGTAAGCTTGACCTTTACCTGGTTTTAAAAACTCATGAGATAAAATCACATATGGTTCATTGTCTAGGATTATTTTAAGACCCTGTTTTAGTTCATTTGTAGAATAACTCGCCACTTTTTCTATATGATAATAAAATTTAGTCTTGCGATTGAAGTGATTGTATTCGCTCGTCAAGCGGCGGGTGGCTCATAAACAATTTTTTAAATCCAGATTTGTTTTTTGCGCCTGCAATACCGTATGCAGCCATCTCATCTGGGAGCTGGCCTGCTTGAGATGTTTCTTTTAGACGCTTTAAGGCAGATATCATTTTTTCTCTTCCAGCTAAGCTTGCCCCACCTTCATCAGCTCGAAATTCGCGTTTTCTCGAAAACCACATCACGATAATGCTAGCTAAAATTGAAAGTAAAATTTGCACTATGATAGAGGTAATCCAAAAAGCAGGACCATGTCCTCTTTGCACCTTAAAAACAACACGATCAACAACATGGCCTATCACTCTAGAAAAGAAAATAACAAAAGTGTTTATTACGCCCTGGATAAGCGCCATTGTAACCATGTCTCCATTTACAATATGACTAATCTCATGTGCAAGAACTGCTTCTACCTGATCTCTATCCATATGCTGAATTAATCCTGTACTGACAGCTACAAGAGAAGAGTTTTTACTCATTCCTGTAGCAAAAGCGTTCGGTTGTGAAGATTCAAATAATCCGATCTCTGGGCATCGTATATTTTTTTTCTGAGCTTGCTCTGTGACTGTATCGTACAACCACTGTTCGGTAGAGTTTTTTGGTTGTACAATCAGTTGTACACCCATCATACGTTTTGCTGACCACTTAGATATCGCCAGCGAAATAAACGAGCCAGTAGCGCCAATGATTGCAGAAAAAATAAGCAAAGAATATAAATCTAAATCAACACCTTGCTCATCCAATATGCTCTCGATACCTAAGAGTTGTAGAGTAACGCTAAGCACAGCAAGAATAGCGATGTTAGTTCCTAAGAAAAGCAATATTCTCATTTACTTGCAAGCCTCATCATTCTGAAATCTTCGCATTGACCACAATTTTTATAATAGCTTGGTATCCTCTTGGGAGTTTTTTCCCGCGTTTTGCTCTACCTGACAAATAAAGAGAAAGATCATTAAAGTTTAATTTTTTATGCTTATTCTTACAATATATAATTAGTTCGTCCTTCGGGGAAATAGCTGCTATATGGGCAACCCTCTCTCCTTCTTCTTTTAATTGTTTCGAAGGTATATTGATTATTTTATTACCTTTTCCTTTTGTAAGTTGTGGTAGATCGGCGGCTGAAACTACAAGCATATACCCAGAAGATGTAATCGCAGCTATAAATGTATCCTTTATTTTTGTGATCGAAACGGGAGGTAATGCTAGAGAACCAGAAGGGACGTTTAATGTAACTTTCCCAGCCTTGCTCCTTGAAGTTGCAGATTCAAAGTCGCATATAAACCCATACCCATAGTTACTAGAAAGCAAGAATTGGTTTGAATTTTCTTTACAAACAACACCTACAAAGTGCGCGCCAGCAGGAGGATTGAGTTTTGCACTCAGAGGCTCTCCCAAACCTCGGGCTGATGGGAGGTCATGAGATTGAATAGTATAAGTTCTACCAGTTGAATCTAAAAAAGTTGTAAGACCATTACTACGCCCAATTGCAGAGTCTTGGTAACTATCAGATGATTTATAACTAAGAGAATAAGGGTCGATATCGTGACCTTTTGCGGCACGTACGAGTCCATTTTTTGACAGCACTAAGGTTATAGGCTCTGCAGCAACTATTTCACTAGCATCTAAAGCAGCTGCGGGATTGCGCTCAGCTATTGGTGAACATCTTTCATCCCCATATGTTTCAGCATCCTGCTGTATCTCTTTTTTTATCAAAGTTTTTAACCTTTGAGCTGACGATAATATAAGCTCTATTCGAGCCTTTTCTTTTGAAAGAATGTTTTTTTCATTCTTAATTTTTTCTTCTTCCAAGCGTGCGAGGTTTCTTAACTTTAATTCTAATATTGCTTCAACTTGCGTCGTGCTGAATTTAAATTTTTTCATTAAGACATTTTTCGCATTGTCTTTTTCTCTAATTATTTTTATAACTTGGTCCAAGTTCTTGTATGTCTTTAATAGTCCATTCAAGATATGCAAGCGAGAAACAATTTTTTCTAAGTGCCATTCCAGCTTTTTTTTTGTCGTCGCAGATCTAAATTTTAGCCACTCTTTTAATAAACTTTTAAGATCTTTAACTTGCGGGCGCCCATTTATTCCCACAACATTGAAATTAACTCGATAACTTTTCTCTAAATCTGTGGTAGCAAACAAATGCAACATTAAGGTTTCAGTATTAACTCTGTTGCTTTTAGGCACTATCACAATTCTTGTTGTATGCTCATGATCAGATTCATCGCGCAAATCTGTGACCATGGGCAATTTCTTTGTTTTCATTTGTTGGTATATCTGCTCTAGTATTTTTACACCAGAAGTATGGTGAGGCAATGAATTGATAATTATGTTGCCTTTTTCAATGAAATAAGTTGCTCGTGTTTTTATGCTTCCATGCCCAGATTTATATATATCTAACAATTCCTCTGAAGGTGTAATAATTTCCGCTGCAGTCGGGTAATCAGGTCCTTTTATATGTTCGCATATGTCTTTTATTGAAGACTTAGGAGCGTCTAAAAGTCTTATGCATGCGGATGCAACTTCTCGGATATTGTGAGGCGGTATATCTGTGGACATGCCAACAGCGATTCCCATGCCTCCATTCAACAATACATTTGGCAATCTTGCTGGTAGTAATTTAGGTTCATTTAAAGTCCCATCAAAATTTGGTACCCAAGCAACTGTTCCTTGTTCGAGCTCCTCTAATAATGATTTTGCATAAGCTGTAAGCTTGGATTCAGTATATCTCATAGCAGCAAAAGACTTAGGGTCATCTGCAGAACCCCAATTCCCCTGCCCAAGTATTAGTGGATATCTATAGGAAAATTTTTGAGCCATCAACACCATAGCCTCATAGCATGCACTGTCGCCATGTGGATGAAATTTTCCTATAACATCGCCCACTGTCCGCGCAGATTTTTTTGGTTTTCCAGAAGTGCTCAAGCCAAGTTCTGACATTGCATACACTATTCTTCTCTGAACGGGCTTCAAACCATCCTCAATGCGCGGTAAAGCGCGGTCGAGAATTACGTACATCGAATAATCTAAATATGCCTTTTCAACAAAAGTTTGCACAGGCACATTTGTAATATTTTCGTAATCTATCTCCTGGGTTTTTTTCATAAACTACAGCTCCGCGAGATCGCCTTGCTTCTCAAGCCAAACTCTTCTGTCTGCTGAACGTTTCTTTGCAAGAAGCAGGTCTAATGTATTATGAGAATCGTTTTTAGATTTCATGCTAAGACATATAAGTTTGCGTGTAGACGGCATCATTGTTGATTCTCGAAGTTGTTCTGGGCTCATCTCTCCTAAACCCTTAAATCTTGTAATATTTGGAACAGCTTTAGCTTTTTGTTTTTTATATTTTTTAATTATCTGATCTAACTCTGTCTCGTCCAAAATATAATGCACATCTTTACCAATATCTAAGCGAAACAAAGGTGGGCTAACAACATGAATGTGTCCAGCTTTTACAAGAGCAGGAAAGTGTTTGACAAAAAGTGCGCACAACAATGTAGCTATATGCAGACCATCAGAATCAGCATCCGCTAAAATACAAATTTTTCCATAACGCAGAGAGCTAAGATCCTTAGAGTTAGGCTCAACACCTAAAACTTCTGAAATATCGCGAACTTCTTGTGAAGCCAATAGTTGTGATGAGTTAACTTCCCAGGTATTTAAAATTTTTCCGCGCAAAGGCATAATTGCCTGCAAACTTCTGTCACGCGCTTGTTTTGCTGAACCTCCCGCTGAATCTCCTTCGACTAAAAAAAGTTCAGTTTTTTCTACTTCTTGTGAAACACAATCAGCTAGTTTACCTGGCAAAGTTGGGCCAGAATTAATTTTCTTTCGTGTAATTTTCTTACCTTCTTGTAAACGCTTCGTTGCATTTGCAATGGCAAGTTGTGCAATCTGCTCACCGATGTTTATGTGTTTATTCAACCACATACTAAAATTATCTTTCACAGCTGAGCTGATTGATATAGTGCTATCACGCGAAGACAGACGTTCTTTAGTTTGTCCTGTAAAATTTGGTTCTTCTGTCTTATAAGACAAAATAAAGTTCACCCCTTTCCAAATATCATCTGGAACTATTTTGACACCCCTAGGTAAAAGATTTCTGTATTCACAAAATTCTCTAATACAATTTGCAAGACCATTCTTTAATCCATTAACGTGAGTGCCTCCTTGTGTTGTAGGAATCAGATTTACATAACTTTCAGTAATAAGGGTTTCTGCTGAATCAGACCAGGAAACAGCCCAGTTGATTTCTTCAGAATCATTCAAACGCTCCCCTATAATTGGATCAGGTGGAATACAATCAACGCCTCGTATTACTTCCTCCATGTATTCTTGTATCCCGCCTTCATATAACCACTCATGTTTTTCTTTAGTTTTTTCAATTGATAATTTTATTTTAAGACCGCCACATAAAACCGCTTTTGCTTTTAACAAATGTTTGAGTTTTGCTATTGAGTACTGATCAGAATCAAAGTATTTAGGATCTGGCCAAAATTTTATCGTTGTGCCAGTATTGGCTTTACCAACCTTACCTACTACTTCCAGCTTGGTCTTATTTTTGCCCCCAGAGAAAGACATGTTATATTCTTTTCCTTCTCTTCTTACCCAAACTTCGAGATGTTTAGATAAAGCATTTACAACTGAAACACCGACTCCATGAAGCCCTCCCGAATAACGGTAATTTTTTTTAGAAAATTTACCGCCAGCATGTAGCTTGGTGAGGATTACCTCCACACCTGGGATTTTTTCTTTTGGATGCATGTCTACTGGCATGCCCCGTCCATTGTCTTTCACCTCTAGCGCGCCATCCTTGAAAAGTGTCACTTCAATCTTGTTGGCTTTTCCGGCTATTGCCTCATCTACGCTGTTATCTATTACTTCTTGTGCTAAGTGATTTGGGCAGGAAGTGTCTGTAAACATGCCTGGTCGCTTATGTACCGGTTCTAGCCCAGACAAAACTTCGATATCTGAAGAAGTATAGGATTTCTGCATGCTTGACGATATATTGGGGTTATGTAACCTGTATTATGCAGTATATTGTATTTTATACCAATATTATCTGTCTCTTGTTCGCTATTGAATCCCTAGTTATTCTAAGACTATGACTACATTAGATGCCCTATACCCTGAACACAATGCGATCGTATCTGCATCTGCAGGCACGGGGAAAACATGGTTCTTGGTTGCAAGAATCAAGAGATTGCTGCTAAGTGGAGCGCACCCCAATAGCATACTTGCAATCACTTTCACAAGAAAAGCGACCTCGGAAATAAAAGACCGGCTAGAGACAGACCTAAAAAAATGGGCATCTGCCGATGATGAAAAACTAAAGTCTTACTTGGTTGAAATTGGATTAAAAAAACCGAACGAAAAAGATATAAAAAACGCACATGAGTTGTATGAGCACTATCAATTCTCTGACAGAAGTATACAAATTATGACGTTTCACTCGTTTTCACAAGAAATTTTAAAAAAATTTCCAATAGAGGCAAATGTTCCTATTGGTTTTAGTGTAGGAGAGCAAAGTGAAATAAATTTAATTAAAGGTACTGCGATTGACAAAATATTTTCTACAAAAAATATTGATAACATTGAATTAATAGATCAAATCACAACATTACTGGCTTTAGTGGGCGGCATGGAAAATGCTAGAACAATACTTTACAACTTTATTGAAAAACAAAACGTATGGCGTGCATTCACGCAGGATAATACAGAAATGCAAACGATAGCTTTAGAGAGTTTAGACAATCTTTATGCGCCATTTATAAACACAAACAACCTTGACTTCTTCTTCAGTGAAGACACCCTAAAACAACTAACAAATCTTGCTACATATCTAAAAAATGGAAATAATACTCAAAAAGAATTTAGTAAAACTATCACCGAAATTGCCGGCAAAAAAGAACAATCTGATCAAGACTTTCTTGGTGTTGAAAAAATATTTCTTAAACCAGATAGAAGCTACAGGAAGTTATCACTCAGCAAGAAGTTCACAAACACACTTTTTGAAAAAGATTTAGATAAACCTTTGATGCTATGGGATGAGCTTGCAGAGTTGTGTCTGCAAACACGCTTGAGAATTAATGCAAAAAATGTATATGAAATTAATCGCGCGCTTTACATAGTTAGCCAACATTTATTTGATATTTTTCAAGATATAAAATTTAAACGCGGCATACTAGATTATGATGACTTAGAATGGTATGCATATAAACTGCTGAACAAATCAGGACATAGTCAATGGGTGCAATATAAACTTGATCAGCGAATAAATCACTTTTTAATAGATGAATTTCAAGACACAAATCCAACACAGTGGCTTTTATTAAAACCACTCTTCGAAGAGATCGCATCAAAAGAACAAGTGGGATCAAAAAAATCAATATTTATTGTCGGAGACAAAAAACAATCAATATATGGGTTTAGGCTTGCGAACCCTGAGATCCAATCTATAGCCAATACTTACATAGAGGAAAATTTTCTAAACTTCTCTTCCCCAGAATTGGGAACTTCATATCGCTCGTCACCAGCAATTATAGATTTTGTAAATCAACTATTTTCTGATACAGATTATTTGTCTTACAACAACTTTATAGAACATAAAACTGCTGACTCACTTGTAAATAGATGGGGATATATTGAAATTCTCCCTCTTTGCGTAAAAAAAGATAATAAAGCTGTTACAAAATATAGAAATCCATTACTGGAACACCGAGCGCAAGATAGAGAAAACTTTTATACAAAAGAAGCTATGGAAATAGCTAAAAAAATAAATTCGCTAATAAAAAAGAAAGTAATGCTGCAATCAACTCACCCTAACCCAAAATTAATTGATTATTCGGATATTTTAGTACTAGTTAGAAATAGGACTCACATTCAAGAGCTAGAAAACACATTGAGAAAACAAGATATCCCTGTACATGCAGAAAAGCCTAATGCACTCTTGAAACGCCAGGAAATAAAAGACATGGTCGCATTACTAGAATTTCTAGTTACTCCCTACGATGATATTAATTTTGTACATATTCTACGCTCACCTCTATTCAGCATAAGTGATGAAGACCTTTTTGTACTAAAAAGCGCTGGTGGAGACTGCTGGTATAAAAAACTTAAAAACTTGAATAATAAAAAATCAACTCTAGATTACGCGCACTTGTGTTTGCAAAAATGGATGGGTAGTGCTGACCACATCCCTATACATGATTTAGTAAGCCAAATTTATTCTGAGTCAGATATATTCGAATGTTATAGAGCAACACTAAAACCTAATGAATTTATTAGCGCACAGAATAACTTACAATATTTTTTAGAGCTAACGTTAGATATAGATAGCGGGAGATATAGCACGATAACAAGTTTCATTCATAAACTAAAAACCTTAAATTTACAAAAAAGAAATGACTTAAATGAACCTCCCATTACAAATAACGATGCTTGTGTTCATATACATACGATACACAATGCAAAAGGTATGGAATCACCAGTGGTATTTTTAGCTGCTGGCATGGAACCGTATAAAAGAAAAATTGCTGCATGGGATTTGCTAATTGATTGGCCTAGTGCTGACAAAAAACCAAACACTTTTCTACTGAATCCAGTGTTTGCTATGCAAGATAAAGTTGTACAAGAAGTTATGGAGAGATTACTAGATAAGGAGCAACTTGAAGAATTAAATCTTTTTTATGTAGCCATAACGCGGGCAAAGGAAATGCTTTTTATTAGTGGGCTAAATGATGAAAAATATAAAAGTTCATGGTTTCAAAGATCTTATAAATGCATGAAGTCAATAAATAAGAACCGTGCCCCTGATAGTTTAAAGATAGAGTACTAAGAGAAAATAAATTATCTGCGCACGTCCTCAATGAAATCTTTGTAAGGACGATACCCTCTGATCAAGCGCCCTGTTCCTAGGATAATTGTAGGTGTTGTTGATATACCAATATTTTCTACCAACAGCATATGCTCATCAATAGGGCTCTTGCATATTCTATTTTCAATTTTCTTTAATTGCTTTGCTTTGGTAAGGCTTATATTTATGTCATCCGCACATAAAACGCTAGCTGCTAATTTATATGAAGTGGTACCCTTGCCAGAGCGCGGGTACATAAGATAACGAACTGTAATACCTGAGTTATTTATTTCCGCAATATCATCATGAAACTTCCTGCAATAAGGACAATCTATATCTGTAATAACAGTGACAACATGCTGCTCATTTTTTGCTTGAAAAGTTATAAATTTTTTCTTGTCAAAGACCTCAAGGATCTTACTACGTGCTTTTTCTCTAGTTGTTTCAGAAGCGCTAGTCATCGTTGCAAGCTCAACCAAATCACCGCCCTGAAAAACATATTTCCCATCTTCGGTTATATAAAAAACATCAGCTCCATATAAAACTTCGTATATACCTGCAATATCTGTAGGTGTTATTTCATCTGGGCTAACTTTTAATATCTCCAGCAACTGATTAGATAGTGCTTGTTCCACGCTTTCGCTACTTGCGGTAGAAAAAGGCATGACTAAAAACAATATTATAAGAATGATCTTCCTTACCATTAAGCTACCCCCGTGGGTGATGTTGATTATGTAAGTTTTTAAGTCTTTCCTTAGCAACATGAGTATATATTTGAGTAGTGGATAAATCACTATGTCCCAAGAGCATTTGGACAGCTCTCAAATCAGCCCCATTGTTAAGTAAATGTGTTGCAAACGCATGGCGCAAAGTATGTGGAGAAATAGATTGCGCTATAGAAACTTTTTGAGCGTAGTATTTAATGCGATGCCAAAAAGCTTGCCTACTCATACCTGTTCCTCGGTTAGTAAGGAATAATTTGTTGGTCTCTACTTTATTTTTTAACAACCTTTGTCTTGAGTGAGTCAAATAATCTGATAATGACTCCGATGCATGGTCCCCCAGAGGAACTAGTCTCTCTTTCATGCCTTTGCCTAAAACTTTAACTACACCTCCAGACAAATTTACAGCATCGATACTTAGATCCACAAGTTCGCTGACACGGAGACCGCAAGCATACATTAATTCAAACATGGCCTTATCTCTCATTCCGTGTAACGAGGAAAGCTCAGGCGCATCTAAAAGTCGCTGCACTTCTTCTTCTGTGATTGTTGTAGGTAAATATTTTCCAAGCTTTGGGGACTGCAAAAGATCACAAGGGTTTTCTGCAATTAGATTATTAAGTAATGCATAGTCATAAAATCTACGCAAAGAAGAGATTAAGCGTGCATTTGATGAGGCCTTTTTTCCTAAACTGAAACGTTCAGACAAATATTTCTTTACTAAATCACTTTGCGCATTAAGCAAAGTCGAATTATTTTTATAAAGCCAAACACAAAATAACTTCAAATCTTGCTCATATGCTGAAAGAGTATTTTTGCTTAAACCAAATTCCGCCCACGTTCGATCAAGGAAAACTTGGATAGTAGTAATATCATCTTTTTGTTGTTTGCTTTGCATATACGTTTAGGTTCTCAATATATATGACATTATTATACTCGAGGGATCACGATATACTTTTTCAAACTAGGGTTGCAATGGCTTAAATCCCATTGACCTCAATAATAAAAAACTACCTATTGTTGCAAAAAATAATAGGGGCAGAAAAGCTCCTACAATACTTGGCAATCCATAAACTAAAGTTATATTCCCGACAGTACGATTCAGAAGATAAACTACAATGCCTGCGATCGTCCCAATAAATACACGTTGGCCAATTCCCTCCATTCGAGCGTAAAGAAAAACAAATGGCACTGTGAGTAATATCATTACCAGGCATGATAAAGGTGTTGTGAGTCTCATCCATAGCGCTAATTCATATTTACTTGTGTCTAATTTGTTATCATCTAGATATTCTATATATTTATTAAGCATTGCTGCAGACATTTGTTCAGGCTGCGCAATGATTACACGAAATAACTCTGGCTCGATTAACCGTGTCCAATTTTCATATTCTGACTTCACCGTGCTAACTTGTTCTTTTGATATTGTGCTACGCTTCACGTTCGTTAACATCCATTTGTTTCCTAAATAAATAGCCTTCTCAGCATGAATAGCCTCTTTGAGCTTATGTTGCTTATCAAGTTCATAGACCCAAAGATTAGCTAATGATTGGTTGGGAAAAACTTCCCTTATATTAATAAATCTCTGCCCATCTTTTACCCACAATCCTTCGTTTGTCTTCATGCTGATTCTTTGCGATTCTCCTAAATTTTTTATTCTCTGCCCAGCCTCCTGTCCTTGCGGCGCAACAAACTCTCCAATTGCTAACGCAAGAAGCACTACTATCATCCCTGCTCTTAGACTTGCTTTAACAACGTTTAGAATACCAACTCCGGCTGTGCGTATTGCTGTTAGTTCGGAGTTAGCTGCCATACCGCCTATGGCTAGCAAGCTACCCATCAAGACTGCTATGGGCAATATCTCATATATTCGTTGGGGAATTGTTGCTGCTGTATAAAGCAAAGCCATTGTAAATGTATATCCTTGGCTCCCTACATCTTTCACCTCATCAAAAAAGTCCAACAAAGTAATAATGGAGCCCAATATAAGTGCCATTAACAGTGTATTGAGCAATATTGAATATGTAATATAACGATTAATTAATCTCAATTATCTTCCCGATAAAAAATTAAATTTTAAAAAGTTTCTTTGTTTCGAATACAAAAAAAGTATAAGTATCGCAAGTGATGCATGCACCCACCATGCGCCTATATTTACAGGTATAGCCCCATCCTCAACCTTATCTATAGAAAGAATAACAAGGTTAGAATAGGCAAGATAAATGCCAATTGCTAAAACTAGTTTTGAATATTTACCTTGTCTCGGGCTAACAGGGCTCAAAAATACAGCTAATAGAAGTAATAAAAACGCAGAAATAGGAACAAACATCCTCCACTGAAATTCAGCAGCTGCTTCCAAATCTGTTGCCCTTAGTAACTGCGGTAGTGTAAAAACATCTGGATTTTCTTCTATTCCTTCAGGCAGTGATGCATCAAGTCTTATAGTATGTTTGCGGAAATCCATGATTTGAAATTTGTGCTCACCGGGCGTCCCTGTATAACGTTGTCCAGAATCTAAAACCAAGTACTTATAGTCACGCTTTTTATCATACCTCTGCTTTCCGCGGGCTGCGGTTTCTAAACTAATATGCCCATCGCTATTTGTTTGTATAAATATATTTTCGGAAATATTATTTTTACCTAACCTTTCAACAAAGATGACCCAGCTGCTATTCATAGATTCCACAAATCTGCCTGGCGCCATCATGGTTAAATCTGCTTCTATTTTTGCCTCCTCTTTCAAAGTTTCAAATTTGAGTATAGTTATAGGAGAGACATACATGCTCATATAAAATAAAAAAGCTATAAGTGGCGCGGCAAGGATCATAATAGGACGTAGCAGACTATTTTCACCATACCCGGCTGCACGCAATGCATGCATCTCGCTGTCACGGTACATGCGGCCGATAACAAGCATGCAAGAAAGCATCACTGCAAAAGGCAGTAAAAGTAGAATAGATTTAACGGCACCGAGGCCCAATAAAGATGTAACTACCTCAGCTGCATATTTGCCTTCGACAACGTACCCGAGTAACTTCACAAAAAGGCGGCCAATAACAACAAGCGAAAGGACGATGACAACTGCAAGAGAAGTCCGAAATATCTCTTTTAGTATGTAACGGTCAATAATCGTCAACATATTTAATCGATGCAATGAGACTGGTCAATTAGGCTATAGATACGTAGTATCTCATGAAAATACACTTTTTTTCGTTTTAATCGATGTAAATTTGCTCATTTTTGAATAAACTAAAAACCATTAACAAAGGAGGATAGAAAATGCGATACCTGACCCTAAGCGATCAACTTCAAGGAGCACGATCTTCATGCATTGTTGTGGGCATACATTCAGGGCTTAAGTTGTCAGAGTCAGCTGCGCAACTAGACCAAATTTCAAGTGGAGCATTAAAGAAAATTTTATCTAAGGGCGATCTAAGCGGCGATACTGGTGATACTTTGCTGCTATACGGTTTGCCAGGTATAAAAGCAGAACGGATCCTGCTTATAGGTTGTGGTGAAAGATCAAAACTAAACGCTGATGCTTTTCAAAAAATAAATAGAGCTGTAGCAAGTGCTTTGCAAAAATCTGGGGCCACAAATGCAATCTCAACACTTGCAGAACTAAAAGTAGGACGAGCTGATGTGCGTTGGAAAATTCGTCAATCTGTGCTTTCTATTGAAGATATGCTGTACGAATATTCTACAACTAAGTCAAAAAGTAAAAAACAAAAAAAACCATTAGCAACTTTTAATTTCCTAGTAAGCGCAAAAAAAGATCTGATGGCAGCAAAAAAAGGTATAAATGAAGGTATAGCAATAGCAAGTGGAATAAAAATTGCAAAGGATCTGGGAAATTTACCAGGTAATATTTGCGTGCCAAGTTATATTGCAAACAAAACAAAATCTATCAACCAAAAAACGAAGTCCATTAAAACAAAGATATATGCAGAAAGTGCAATAAAAAAATTAAAAATGGGTGCCTTTCTATCAGTGTCACAAGGCAGCAAGGAGCCGGCAAGATTAATTGTTATTGAGTATAAAGGGCATCAAAAAGACAAGCCTTATGTGTTAGTGGGGAAAGGAATCACCTTTGACACTGGAGGTATATCGATCAAGCCAAGCTCTACAATGGATGAAATGAAATTTGATATGTGTGGTGCAGCAAGCGTCATAGGAGCTATACATGCAGCAGCAAAACTCAAGCTACCAATAAATATTGTAGGCATTATCGCAAGCGCTGAAAACATGCCTGGATCCCAAGCTAGCAAACCAGGAGATATTGTAAAAACAATGTCAGGGAAAACAGTAGAAATACTAAATACTGATGCTGAAGGACGCTTAGTATTGTGCGACGCGCTCACATATGCAGAGCGATATAAGCCAAAGGCTGTGATCGATATTGCAACTTTAACTGGTTCTGTCCTAGTAGCTTTAGGAAAAGTTGCTAGCGGCTTGCTATCAAATCATGAATCATTGGCTCATAAACTATTAATAGCAGGCAAAAGATCACATGATCGCACTTGGCAGTTACCGCTATGGGAAGAATACCAGTCTGAGCTTGATAGTAATTTCGCAGATATTGCAAACATAGGCGGTCGTTACGCAGGCACAATAACAGCCGCATGCTTCTTATCTAGGTTCACTGAAAAATACAATTGGGCGCATATTGATATTGCTGGTGTTGCCTGGAAAACAGGCAAAGAAAAAGGCGCCACAGGAAGACCTGTGTCAATGCTTGTGCATTTCTTAATGAAGGAAGCAAAAATACTTTAAATCATATGGGTAAAATAGATTTTTATGTATTGAAGGATGCTAAGTATTCTGAAAAAGACCGGTTTGCTTGTCGTCTTTGCGAAAAAGCCTATAAAGCAGGATATAAGATACACTTGTATACAAATGACAAAAGCCATACCGAGGCGCTTAATGAGCTGCTCTGGACATTTAGTGACAAGAGCTTTGTGCCACATTCTACAGGGACTGATGCTAAAACAACTTCGATATCAATCAGTAGCGAGGTCGCCCAAGACGAATATGGCCTTTTAATCAACCTTACTCCAAACATACCAGAGTTCTTAGAAAATTTTGACCGTATAGCAGAAATAATTAGTGAAACGGAAAATGATAAACAAGCGGCAAGAGAACGATATTCATACTATCGTAAACAAGGGTATACACTAAACAACCACGAAATCACTATCTAGTTCAAAAGGAAAAAAATGGATAAGAGGTACGATCCAAGCAAAATCGAACAACACTGGTACAAATTATGGGAAAGTCACGGCGATTTTTCTCCACAAGATCATGGAGAACCATTTTGTATCATGATTCCACCACCCAATGTAACTGGGACATTGCATATGGGTCATGCATTTCAAGATACGATTATGGATATGTTGGCACGATTTCACCGTATGCAGGGTTACAAAACTTTATGGCAGCCTGGAACAGATCATGCCGGTATTGCTACCCAAATGGTAGTAGAGAGAAAGCTCACAGAACAAGGAAAAGATATACACCAACTAGGAAGGGAAAAATTCGTAGAACATGTCTGGAAATGGAAGGATGAATCTGGAGGGGTTATTTCTGAACAACTAAGACGAATGGGGGCATCCCTTGATTGGCAGAGCGAATGTTTCACAATGGACCCTGAGTTATCTAAAGCAGTTACTGAGGTTTTTGTGAGTCTATATGACGAAGGTTTAATATATAAAGGAAAACGCTTAGTTAATTGGGATCCTGTCTTTCTTACTGCTGTATCAGATTTAGAAGTTATTAATACAGAAGAAAGTGGACACTTGTGGCACATTCGTTATCCGCTAGCAGAAGAAAAACAACATGTAACTGTGGCTACAACAAGACCTGAAACAATGCTCGGAGACACTGCAGTTGCGGTGCACCCGTCAGACCAAAGATACAAAAATTTAATTGGCAAAGAAATACTATTGCCGTTGTGCGACCGGAAAATAACAATAATAGGTGATGACTATGTAGATCCAGAATTCGGCTCAGGATGCGTAAAGATCACTCCCGCGCATGATTTCAATGATTATGAAGTAGGTAAACGACATAACTTAGCGATAATAAATATTTTCACACCAGATGCATGCTTAAATAAAAATGTTCCAAAGAAATATCAAGGATTAACAAGAAAAAATGCACGAAAACAAATAATAAAAGACTTGGAAAATAATAACTTTTTAGAAAAAGTTGAAGAATACAAACATATTGTTCCAAGAGGTGATCGCAGTAATGAAATTCTTGAGCCTTTCTTAACAGACCAGTGGTTTATGAATGTACAACCTCTCGCGGAATCTGCAATAAAAGTTGTAGAAAATGGGAAAATAGAATTTATTCCTGAGAACTGGACTAAGATTTATTTTGAATGGATGCATAATATCCAAGACTGGTGCATCAGTCGTCAATTATGGTGGGGACACAGAATTCCTGCTTGGTATGATGATGATAAAAATATTTTTGTAGCACACAGTGAAAGCGAAGTTAGAAAAAAATATAAACTAAGCAGCGAGACAAATTTAACCCAGGATTCTGATGTTTTAGACACCTGGTTTTCATCCGCATTATGGCCATTTTCAACGCTCGGATGGCCAAAGAAAACAAAGCAACTCAAGACTTTTTACCCTTCTAGTGTCCTTGTAACAGGCTTTGACATCATATTTTTCTGGGTAGCCCGCATGATAATGATGGGAGTCAAATTTTTAGGCGAAGTTCCATTTCACAAGGTATATGTGCATGGTTTAGTGCGGGATAGCGCAGGGCAAAAAATGTCCAAATCAAAAGGGAACGTTTTAGACCCGCTTGATCTAATTGATGGCGCTGATGTTGATACATTGATAAAAAAAAGGACAATGGGATTAATGCAGCCACATATGTCAAAAAAAATTATATCGAGAACAAAAAAAGAATTCCCAGAAGGGATTCCTGCGTACGGTGCTGACGCTCTGAGATTTACTTTTGCTGCTCTCGCTTCAAATGGAAGGGATATAAACTTTGATATACAACGAGTTGAGGGTTATAGAAATTTCTGTAATAAATTATGGAACGCTTCACGATATGTATTATCAAATAAAAAATTACAAGCAATTCCAGAAAATGATGATACAGGGTATACAGTAGCGGAAAGTTGGATAACAGAACGCCTTCAGGAAACAATAAATGAAACACATAGGTTTTTTGAAAATTATCGCTTTGATTTAGCTGCTCATAACCTATATGAGTTTATATGGCACGACTATTGCGACTGGTATGTGGAATTTTCAAAAGCAATAATCAATTCAGAATCAATACCTGCTGAACAAAAGAACGGCACAATAGAAACTCTTGATCATGTTTTAGATACTATTTTAAAACTATTGCACCCAATAATCCCATTTATCACCGAAGACATATTTAATAAAATGCAAAACACAGCAGAAAAACAATATATGTCAATACAGCACCATGCGTATCCTGAAAAGAAATCTTTAAAGGCAGACACTAATGTCACTGTGAAAATAAAATGGCTGCAAGATTTCGTTATATCTATAAGAAAAGTTTGCGCTGAAACAGACATATCCCCTGCTAAAAAACTACCAATAATATTAGTAGAATGGGATGGCAATGACAAAAAACTTTATGATGAGATGAAATTGTTCATACATTCTTTGATAAAAATTGATTCTCTCACATGGGCAGATGCTGATAGAGATATTCCTGATTCTGCTATGACGCTTGTTGGAAATATGAAAATATTTATTCCTTTAGAAGGACTGATTGATAAAAAAACAGAGATAAATAGACTCATGAAAGAAATAGAAAAAATTGAAAATAACCTAGAAAAGTCTAAAGCAAAAATAAATAACTCTGAGTTTGTGAATAAAGCACCTAAAGATATTGTACAAAAAGAAAAGCAGCGTGTTGAGGAAATGTTAGCTGCGAAGAAGCAATTAGAAAATCAGCTCACCGTGATTAAAAAATTATAATCTTTTAATTTGATTCGATCTCGTGTTGTAACCTGTCAATTTCTGAAAACAAAAAATCGATATCGTCTATTTCCTCATCTAAAACGCTCTCGCCAGTCTGATGCTTTAATAAGAGCTCATGCGTTCTCGCTATTAATTCGCTATTTTGTTTTACAAGCTCTTCACTTTTCTTTATGCGCGCCTCCATGCGTGTCTTGTAGTTATCCATTTCTGACGAAATAGACTGCAAATGATGCAGCGTTTCCTCTTCTGTAGTACCTGAAAATGCCAAACTACTGCTAAAATAACATAGCGAAAGAACAAATACGGATAAGCTCCGCGCTAAACGAGGAGAATGTTTAGAAAAATTTACAATAAAAATATTCATTTATTTTAATTATTATTGTTATGTCAGATTTTATCTCACAATTATACCCCACATATAAAAAAAATATAGAACTCAAAGGCCTATATTTAAAGCATAAAATTTGCAAGGTGTCTCACAGCAGCCCTTTTTTTTATGCTAATTTTGTTTCAAGTTTAGACGGGCGTATTGCTATTAAACAAACAGAAAAACATTACTATGAGCTGCCTAAAAGTTTAGAAAACGCCCACGATTTTCGTCTTTTTTTAGAATTACATGCGCAAGCAGATTGCTTAATAACGCATTCCGGTTATTTGCGGGCGCTCGAAAAAGGGACTTTAGGAAACATACTGCAAGTAGGCTTGCAAAATGGGCACGAAGACTTGGCAAGCTGGAGAAGCCAGCAAGGGCTTAAGGTCCAACCAGACATTATCATACTTAGCAGAAGCCTAAACTTTAATCTGCCTCAGACAATAAATAATTATGACCAACGCACAACAATAGTAACTAGTAAAAACGCAGATAAATCAAAAATAAATTACTTTAGGAAGTCAGGACATGAAGTAATAGAGACAGATTCAAGCGGACTGATATCACATACAGATGTTCTCAATGTTGCAAATAAATACAGCTATAATCATTTATACCTAATTACTGGCCCAGATTTTTTTCAATCAATGCTGAAAAGTAAACTTTTAAATCGTTTATATATAACAATTAACCACAAAGTAATCGGTGGTAAAGATTTTATGTCCATCACATCTGGCCTTGAAAGCGGATTAAATTTAAAATTAAAATTGCTAAAAATGTATCATCAAGAATCAAGTGCTGCAAACCAAGGTCAATGGTTTGCAGAATTTGATGTACAATAGAATAAAAAATAATGATTAATACAGCCTGAATGGAAGAATTGCTTACAAATTATGGTCTTTTTCTTGCCAAGACATTCACCTTGGTTGGCGCTTTTATAATTATTATAAGTTTCTTGTATAGCGCATCAAAAAAACAAAAAAAATTAGATACCTTAGAAGTAGAAAATTTAAATGATAAATATAAAAGAATGAAAGATATTGTAGAAAAAGAAATTCTTTTAAAGAAAGCCTATAAAGATAATCAAAAAAAATATAAAAAATCAAAAGAAAGGGAAAAAAACGTATCAAAAACGATTTTTGTTTTAAATTTCCAGGGTAATATAAAAGCTACAGCAGTAGCTTCATTACGAGAAGAGATTACTGCGATCATCTCAGTTGCAAAAAAAAATGATGAAGTTCTTTTACGTCTTGAAAACTCAGGAGGCCTTGTCCATGAGCATGGGCTTGCTGCCTCACAACTTCAAAGATTAAAAGATAAAAATATTCCACTTACTGTATCTATTGATAAAGTAGCAGCAAGTGGTGGCTATATGATGGCCTGTGTAGCAAATAAAATAATATCCGCCCCTTTTGCGATAGTTGGGTCTATTGGTGTTTTAGCTCAACTCCCTAACTTTAATCGTTTATTGGCCGACAAAGGTATTGATTACGAGCAAATATACTCAGGCAAGTATAAACGCACACTCACTATCTTTGGAGAAAATACAAAAGAAGGGAGAGAGAAGTTTACAGAGCAGATAGAAGACACCTACAGGCTTTTTAAAGAGTTTGTTGCACACAACAGACCATCGCTCGACATGGACAAAGTTGCAACTGGGGAACATTGGTATGGGTTGCAAGCTTTAGAGCTTACTCTTATCGATGAGATAAAAACAAGTGATGATTATTTATTAGATGTAAGCACAAAAGCAAATCTCTATGAGTTAAATTACAAGCAGCCAAAAACTCTTCCTCAAAAAATAGGGTCTTTAGTTGAGAGCTCAATCAACCAAGTATTAGACTTCTCCGCAAAAAAAAACAAAGAGCAAGACTTATTTAAGTGATGCAAAGCCTAACTCAGCTTCACTCCTGAGACCGGGTTTGCTGTATAGTACTTAACAATTCCTGAATGAATCGCTTTTGCTATCTTGTTTTGAAAAGCTTTCGAACGCAACTTTTTCTCTTCTCTTGGGTTAGATATAAAAGCTGTCTCTACTAATATTGATGGTATATCTGGGGATTTAAGGACTACAAATCCAGCTTGCTCAACGCGTTTGCTGTGGACTTTGCCAACACGTTTTAAGGAATCTAACATTACTTCGGCAAAGCCCAAACTAGCCTCAATTGTTGCGCTTTGAGAAAGATCTAATAAAACAGATTTTAGCAAATCGTCTTTATCGTCTAAATTTACACCGCCCACAAGATCTGCGTCATTCTCACGCTTAGCTAACCATCTTGCAGCTTCACTAGAAGCGCCTCTTTGTGAAAGGATATACACTGATGAGCCTTGTGCTTTTCTTCGGCGTGCTGCATCAGCATGAATAGAAACAAATAGGTCTGCCTTATGAGAGCGGGCTCTTCTTATCCTCTCCCTTAATGGCAAAAAAATGTCACTTCTTCTTGTCAGGTAAGGCGTAATACCTTTTTGCCTTTTTAAAATAACTTCTAATTTTCTTGCAATTGAGAGAACTATATCTTTTTCCCGTGTCCCTTTTTTCCCAACAGCGCCTGGGTCTCTACCCCCGTGTCCAGCATCTATAGCAACAACAATATTGCGTTTCTTTTTTATTTTTTCAGTCTTGACTGGTTTAGCGTTCTGTCGCGTATTTTGCTTTTTCTTTAAATCCACAACAAGCCGGAAACTTGGGTTATTTTTGTCAGGAGTAAGGAAAAAGCTGCGTGGTGTAGCGTCTGCTCTCAAATCGAACACCAACCTTAAACCATTTATCCCGCGCACTGCATACCTAACATTTTCTATCAGTGTTCCCGCAAGTTTTGGCACAACAAGAGGTGTCGGCATTGTTGCATTAGTAAGGTCAACCACAACTCTCTGAGGATTCTGTAAAGTAAATAAAGTATGTTCTGTCACACCCTCTAGATCTAAGACTATACGCGTTGTACCTACTCCTGAGGATACCCGTATATTCCTAACTTTTGATCTCAACGAAGCTGCAGTGATCACGCGCGGTAATATGCTCAAGCTGGATAGCGCAAGCAAGAACTGCAAAAAAACTCTTTTTGAAATTTGTATCTGCTTTTTTCCCAAAGCCGTTATACCTCGAAGAACCGACTATGGAACTGAAGTTTGCTTGCAGAATATGAAAATTGCAATATATTATTTAAGAAGTAATGCATAAGCTGGCTAATATTTGCTCACCTTTTTTGGTTATAGCATCCATTTTCACCTCTCTTGCTAAACCATTAATATCAATAGATATATGTATATCAATATGTCTGGCTAAATATTGAGATGCATTCGAAGCCCATTCGATGAATAAAACACTGTTATGGCCTATGTACTCAGGAATTGTAAGAGATTCAATATCCTCTGGCGATGTCAGTCTGTATAAATCAATATGATGTATCTCTAAATCTGAAAAGAAATAACTCTCGATGAAAGTATAAGTTGGGCTTTTTACGCTCCCATCGTGACCTTTTGATTGGACAAAGCCTCTTACTAAAGTTGTTTTGCCAGCACCAAGCTGTCCATCCATCGCAATATTAGCAGAAGAATTTACGCATAATGATAGCTGATAGCCAAGATTCTCCATCTCAGTAGGATTCTCAATAACTGCTTCTACAATTAATTGACTAATTTTCTTATGCATTGAAAAAGATCTGAAGCAATCATTCCTCGCTCGCCATCTTTGCTTGCTAAATCTCCTGCCTCAGCATGCAAGCAAACTCCTATTTTCGCAGCTTCGTCTAAAGACAGTCTTTGGCATACGAGCGCCGATATAATTCCTGTTAAAACGTCACCCATGCCAGCAGTTGCCATACCTGGGTTTCCTTGATTACAAATGAAAAGTTTTTGTTTTGATGCAACAATTGTCCCAGAACCTTTTAAAATGCATATGCCTCCATACAGTTTTTGAATTTTTTTTGCGCTTTCAAATCTGTCCTGTTGTATATCAGATGGCTTTTGATCTAATAGCAAAGCAGCTTCCCCCGGATGAGGTGTGAGAATCCAGCTCTCTCTCTTGCTAGAATCTTTCGCTAACAATTTTAATGCATCTGCATCTACTATGAGCGGTAAATCAGTTTCAAGTATGCGCGACAAAATGCTCGCAGCAGTATCTGAAGTGCCAAGTCCTGGTCCAATAGCGACAACATCAGCTTTTATTAAAATATTTTCCAAATTTTTAATATCTGTAATCGTATTAACCATCAATTCTGGATAATTCAACTGTTCTATTAAATGGGTTTTATCCGGTGTAGCAATTGTTACTAGGCCTGCGCCTGTTCTAAGTGCAGCCATTCCTGAAAGTAATATAGCTCCTTGCATGCCTGCAGCGCCTCCGATCAAAACAAGGTGTCCATATGATTTTTTATGGCTGTCAGATTTCCTTTCACCAAGAAAAGACTTGTATTGAGAAAGGTTTATGGATTCACAGTTATTTTTCATATATGTTTCATAAATTTCATTTGGCAAATTTAATGAATCGAAAATTAACTTACCACAACAATCAGTAGCATGAGAAGTCAAAAGCCCTTTTTTCATGCCAATGAATGTGACTGTTGCATCAGCTTTTACTGAGCATCCCATAGTATAACCCGTATCAGAATTTATACCCGACGGCACATCTATTGAAATAACCGGTGACTTTGAGCTGTTAATTTTTTTAATTGCCTGCTCAAATTCACCCTCAACGCTCCTTGTAATACCTGTACCTAATAAAGCATCTACAATCAAACTATTTTCTGCTTCTTGCATTTCATCAAGGTTATTTATTTTCCCCTTAATCTTCTTAAAATCTTCTTGCGCTTGCAAAGAGTCTCCCGACAAAATATTTTTTGGTTTTATTTGCACAACCTCTACATCAAAGCCACCCAATATCGCTAACTTCGCAACAACATACCCATCACCACCATTATTTCCAATGCCTGTGAAAACATAAATTTTTGAATAGTCTGCATACTCTCTGGATAAGAAATCAAAAATCACCTGTCCAGCGCGTTTCATAAGGCTATACCCCGGTATTCCGTACTCCTCAATTGCTATACGGTCTAAATCACGCACTTGTTCAGCTGAATATAGGTTTTTTGGGGTTACTTTCATGATACTTAAGTATGATTGATAATTGATAACTTGCCAAACTGTCACTAGAATACGCTTTAAGAATAATACAGTTGAGAGGAGAAGACTTCATGAATCCCTTAAAATCTATACCTGGGACTATTATTTCGGGCTTTGTTTTAGCAATAGTTATTGCAGTCTATGATCAAAGTGATGTAACAAATGCAATGTGGTCTATAACTGTTTGGTTGCATGTTTTCTTTGGAGTAATATGGATAGGGTTACTCTACTATTTTAATTTTGTTCAAGTGCCAGCTGTTGGGCAGGCGCTTGCAGATGGTGATCCTGGGCCTGCTGCAATAAATAAATATGTTGCACCAAAAGCATTATGGTGGTTTAGATGGGGAGCGCTTCTAACATGGTTAACAGGCGCTGCTGCACTCGAAGCTTCACCGCTTTGGAGCATGCATAGCGCATTTACACTTCAAAGTGGTTCTGAAATTATTGGCATAGGTGCGTGGTTAGGAACAATAATGTTATTTAATGTATGGGGTTTAATCTGGCCAAACCAGAAGAAAATACTAGGCATCAAAAGTGCAACGGATGAAGAAATTGCGAAATCAAAAGTAATTGCTTTAATGGCTTCTCGAACAAATACACTTTTGTCTATACCAATGCTTATGTGTATGGTAGGGCAAATGCATGGGTTGCCGATGTAAATAGTCTAGCTTTTTGCTAAAATTCTAAAAGAGTGACAAGAACGGCAGCCACAGCTGCCGTTTTTTATTTTGGGGAAATGAGTAATAATTTAATGAAAAACTATAGTCGAATTCCAATATCTTTTCTCAAGGGAGAAGGAAGTTGGTTACAAACACTGTCTGGCGAAAAATACCTAGATGCCTTGTCAGGTATTGCTGTGTGTGGGCTTGGGCATTGCCATCCTATGATCACAAAAAGTATGCAAGACCAAGCAGCGCAACTTGTGCATACATCTAATTTATATGAAATAGACTTGCAAAATAAACTCAGTAAAAAACTATGTCAAATAGCTGACATGGATGGTGTGTTTTTTTGCAACTCTGGGGCAGAAGCAAATGAAGCTGCAATTAAACTCACGAGACTGTTTGCATATAAAAAAAATATCATGGATCCAAAAATAATTGTAATGGAAAACAGTTTTCATGGAAGAACAATTGCAACCTTATCTGCAACTGATAATAAAAAATATCAACATGGATTTTCTCCACTAATAAATGATTTTATCTTCGTGCCATATAATAATGTGCAAGCTATAGAGGAAGTTTTATTAAAGCAGAGTAATGTAGTAGCTATCTTTTTGGAGCCAGTTCAAGGTGAAGGCGGAATTTGTATACCGGATAAAAAGTATCTAAATAACATAAGAGGTATTTGTGACAACCATGATATTTTAATGATTCTAGATGAAGTGCAATCAGGAATGGGAAGAACAGGCAGCTGGTTTTGTTATCAACATAATAAAATTACACCCGATATTATTACAATTGCAAAAAGTCTAGGTAATGGGTATCCAATCGGTGCCTGTCTTGCGAATGGGGTTGCTTCGGAGCTGTTTTCTCCAGGAAGTCACGGCAGCACCTTTGGGGGAAGTGCTTTAGCATGTGCAACTGCATTATCTGTGATAGAGACTATAGAAACTGAAAAATTATGCAAAAATGCTCGTGTTTATGGAGAAAAAATTACACATGGTCTTGAAAAAATATTGGGCGGGATTGATGGTGTTATTTCAGTAAGAGGTAAAGGTTTAATGATTGGAATTGAGCTGGATAGACCATGCCATGGTATTGTTGACATGGCATTGCAAGATAAGCTGCTAATAAATGTTACAGCTGACAATGTTGTGCGCTTGCTCCCTCCGCTTATTATCAAAGATAATGAAGCAGAGCTTATAATT
Source organism: Pseudomonadota bacterium (assembly GCA_036687665.1). Classification (GTDB taxonomy): domain Bacteria; phylum Pseudomonadota; class Gammaproteobacteria; order Poriferisulfidales; family JAYYZZ01; genus JAYYZZ01. The sequence goes on along the minus strand of JAYYZZ010000003.1, from coordinate 243,078 downwards.
AAAATTGTGGGTAACATAGTAAAGAAATTTTTAAATTCATGAGGCCAATATGAGTGTAAAACATTTTTTAAGTTTAATGGATTTCTCAAAAGATGAGCTTAATGCTTTAGTGAAAAGAGCAATTGAACTCAAAAAAATGCATAACGCAGGAGAAAACTATGCCCCGCTTAATAATAAAACTTTGGGTATGATTTTTGACAAATCTTCTACTCGAACACGCGTGTCATTTGAAGTGGCAATGGCGCACTTTGGTGGTCATGCCTTATTTTTATCTCCAAGAGATACTCAATTAGGGCGAGGTGAACCTATCGAAGATTCTGCAAAAGTACTGTCAAGTATGGTTGATGCTCTAATGGTGAGGACCTACGAACACTCCACTTTAGTTGATTTTGCTGCAGCCTCCAGCGTTCCTGTAATAAATGGTTTAACTGACTATTTGCATCCATGTCAAGTGCTTGCTGACATGCAAACCTTTTTTGAATGCTGTGGAAGTATTCAAGGAAAAACTGTTGCATGGCTTGGCGACGGGAACAACATGTGCCATTCATACATCCATGCTGCGATGCAATTTGATTTTAAACTAAATATCTCTTGCCCTGAAAATTATGCACCTAATAAGGAAATACTAAAAAAAGCGAAAAACAGTGTAGAGCTTTTTGTAGAGCCGAAAAAAGCTGTAAAAGATTCATCTTTAATTGTTACAGATGTCTGGGCTAGTATGGGCAAAGAAAATGAGCAAAAAGCACGTGAAGATATTTTTTACCCATTTCAAGTAAACCAAGAAATCATAGACCTTGCTAATGATGAAGTTATTTTTATGCACTGTTTGCCAGCTTATAGAGGAAAAGAAGTAACTAGTGAAGTTATAGATGGAAAGCACAGCGTAGTATGGGATGAAGCTGAAAATAGATTGCATGCACAAAAAGCATTGCTTGAAAAATTACTTGTATAAGAAATAACCTGCGATCAAATACTATTGCAAGTAAAACTATAATTTATAAATTTGGTACCTTATTTCCCTTCGTGAGATGTGTGTCTTACATCTTTGCCATGAACCATAAATAATACGTATTCGCATATATTTTTTGCATGATCTCCAATACGTTCTAGCCCTCTTGCGCACCAAATGACATCAAGTATCCCTTTTATGTTAGCTGGATCTTCAATCATATAGGTCAGCAACTCTCGCATAGCTGCTTCGTAGGTCTCATCAACAAGCTCGTCTTCAGCAACCACACGCTTTGCCTCTTCTGAATCCTGGCGTGTATATGCATCGAGGGCATCATGTAGCATGCTTGATACATGCTCACCTAAATTGGAAATTATACGTAGCTGCGCTCTTGAGATATTTTCTTTTCGGTTCTTACTCCCAAGACGTGCAATCCTCTCAGCCTCATCTCCGATGCGCTCAAGATCTGTAATAGTCTTCACAGTTGCTATGACAAAACGCAAATCACTGCTAACTGGCTGGCGCAATGCCAGCAGTGTATTGCATTCTTCATCTATCTGGACCTCAAGAGAGTTCACTTGGTAATCAGATTGAGAAATATTTTTTGCTAGCTCGGTGTTCCCTAAAACAAAAGCATCTAAAGCCTCATTAATATGTTTCTCTACTAACCCACCCATTTCAAGCACATGATTCTTTATGCTTTGCAACTCAGAGCTGTATTGCGTTGAAGTATGCTGCGCTAAATCTACTAATTTTTTTTCTTCCATTATTCCTGCCCTCCATTTAAGTTGTTACATATTCTTCCATTATATCAATGTTATAGCGTAAAATGCTAGAAGCATAATTAGTGTTATGATTTTTGTTTGCACACTGTAATATTTCTTTAACATTTCTTATATATATACAGTCTAATCATGGAGATTTCACTCCCTACGTTATCGATAGGGGCATTAATAGTTGCTATTACAACTTATATTCTTGCTTATCGTCGATCTAGAAATATCGCAAATAAGACGGGCGGTGTGCATGCGCTGCATTCGTTACCTTCGCATTATGCTGTGCATTCTGCTTTATGGTGTGTAGTTCCAGCTACAATTATATTAATTTTATGGATCACGCTTCACGACAAAGTAATACTGCATTACATAGTGGATGAAAATTTTTCCCATCTTGCTGATAAAGTAAGAAATTTTGAAATATTAAATAATGTAAAAAATGCGGTAAATAGCGAAGCGATATATCAAATATCAAATCCTGATATCCAATTAGCAGCAACCCAATACAATGAGATAAAAAATGAAACTTTAACAACATTATCATTTTACTCATTTGCGCTAGTAATAACTTTATCAATCATTTCATTAATAAAAATAAACCCTAAACTACAGGCAAGAAACAAAATTGAAGGTTTTCTAAAATTTGTTCTAGCAGCTTGCTCAACTTTGGCTATTTTTACAACAGTAGGTATTGTCTTATCCGTTCTGATCGAAGCATTACGTTTCTTTCAATCTGTTGCTTTTTTCGATTTTATTTTTGGTCTTGAATGGAGTCCACAAATTGCCATACGTGAAGGTCAGGTAGGCTCGACAGGGTCTTTTGGTGCAGTTCCTTTATTTGTAGGGACCGCATTGATTTCTATCATTGCAATGGTTGTTGCAGTACCTATTGGTCTTATGACAGCTATTTATTTGTCTGAATATGCAAGTCGAAAAATGCGGTCTGTAGTAAAACCATTATTAGAAATATTAGCTGGGATACCAACGGTCGTATATGGATTTTTTGCTGCAATTACTGTTGCACCAACAATTCGTTCTTTAGGTGAATCATATGGCTTAGATGTTGCATCAGAAAGCGCATTAGCAGCAGGTCTTGTGATGGGAATAATGATAATACCGTTTGTTTCATCAATATCAGATGATGTGATAAACGCAGTTCCTCAGTCTATGCGTGATGGCTCATACAGTCTCGGTGCAACACAATCTGAAACTATAAAGCAAGTAATTGTTCCTGCCGCACTGCCCGGTATAGTAGGTGGAGTGCTGCTTGCAATATCTAGAGCAATCGGTGAAACCATGATTGTAGTAATGGCTGCTGGGCTAGCTGCAAACAACACATTCAACCCACTAGAAGCGGTAACAACTGTAACCGTACAAATTGTCACCTTATTAGTAGGAGACCAAGAATTTGATAGTCCCAAAACTCTTGCGGCATTTGCGCTCGGCCTGACACTGTTCGTTGTTACATTAATCTTAAACGTGATTGCTTTACGAGTTGTTCGAAAATACAGAGAGCAATATGAATAAGAAAAAGATAGTCGACGTCGTTAACAAGAGCTTAAAAAAACGCTATATGAAGGAAGCTATTTTTAAATTCTTTGGTCGCTTTTCAATGGCTTTAGGTTTGCTTTTTCTCGCAGTTTTATTTTTTACTATTGTCTCTAAAGGCTACACCGCCCTTTTTGCGACAGAAATAAAACTCGATATTGAGTTTAATAAATCGTTCTTTGCTGATAGCGGCAACGTTAATAGCGAAGCTCTTAAAAACGCAGATTACCGGAAAATGATAAACATGGCTCTTCATCGTGCGCTGCCAGGCATACAAGATAGAAAAGAAAAACGAGAGCTATATTCTCTAGTTAGTGATAATGCAGAATACACGCTGCGAGATCTTGTACTAGAAAACCCTAGCCTAATAAGTCAAACCAAAGAAATTTGGCTTTTAGCAGACGATGAAGTTGATATGTTACATAAAGGACTCACCCTAAAAACCTCAAAAGAAAGCGACAGAAGAATAACAAACAATCAAATCAGTTGGTCTGAGGCCTTACAAAATACCGGAAGGTTGGAGAAAAACTTCAATAGCACTTTCTTTACTTCCGGGGACTCTAGAGAACCCGAACAGGCAGGTATTCTTGCTGCAGCTGTGGGATCATTGCTTGCACTAATAATTACGCTATTTCTTGCATTCCCAATCGGTGCAGCAACAGCAATCTATTTAGAGGAATTTGCTCCCAAAAACAATAAACTGATTGATCTAATTGAAGTTAATATTAATAATTTAGCGGCTGTTCCTTCGATTATCTTTGGTCTACTTGGGCTTGCTGTATTTATTAATTTTTTTGGAATGCCTCGTTCTGTTCCTGCTGTTGGTGGCTTAGTTTTAACTCTGATGACTCTGCCTACTATAGTAATCACAAGCAGAGCAGCATTAAAATCTGTGCCTCCCTCTATTAAAGAAGCTGCTTTGGGGGTTGGCGCATCTCATATGCAAAGCATTGTCCATCATATTTTACCTTTAGCGCTACCAGGAATGCTTACTGGCACAATTATAGGAATGGCAAGAGCTCTTGGTGAATCTGCTCCGCTACTGATGATTGGCATGGTTGCTTTTATTGTTGATGTTCCTAAGGGTTTTTTTGAACCTTCGGCGGCTCTGCCAGTACAAATATTTCTCTGGGCAGATAGTCCAGAACGTGCATTTCTTGAAAAAACATCTGCTGCAACAATGATCCTTCTTGTTTTTTTAATATTAATGAATTTGATGGCTGTTATACTTAGGAAAAGATTTGAAAAACGCTGGTAATGTCTAAACTCACTCAACAAAAAGAAAAATTCCAAAAACAAGCTCCAAGACAGGATGTGCATCTTGAAATGGAAATTGGCGACACGATCGGAAAATACAAGGTTAACAACCCTAGAATGACAACAAGAAATGTGGACGTTTTTTATGGAAAAAAACAAGCAATATTAAATGTTAGTCTTGATATAGCTAAAAATGAAGTAATATCAATGATAGGCCCTTCAGGCTGCGGTAAGTCTACATTTATCCGCTGCTTAAATAGAATGAACGATACAATCGAAACATGCAGGGTAGAAGGAGAAATTAAACTGGATGGTGTTGATATTTATGAATCAAGCTACGATGTTGTACCCTTGCGCGCTCAAGTGGGTATGGTTTTCCAAAAACCCAACCCTTTTCCAAAATCTATTTACGACAATGTTGCTTATGGGCCTAAATTACATGGTCTCGCCACGGATAAAACAGATTTAGATGAAATAGTGCACACAAGTCTTGACCGTGCTGGTTTGCTCTCAGAAGTAAAGGATCGATTCGAAGAACCTGGGACTAGCCTATCTGGTGGGCAACAGCAAAGATTGTGTATTGCAAGGACAATCGCGGTCAACCCAGAGGTCATACTTATGGACGAACCTTGTTCAGCTCTTGATCCTATAGCAACAGCAAAAATAGAAGATCTGATAGAGCAGCTACGCCAAAACTTCAGTATATGTATAGTCACACACTCAATGCAGCAAGCTGCAAGGGTTTCGCAGCGTACCGCATATTTTCATTTAGGTTACTTAGTTGAGGTTGGTGAAACGTCAACTATCTTCACCAACCCAAAACATAAATTGACGGAAGAATATATTACCGGCAGATTTGGGTAGCCTTAAGTAGGTTTTTCTTGTGATTGCGCCTTAAATACGCAAAATACTTGTGTACCAACATCAGTAATACTATCAAATCGAAGTTCAGCATCATGTCTTTGTAAAATGTGTTTAACAATAGCAAGACCAAGCCCTGTTCCCCCGCTGCTGCGTGAGCGGCTGGCATCAATGCGATAAAATCTTTCTGTTAGTCTGCTCAAGTGTTGATGCTCCATACCGATGCCATTATCTTGTATTGAAAAATAAATAGTATCATTCGCTGCTGGACCTTCTCCCCACGCAATTATAATCTCACCGCCTTCGGGTGAATAACGTATTGAATTACTGAGTATATTCGAAAAAGCGCTATACAGCTCATGACGAACACCGTAGGTGCAAATATCTTTACCCCCTTCTAGTTTAATAGGGTGGCGATCTTCCGTTGTTAATTGGTATGCATCTTTTTGTAATTCTTTTGCCATATCTTTAAAGGAAACTTTTTCTTTTTCTTTTTCATCTGCTCTTGCAGATTCCAGCTCTGATAAAGTTAATAGATCATTAATAATTGTTTCCATCCTGTGTGTTTGCGTTCGCATTTCGCTCACTTCTTTATGCTTCTTGTTATCAGAAAAAGCCTCTAAATACCCAGATAGTACTGTCAAGGGAGTCCTTAACTCGTGTGACACGTTCGCCACGAAATCTTTTCTAATTGTCTCAAGCATATGTGATTTAGAAATATCCCTTATAGTCAATAAGAGTTGATCGCTGCCATATGGAACCAAGAAACACCGCAAAGTTTTTGATGAATCTATGGGGGAGGAAAACTCGAAAGCAGTAGATGTATCTCGCTTAGAAATATATTCTATAAATTCGGGGTCACGTATAAAGTTTTGGATAGGTTCTCCAGAATCCTGCTCTAATTTCAAGCCGAGCAACGACTCGCTTGTTGAATTACCCCACTGTATTTGTAGGTTATCATTTAGAACTACGGCACCATCGGGCATTGCGGCGCTTAATTCTTTAAATCTATTTTCTAATATTTTATTAGTTTCTTTTGCTAACTCTGTGTTTTTGTTAATTTCTTTACAATAAGCTAATTGTTGTGCCCATAAACTTGACATCGGGATGTTGAGTTTGTCTTCTCCGGTTTCTAGCCAGTCGATGAAATTTTTAAATTGCATAAAGTGCCAAAAAATATAAATAAGAAAACCGAGCGCCAAGCCCAACAAAAAATATCCTTGCTCATGACCAATGAAACCAGCAGCCGCTAATACAAAAGCTAGCGTTAAAAGCTCGCCTCTTAATTTAAATTTATACATGTCAGCAAATAAGTTTCATTTTTAGTAAAAAAACATATTTTGCGAAAAGCAAAAATGTTATTGAGGTTGGTTTGAAAAACGATAGCCCGCTCCACGAACTGTCTGCAAATATCCTGCATGTTTTTTATCTAATGCTTTGCGCAAGCGTACAATATGCACATCAACTGTGCGCTCTTCCACAAAATTATTATGTCCCCAGACCTGATCTAGCAGTTGCGCACGACTATAAACTCTATTTTTATGCGTCATAAAAAAATGTAAAAGCTTAAATTCGGTTGGGCCGAGTGAAATCATCTTATCATCTAAGCTAATCGTGTGGTTGCCAATATCAAGTCTAAGCCCCCCTGCTTCAAAAATTTCATCTTTTGAATGCGGATTCGTGCGTCTTAATAAAGCATTAATTCTTGCAACAAGCTCTTTTGGTGAGAAAGGCTTCACTATGTAATCATCTGCACCTGCATCTAGACCAGAAACACGGTCAGGCTCGCTTGATTTTGCAGTTAACATAATAATTGGTATATTTTGTGTGCTACTTTCGCGTCGTAAGCGGCGCGCTATTTCTATGCCACTTTGTCCAGGTAACATCCAGTCTAAAATACATAAATCTGGATTATTGTCTGCGATCATTGTATATGCGCTCTTTGCGTCCTCAGCCTCGAAAACATCAAAATTTGCTTTCATAAGAGCATAGGCGACCATTTCACGTATTGCCGTCTCGTCTTCTACTATTAAAACTTTAGTCTTCGTCACTGAGCTGGTCTCCTTATTAAACGTATTTAAACCTCCAAATGTTAAGGTTATATTACAACAATACAACCATGAAAAGCGCATAATTACTTGTTATTGTATGCGTATATACTAAATTTTTTAAGCTAATTAAAAAAATAAGAGGGGCAAAAAAATGGAAGCAATTATGGAACTATTAAGTCAAATAAATAGCATAGTTTGGGGAGCGCCTATGCTAGTGATCCTTTTTGGCGTTGGTCTATACCTCACTGTTGGGTTGAAATTTATGCCTATTAAAAAAATAGGGTATGGGTTTAAACAACTATCTGCAGGAAGGCAGCCCACAGGTGATGGCGAGATAACGCCTTATCAGGCGCTAATGACCGCTTTGTCTGCAACTATCGGTACAGGGAATATCGCTGGAGTAGCAACTGCTATATTTATGGGGGGTCCTGGTGCAGTGTTTTGGATGTGGATGATGGCAATTGTAGGAATGGCAACTAAATTTGGTGAAGCTGTTCTTGCCGTAAAATATAGAGAGATAGATAAAAAAGGCCACTATGTCGGCGGACCAATGTATTACATTAAAAACGGGTTAGGAGATAACTGGAAATGGCTCGCTTTTCTTTTTGCTCTATTCGGAATGATAGCTGCCTTTGGTATAGGTAATATGGTGCAGTCAAATTCTGTTGCAGATGCGATGCAAACTACATTTAATATGCCGGAAAGAGTAACAGGACTCATGATTGCTCTTGCGACAGCAGCTGTAATTCTTGGTGGTGTGCGCAGAATTGCAGAAGTTGCAAGCACGCTTGTCCCTCTAATGGCAATTTCTTTTGTAGCATGTGCGCTCTATATAATTATGACAAACATCGGAGATGTCCCTTCAGCGTTAAACCTTATAGTTAATGGAGCATTCAATGGCACAGCAGCAGCGGGGGGTTTCGCGGGTGCAGCGGTCTGGGCTGCGATTAGATTTGGTGTTGCACGAGGTGTTTTCTCCAATGAAGCGGGGCTTGGTAGTGCGCCTATAGCGCATGCAGCTGCCAGAACAAATGACCCAGTTAAGCAAGGTGTAATCGCGATGCTTGGGACTTTCATTGATACTATTATTGTATGCACCATGACAGCGCTAGCAATAATACTCACAGGGGCTTGGACAAGCGGTGAAAATGGCGCTGCTCTTTCGACACTAGCATTCTCGCAAGGCATTCCGGGTGGCGGTTACGTTATAGGTATTGCTCTTTCCGTGTTCGCTTTTACCACAGTAATTGGTTGGAGCTATTACGGGGAAAGATGTGCTACTTATATTTTTGGCACAAGAATAACTCAGCTATACCGCGTGCTTTGGATAATAGCAATTTTGATTGGAGCTGAAATTAAATTAAACTTTGTGTGGTTACTTTCTGACACACTGAACGCGATGATGGCATTGCCAAACTTAATCGCCTTGGTGTTATTAAGTCCAGTTGTATTTAAGATAACTAAAGACTATTTTGGTGAAAAAAAATAAACAGCTAACAAATAAAAAATGCCCGTTTATTAGAAATAAGCGGGCATTTTATTATCGGTTAAAATAAAAGAATGATTGATATAAAACAATACAAAAAAGTCATTTGCAGTAACGTTCAAAATGCGCTAGAAGAAGACGTCGGGACTGGCGATATAACATCTATAATATTCAATGCGTCTGATGCAAGTAATGCAAAAGTCGTTTGCAGACAAAAAGCGATACTATGCGGCATACCCTGGTTTGAGGAAGTTTTTAGGCAAATTGATAAAAATATCACGATTACATGGGACGCTAAGGATGGATCTAAAACTACTCCAGGGCAAATTATTTGCCAACTCCATGGTGCTACCAAAAGTATATTGATGGGTGAGCGTGTGGCATTAAATTTTCTGCAAACCCTTTCTGGAACAGCTACAACAACCTATGAATTTCAAAAAAAAGCAAAAACTAAAACTACTATATTGCTAGATACAAGAAAGACAATACCCGGATTACGCATAGCCCAGAAATATGCAGTTACATGTGGTGGTGGTCAAAATCACCGCTTAGGCTTATATGATCATATCCTTATTAAAGATAACCATATTAAAAGCGCTGGCTCCATAACGAAAGTAATTTTGGATTTCAAAAAAAATTGCCCAGGAAGAGATATTGAAATTGAAGTATCAAGCTTAGATGAGCTGGAAGAAGCGGCTGCAAACGATGTAAGTAGAATACTTCTTGATAATTTTTCTGCAGATGAAGTGAAACAAGCTGTCAAAATCACTAACAAGAAAACTAATCTAGAAGCTTCAGGAAGCATTGATCTAGAAAATATAGAAGATTATATATCTACTGGTGTAGATTACATCTCTACTGGCGCAATGACAAAAAACTTATCATCAATAGACTATTCGCTGCAGTTTATTGATTAACCCAACTCTTCTTTAGCCTGCTCCCAGTAAAAACCGAGCTGCTCTAAATCACAATCTTTGACAGTAGTGCCATCATTTTTTGCATAAGATTCTACAAGCGTAAATCTTCTGCAAAATTTTTCATTAGCTGCGCCAATAGACTCTTCAGGGGCAATTTGCATGTGCCGTGCAAGATTAATAACTGCAAAAAATAAATCTCCAATCTCTTCAGAAATTTTTTCCTTACTTTCTTTGTTAAGAACAGACTGTTTAGTCTCTTCATATTCTTCCTGAATCTTATCTAGTGTTTCTTCAGGAAGCGACCAATCAAAACCTAATGTTGAGACTATTTTTTGTATCTTTTCTGCGCGAGCTAATTCTGTTACTTCTTGAGGAATTTCGTCAAAAATATTTGAAAAATCTTTTTTTTTATTCGCGCTCATGAAAAACTCTCTAAATGATACTTAATTGACATCTGTATGTTTTTAAGTAGTATTTAATTTAACAACTAGATCAGTATATACGGTGCTGTTTTTTTAGGAAACAGTTAAACGGGAAGTCGGACAAAAACCGACGCTGCCTCCGCAACGGTAGATAAGTAAAGAGTCAATTGTGACGCCACTGTAAATTTTATGGGAAGGCATTGACTTAGATCGATAGATTGCTTATGAGCCCGGATACCGGCCGTTTATAGATAATCGTGAGTGTTACGGAAGGTAACGCGGTGATTGAGAAACAAGTATTGCTAAAAATAGCAGACCTCTCAACCTGTCTTGCCTAATATTATTAATTTTATTTAAAGTGCTACATGCAAAAAATAATATTAAAGACTGTGGTGTGTTGCCTGTGCGCATTGATTTATATCATTCCTAAAGATTCATCAGCTAACTCTGCTGAAGAGGGAGCAGTAGTTGTAATAGCAAGCAGAACCCCGACAATAAGGAATCTTTTGGGTGGCGGGTTGAACATTCTAAATAAAGAGACAATTGTAAATAGCCGCGCAATATTCATTCCTGAAATATTAAAACGCATTCCCGGTGTTGCTATATCAAGATCTGGACCTATTGGAACCGCGCGTCAAGCAAGGATTAGAGGTGCAGAAGCAAATCATGTTTTAGTTTTAATTGATGGTATCGAGGCAAACGATTTAGCAGCCGGCTCAGAGTTTGACTTTTCGCATCTATTTCTTTCTAACATTGAAAAAATAGAGGTGATGCGGGGAGCCCAAAGCACTCTATGGGGAAGTGATGCCCTTGCAGGTGTAATAAATATTATAACTGACAACGCTATTGAGGATAGACAGATATTCACATCATTAACAGGAAAAAATAACACATACAATAATTACTTCAATTTAGCGAAAATAAAAGATAAATATAGTTTCTCACTTTACGGCAACCAATATGCAACTGATAATCGAAATATATCTGAGACCGGTTCAGAAAATGATAATTATAAAAATGAAACCTGGCATCTAAAAACTATGTACTTGCCGAAGAAAAATACTGATTTAGAGTTCATTGCTCGTTACACAAATGCAAGAACTGAAACAGACAATTATGATTACAGTATATCAAAGCCTATCGACGCTAAGGGGTATGAAACAAAAATTAAGAGGTTATATTCAAGAGGACAAGCAAAAATTACTTCGCTCGATGGCAAATGGGTAAATATTTTCGAATTAACATATGTAGAAACAAAAAACAAAGACTATAAAGATTACATCTGGGATAGCCTAACACAGGGTTATAAAACAAAAACAAGTTACCAATCACATAACCACCTAAATAACTTAGAAAAATATGGCATTTCTCAAGATTTTGTCTTTGTTATAGAAAAGGAAAGGGAGAAATTTAAACAGCGTGGAATCAAGTCAGGAAGCTCTGATCCCAACCAGAAGCAGTATCTGACAAATAAAGGGTACATTATAGAATATAAAGCAAATTATAAAAATTCAGCTCTATTTAATATTTCTATGAGACATGATAGCAATAGCGACTTTAAAGACGAAAACTTATATTCAGCATCTTTGACACTAAGAGATAAGAAAAATAACAATAAATTTTACATAAAAAGCAGTACGGGCGTAAAAAATCCAACATTTACAGAACGTTTTGGATTTTACTCTAATACTTTCAAAGGTAACCCTAATTTAAAGCCAGAAAAGTCGAAAACATGGGAATTTGGCATCGAACAAAACTTAATAAACAATGACATGGCTTTTAGTATCAATGTTTTTCGAGAACAATTAATGGATGAAATAGATGGTGCGTATTTTGACGCTAATTTAGGTACTTTCACGGCCAGAAATAAAACTGGTAAAAGTTATAGAGACGGCTTCGAACTGGTACACGATGCAAAAATAACTGACAATCTCTCTGTTTCAAGCTCATATACATATGTCGATTCGACAGAGGAAAACTCAGCAGGCAAAGAAACAAGTGAAATAAGAAGACCAAAAGTGCTATTCAATTTTAATGCGGACTACTCCTTTTTAGAAAAGCAAGCTAATCTGAACCTTAACCTACATTACACAGATGAGCAGTATGATACAGACTTCAGCACCACTCCTAATAGAAGAGTCACACTAGATGCATATAGTATTATTGATGTAGGTTTTACCTATGCTTTTTCGAAAAATTTCAAATTTGTCAGCAGAATAGAAAACTTTTTCAATGAAGATTTTCAAGATGTTTATGGTTACGAAACACTTGGGCGCTCTATTTATGCAGGGGTTGAAGCATCCTTTTAATGAGCAATTACTTAATCTTTTCGCGCACTCATTCGTTTACTATCAATAAACATTGAAGTTTTAATTTTCTTGTCTGCATCATGCTGATAACCATGAAGCGCTAATACGCCAGTTTTTCCTATTGACTCTTCATCTTTCGACACCCAATAACCAAAAACATTGCCCTCTGAATCTGAGAGAACATATTTGCTAGATGTAATAACATCTGCTCTATAGGTTCTTTCCCCCAGAATACCTAGCTGCTTTGTTTGGTGGTAAACCATTGCTGCTGCTAAAATCATTACAGCAAGGCGTAGTCTAAAATTAAGCTTGTCTTGCATCTTTAATTTTTCTTCTATCAACTGTAAATCCATCAACCCTCCTTATACTGTTAAAAGATCTTTCACTGCCTGATATTTTTCAGAGGTTTTTTCTACAATCTCCTCTGGTAAATTTGGAGCTGGCGGTTGTTTCGCCCAATCTAACCCTTCCAAATAATCACGAACAAATTGCTTATCATAACTTACAGGGCTCTTGCCAACTTGATATAAATCTTTTACCCAAAAACGTGATGAATCAGGTGTCAAAACTTCATCTATCAATATTAATTCATTATTAGCATTAAGCCCAAATTCAAATTTGGTATCTGCGATTATCACCCCTCTCTTTCGGGCGTATTCATATGCTTTTGTATAAATCTGCAAGCTATATTCTTTTATTGCCGCAAAAATTTCAGAACCTATTAAGTCACAAGCCTCTCGTGTGCTTATATTTTCATCATGAGAACCAGGGGCAGCTTTCGTAGAAGGAGTAAAAATAGGGTTTGGGAGCTGTTCTGCAAGCTTTAGTCCGCTCGGTAATTTTATATCGCATATTGCTTGATGATTCTTGTAATCCTCCCATCCTGAACCAATTATATACCCGCGCACAACAGCTTCTAATTGTATTGGTTGAGTTTTTTCAACAACAACTGAACGTCCTTTTATCTGCTTATGTTCATCAGAAGTGGCCCCAATTTCATCTACCGCTTTTTGCGACAAATGATTTGGTATTGAATTTGAAAAGTGTTCAAACCAAAAATTTGATATCTCTGTAAGGACTCTACCCTTGTGCGGTATCGGTGTAGGTAAAACGACGTCAAATGCTGATATTCTATCCGTTGCTACAATCAGTAAATGTTTTTCATCTAACTCATAAATATCTCTTACTTTACCTTGTTTAAGTTTTTTAAAGCTTCGCAACCGGGTTTCATAGACAGTATTTGACATTATTCGAGATCTTTTTCTGCTGCTAAGTTAATATACCCTTAAATAAACTCTGGTTTTAAGTCATATTATCAGGGACAATACACGGTTTTTTCCAACAGAAGGAAAGTATACATGGAAATCTCTAGTGAACGACCACTAATTGGCATAGTGATGGGTAGCGACAGCGACTGGCCAACTATGAGCAAAGCTGCAGATGTATTAAAAAGCTTTGATATTCCTTATGAGGCAAAAGTTGTATCTGCGCACAGAACACCAGAACTAATGTATGAATACGCACAATCTGCTGAAGAACGTGGACTAGCAGCGATAATAGCTGGTGCTGGGGGCGCAGCACATTTGCCAGGCATGCTCGCATCATTAACAACAATACCTCTTCTCGGTGTTCCTATAGAAACTAAACATCTTAGCGGCCAAGATTCTTTGCTTTCAATTGTACAGATGCCAAAGGGTATTCCGGTTGCTACATTTGCAATTGGTGAAGCTGGTGCAAACAATGCTGCGTTATTTGCTATCGCAATGTTAGCTAAAGACAATATTGCAATTGAAAAAAAACTTAAAGAATTTCGAAACAAGCAGTCTGACAGTGTTTTGAAAATGAACTTGGAGTAAGCTTTGTGATTGAAAAGGGTGCTACGCTTGGAATCCTTGGCGGCGGTCAACTAGGCATGATGTTCACTCAAGCTGCGCAAAGGATGGGGTACAAAGTAATTGTATTAGACCCAAACCATGACAGCCCCACAGGGAAAATTGCAGATGAACACTTGCAATCTATGTATACCGATATCAATGCCACTGACTATTTGATTGATGCATGCAGCGCTGTAAGCACAGAGTTTGAAAATATCCCTTTAGAAACGCTTAGACTGCTGGAAAAAAAAATATTTGTTTGCCCAAGCTCTGACTGCTTAAGAGTCGCACAAAGTCGTACTTTAGAAAAAGATTTATCAAAAAAAATCAATTTTTCTACCACTGCATATATAGGAATTGAAAATAAAGAGAAATTACTGAGTGACTTTAAAAGAATACAGACACCAGCTTACCTAAAAATAAACGGTTTAGGCTATGACGGAAAAGGACAAAAGATAGTAAAAACAATTAATGAAGCAATAGAAAGCTTTATGGCCTTTGGCGAAGTGCCTTGCATTCTTGAAGAAGCTGTCAAAATTAATACGGAAATATCAATTATTCTTGCTAGAAATATTAATGGTGATATAGCAACTTTCCCAGCTGCAGAAAATATCCATAGAAACGGTATTCTGCACATGAGCATTGTTCCTGCCAGAGTACCAGCCCACCACATAGAGAATGCAAAAAAAATAGCACAAAAAATAGCAAATACGTTGGACTATATAGGAATACTTGCAGTTGAATTTTTTATCACTGAAGCAAATGATTTGCTAGTTAATGAAATAGCCCCTCGCCCACACAATAGTGGGCACTACACTATAGAAGCATGCTCACAATCACAATTTGATCTGCAAGTTAAAACGATGTGTGATATCCCGTTAGGAGATATTAGCCTTGGAAGTCCTGCTGTTATGGTTAACTTGCTTGGTGATTTATGGTCAAGCGGGACTCCGAATTTAGCTCACATAGAAAAACATAAAAGCACAGAGCTGCATTTGTATAATAAATCTGAACCAAGGCCTGGAAGAAAGATGGCCCATTTTACAACATTAGATAAGTCTATTGATGTTGCAAAAGATACCGCTATTAAGCTATTTGAGGAAATTTAAAATGGATATTGGGTCATTCAGAGCATTTCAAATTACACAAAAAACAGGCCAACATGCAGCAGACTTTACAAAATTAAGAATTGATGAGCTAACTGATGGAGAAGTTATTATCAAAGTCCATTTTTCATCAGTAAATTATAAAGATAGCATGGCCGCGCTTGGAAAAGCCCAAATATTAAGGAAATCTCCCCTTGTTGGTGGAATAGATTTATCCGGCGAAGTAATCATAAGCCAAGATCCAAACTTCAGAGAGGGGCAGCAAATATTAGTAACTGGTTGCGGATTAAGTGAATTATATGATGGTGGATATGCTGAATATGCAAGAGTTAAAGCAGATTCTATTATCCCGCTACCAGAAAATTTAGATTTGTTTAAAGCAATGGCGTTAGGTACTGCTGGTTTTACGGTCTCTTTGGCAATGCAAAGTTTAATAGATAACCACCAAAATCCAGAAGACGGCCCTGTATTAGTAACTGGAGCAACAGGCGGAGTCGGAAGTTATTCCGTTGATATCTTAAATAAGATGGGATATGAGGTGGTGGCGCTCACTAGAAAAAAAGAAGCAACTGCATATTTAAAAGATATTGGTGCGCATAAAGTGATTTATCCAGATGACTTAGATATAAATAAACGCGCATTAAATAAAACTTTATGGGCTGGAGCAATTGATAACCTAGGAGGTGACACATTATCTTGGGTCTTAACTAATATAAAAAAAAATGGCAATGTTGTATCTATCGGAAGAGCTCAAAAAGAAAATTTCTCAACAACAGTAATGCCTTTTATAATAAGGGGTATCAATTTACTCGGCGTTACTTCTGCTAACTGCGATAAACTTGAGAGACAAGAAGCATGGAAAAAATTATCCAACGATTACCTTCCGAATCATATAGAAACCATCGCTTCAGAAACTATAGAGTTTGATGATCTGCCTACACATTTTCAAAAAATGCTTAATGGCTGTGTCATTGGGCGTACCGTTGTAAAGATTTAAAATCTAACTGAATCTACGAAACAGCTTTCTTTGCTGATTTACCAAACACCTGCATTTTAATAAGCTCTATTTCATCTCTGAGCATAGCAGCATCCTCAAACTCTAAATTCTTAGCATGCTGGTACATTTCTTTCTCTAATTTTTTAATCTTCTTCATACCTATTTCAGTAGATACAAGTATATATTCCGGTTTTGGCTCTCCTAATTTGGATGTCTGTTTATATTTCTTTTGAGTTCTAGAGTGTGCGCCCTCCATGATATCTGGAACTTCTTTTTTCACTCCCTTAGGTGTGATGTTATGTTTTTTATTAAATAAAGTTTGCTTTTCTCTTCTTCTATTGGTTTCTTGAATCGCACGTTGCATCGAACCTGTTACATGATCTCCATAAAGTATTGCTTTACCATTTATATTACGTGCTGCACGTCCAATTGTCTGGATCAGCGAGCGTTCTGATCTCAAAAAACCCTCTTTATCTGCATCTAGAATCGCAACTAAAGATACTTCTGGTATGTCTAACCCTTCTCGAAGCAAGTTAATTCCCACAAGCACGTCAAAAACACCAAGTCTTAAATCACGAATTATTTCAACTCGTTCAACAGTATCAATATCAGAATGTAAATACCTCACACGTACTGAATGTTCAGAAAAATACTCAGTCAAATCTTCTGACATACGTTTTGTAAGTGTAGTCACAAGCACACGCTCATTTTTTTTGACAGTAGAAATAATCGATGACAATAAGTCATCAACTTGGGTTTGTGCTGGCCGTACTTCAACTTGTGGATCAATAAGTCCTGTGGGCCTTACAACTTGCTCGACAATTTGTCCTGATCGCTTTTCTTCATATGGTCCTGGTGTTGCAGAAACATATATCATTTGAGGGGCTAAACTTTCAAATTCTTCAAACTTAAGCGGCCTATTGTCAAGCGCTGATGGCAAACGGAACCCGTAGTTAACCAATGTCTCTTTTCTTGAACGATCTCCTTTATACATACCGCCAAATTGTGGTACCGAAACGTGACTTTCATCCATCACTATTAGAGCATTTTTAGGCAAGTAGTCTAAAAGGCAAGGTGGGGGCTGACCTGCTGACCGGCCAGACAAGTAACGCGAATAATTTTCAATCCCAGCGCAATACCCAAGCTCTCTAATCATCTCAAGATCAAACATAGTGCGTTGCTCAAGTCTCTGTGCCTCGACTAATTTATTCAAGGCATTTAGTTCATCTAAGCGTACCACAAGTTCTTCCTCGATTTGCTTGACTGCTTCTAACAATATCTGCTTTGGTGTCACATAATGTGTTTTTGGATAAATCGTAAGCCTTGGTGTTTTTTGCAATACCTGGCCTGTTAAAGGATCAAAGTAACTTAAACTAGTAATCTCCTCATCAAATAACTCTATCCTTATAGCTTCTCTTTCAGAATCTGCTGGATGTACATCGATTACATCTCCGGTTACTCGAAAAGTACCCCTCTTCAGTTCAGTTTCGTTTCTTGTATATTGCAATTCAGCCAATCTTCTTAAAACCATCCTCTGATCTATTAAATCTCCTCTATCTAAATGCAAAACCATTTTCAGATAGGCTTTTGGGTCGCCAAGTCCATATATTGCTGAAACAGTACCAACTATAATTGTATCTCTGCGCTCAAAAAGCGCTTTTGTTGCAGAAAGTCTCATCTGTTCTATATGGTCATTAACCGAAGCATCTTTCTCAATGTATGTGTCGCTCGTGGGCACATATGCTTCCGGCTGATAATAATCATAGTAAGAAACAAAATATTCAACCGCGTGTTGTGGAAAAAATTCTTTCATCTCACCATACAGCTGGGCTGCAAGTGTTTTATTCGGAGCCAGGATGATTGTAGGTCTCTCGACATTTTGGATTACATTAGCAATGGTGAAAGTTTTCCCAGACCCCGTAACACCAAGCAACGTTTGGTGAGAAAGCCCGGACTTTAAACCATCAGTCAGCTCTTGGATTGCCTGAGGCTGATCTCCAGAGGGCTTAAAATTGGAGCTGAGTTTAAATACTTTTTCCATTTTTTTTTCAAAAATACTTATCTATTTTTGCAACTTAGCGTAGAATAATCACCTATATCTATTTTATCCACAGGAACCGGATACTGTAATTGGAAATTAAACTGTCATCGCGCGCGCTTCTAGCAAAACCGTCAGCCACGCTAATGATGGCTGTGCGTGCAAGAGAATTAAGGGCAAGCGGTGTTGATGTCATCACGCTTGGTGCTGGTGAACCAGACTTCGACACGCCCGAATACATAAAGCAAGCTGCTGTCAATGCTATAGCTGCTGGAGACACTAAATATACTCCAGTTGACGGTACTCCTGATCTTAAAAAAGCTATTATAAATAAATTTACTTCGGAAAATAACCTGAAATACGAGCCTGCACAGATATTAGCCTCCTGTGGTGCAAAACACTCAATTTATAATCTGTTTCAGGCGGCAGTAGAACCAGGTGATGAGATAATTTTACCAGCCCCATACTGGGTATCGTATCCAGATATGGTGAAGTTAGCAGGCGGCAACCCTGTCATGATACCGACTACACAAGAACAAGATTTTAAAATTACAGCAGACCAGCTTGAGGAAAAAATAAATAGTAAAACAAAAGTTTTAGTTTTAAATAGCCCTTCAAATCCCAGCGGAGCTGTCTACAGTCAAAAAGAGCTGGAGTCTCTTGCTGAAGTTTTAATCAAGCATCCTCAAATTATTGTCGCATCAGATGATATATATGAACACATAATCTTTGATAATTGTGTATTTCAAAATATATTGAATGTTTGCCCCGAATTATCTGAAAGAACAGTAGTAATCAATGGGGTATCTAAGGCATTTTCCATGACTGGATGGAGAATAGGTTATGCAGCGGGTCCGTCAAAACTGATTGCTGCTATGAAATGTGTTCAATCTCAAAGCACATCATGCCCCTCCTCGATTTCTCAGGCAGCAGCTGCAGAAGCATTAAAAGCAGGAACATCTAAATTAACCGAGATGCTGCAAGCATTTGATGAAAGGTTAAAAGTAACGCACGCTGAATTAAACAAGCTCCCAGGAATTGATTGTTTTTTACCGCAAGGCACTTTCTATTGCTTCCCCAACTGCAACGCAGCTATCGAAGGTATTGATGGGGTAAATGATGATGTTGAATTCTCTCAATTTTTACTAGAAAAACACCATGTTGCTGTTGTCCCAGGCTCTGCATTTGGATTAACAGGCCATGTTAGAATCTCATTTGCTACTGATATTGAAACGATAAAGACAGCGTTAAGTCGAATTGGCAAGGCTCTATAATTATTGATTTAATTAGAAATATTCCCCGGTAGCTCAGTTGGTAGAGCGGGTGACTGTTAATCACTAGGTCGGCGGTTCGAGCCCGTCCCGGGGAGCCACTATTTTTTTAGGGTTGTTAGGTAGCGAGAGAAGTCTTCGGCAAGCTCATCATGCTTCAGAGCATACTCGACAGTCGCTTTAAGATAACCAAGTTTACTTCCGCAATCATAGCGCCTACCTTGAAACTCATAAGCCAATATTTTTTCGTCTTTCAAATTCTCTGCTATAGCATCTGTTAGTTGTATCTCTCCTGCCACTCCAGGTTTTATTTTTTTTATGTAACGAAAGATTGAAGGTTCAAATAAATATCGCCCAACAACACCCATTTCGGAAGGGGGGTTTTGTCTTGGCTTTTCTACTATATTTTCTAATATCCAGACTCGCTCATTGCACATTTTCCCTTTAATAACCCCATAATTATGTATTTCACGTTGCTCTACTTGTTGTACAGCAATAATGCTGCTTTTTTCTTTTTTGTAAAGATCAATCATTTGAGAAATGCATGACTTCTTGTGTCCATCTATCAAGTCATCAGCGAGGATTACAACAAATGGTTCGTTATCTACAGCAGCTTCTGCGCAAAGTACCGCATGCCCTAAGCCAAGCGCTTCAGATTGTTTGAGATATATGCATGTTACGTCTGTCGGTACTGTATTTTGAATTTTCTTTATCAGCTCCTCGTCCTTAAGCTCACTTTCTAATTCATGAGCTTTCTCAAAATGATCTTGTATAGCTCTTTTATTTCTTCCTGTAATAAATACCAAAGTTTTAATTCCAGCTTCTATAGCCTCCTCAACTGCATACTGTATTAAAGGCTTATCTACTATTGGCAGCATTTCTTTAGGGCTTGCTTTGGTTGCTGGTAAAAACCGCGTACCAAGACCTGCTACAGGAAACACTGCTTTTTTTACATCTTTTATCATGAATAAATCCTGCTCAATTAAAAAAAGAATTAATATGCTTAATTGTCTCTATAGGGTTTGAGGAATTTATTACTGGGCGGCCCACTACAACAAAGTCTGAGCCAGACTCAGCAGCTTCTTTTGGAGTTACAACTCTTTTCTGATCTTCAGATCTTATTTTTGAAGCCTCTAAACGTAT
The DNA here is from genome assembly GCA_036687665.1 of Pseudomonadota bacterium. GTDB lineage: Bacteria > Pseudomonadota > Gammaproteobacteria > Poriferisulfidales > JAYYZZ01 > JAYYZZ01. Next base: position 222,073 of record JAYYZZ010000003.1, on the reverse strand, counting down.
ACCTGGCGTAACAACAATAAAGTTACTTCCGCAAGCTGACTTGATGCGTTTTGCTTCATTGGCAGAGCAAACTACACCGTCTAACTCTGATTCTTTTGCTTTCATAGCTAAGCTAATCACTTGCTCTTCAAGGTTTTTATTAATACCAAGATCGTTTAAATCTTGGTTATCAAGAGACGTGAGGATTGTCACAGCTAACAGTTTAGTTTGTGGGTTTGCTGAATTTACAGCCTGTTTTGCGGCAAGCATCATGGGTAAACCTCCAGTAGCGTGAATATTAAGCATCCACACCCCCAGCTCGCAAGCCCTTTCGCATGCTGCAGCCACAGTATTTGGAATATCATGCAACTTCATATCTAAAAAAACATCGAAATCTCTATCTATTAAATCTTTAACTACCTGTGGTCCAGAGTTAATGAAAAGTTCAAACCCGACCTTAACTTTGCAAATTTCAGGGTTTACAGTAGCAACAAAATCAAGTGCAGCATCTGAGGAAGAAAAATCTAAAGCAACGATAGTATGGGCTGTAGATTGGGAAGATGTACCTGACATTACACAGTGTATGTTGTCTTTTTTTGTGAATATTTCAAATCAGTTTGTGTTGACTGTTGCGTCTCCCATAGGTGACAACTAGGGCACTGCCAAAACAAGTTATTGGCCTCGTAACCACAATGCTCACATATATAAGTAGACTGCCCCTCAAGAAATTCTGTAATTGTAGACAATATCCTTTCTAAGCTCTTTTTATCGCAAGCAATATTATTATCGACAATTGCCTGGACATATTCTCGAAGCATAAAAATTGATGGTGCGTTAGAAGAAAACTCTTTTTTGAAAAGCTCATCAATAGCGATAAAATCATTACTTTCCTGAAAATGCTCCACCAAGTGGGAATATGGGAAATGCGCATCGTGTTGCATCCTGATATTTTTCAAATACTCTATGAAACCAGTTCTGTCTTCACTTTCAAAAAATGACTGCTTTAATTTTTTTAATATTGAAACACTGTATTCTGGTAACTTTTCAAGAGATCTACAATACTGCTTGATTGCTGTTTTGTAGTCCTTTTGACAAAAAGAAATATCTCCTAATAAAATATTGGCACGCCCGCATTCCTTGTCAAAACTTAATGCCTTTTTTGCGTGTTTGGCAGCAAGCGAAATACCTTTTTTATTATTTTCAGAAGTAAAAACTAATTCTCCTACCTCGCAATGGTAATGCGCGATAACTTTACCTTGATGATTGTTTGTTAGTAGCTGCAAATTGTGTGCGCAAGTAATTGCTTTCTCCCATTCCTTCTCTTGCTCATAAACCACTCGTAGAAGTTCATAGGCTTCGATTTTGTGCGTATTTGTATCTAAAACGCCTAGAAGTAAGTTTTCTGCTCTATCGAGCAAACCTGCCTTGAAATAGTCTTTAGCAAGTTCAAGCAATGCATCAGCTTTTGTGGTTTCATCAAGATCAGCGCGTGCTATGAGATTTTGATGAATCCTAATTGCACGATTTACTTCTCCTCTTCGTCTAAAAAGATTACCCAAAACAATGTGTGTTTCTACCGTGTCAGAATCAAGATCAACCATATTGACAAAAACATCTATGGCCTTGTCTTGCTCCTCATTGAGCAAATAATTCAACCCCTGCAAATATTCCCCTGGAATTCTTTTAGAGTCATTGCGATCGCTGGAACGTTTAGCAACGACCCACCCTGACAATGCTGCTATAGGCAATAAAAACCACAACCAAGCTAACATTAATGCATCTCCTTAATTGGCATTTTTCTTAGTGTTGTAATCTCTTCTGTGATCAATTTGTTCTGTTTGGCTAACATCTTTGCTTTTCTTCTATACCTCATAACTATTGTTATAGAAAATATTATAGCTAAAAATATGCCAGCTAATACAGCTAATAGCAATGCCATGCCTAATTCTACGTCTACTACCGTAAAATAGAGATTCACAGAGATGAGCTGAGCATTAGCGAATATTAGTAAACCAGAAAATATTCCGAAAAAAAGTAGAATTGAAAAAGATAGGATTCGAGCCATTTTTGAAATACGTCTCTTTTTTGTGCTGGATACACAAGACCTTTTTAAGTACCAAAGAATTTTTTATTTACACGCTCGCGCAATTCTCTGCCAGGTTTAAAATGAGGAGTATATTTACTTAACAATGAAACAGAAACACCTGTTTTTGGGTTGCGTCCAATTCTAGGTTTTCTATGATGCAAAGAGAAACTACCAAACCCCCGAACCTCAACGCGGTTGCCTTGAGATAAGCTTAATGCAATACAATCTAATAAACTTTTGACAGACAACTCTATATCTTTCATACCAAGATGCCTTTGTCTATTTGAAATTGATTCGATTAACTCAGATTTTGTAATTTCTTTTTCTGATTTCATTTTTTAAATTATTGTTACTTTTCCTCTTTGTCGCCAATTTGTTCGTTAAATACATCGCCTAAGGAAGTTTTTGCTGCATCTGGGCTATACTCCTTGAGCTTTTCTGCTACATCTTTGGCATCTTTTTTGATTACAGATAATGTAATTTTTTTTGTATTCTTATCATAATCTGTTATTACAGCCTCAAGTTCTTCTCCTATATTAAGGACGTTTTCGAAACTGTCAATTTTTTCAGTAGAAAATTCTGACACATGTAGTTCTGCTTCAACCTCATCAGATAGCTCAATCACTGCGACATCTGGACTGATATTTTTTATGACACCTTGGACGCTATCATTCTTTTTATGTTCTTTCATATATTCTGCTACAAGATCCTTTTCTAGTTGCTTAATTCCAAGTGAAATTCTTTCCCTATCAGAATCTACCAACAATAATACAGTTTTAACAGAATCACCTTTCTTGTAATTTCTAACCGCTTCTTCCCCTGACATATTCCAAGAAATATCTGAAAGATGAACAAGCCCATCAATACTGCCTTCAAGTCCTATAAAAATACCAAAATCTGTTATTGATTTTATTTTTCCCTCTATAATATCTCCCTTTTTATTATTTTCTTCGAAAATAGTCCAAGGGTTCGGCTGGCACTGCTTCATGCCAAGTGAGATGCGCCTTCTTTCCTCATCAATATCTAAAACAATTACTTCTGCTTCCTGTCCTAAAGAAACGACTTTTGATGGGTTCGCATTTTTATTTGTCCAATCCATCTCTGACACATGTACAAGCCCCTCAATTCCATCTTCCAATGAAACAAAGCAACCGTAATCTGTGATGTTGCTAACTTTTGCAGTAAATTTTTTTCCTTCAGCATAACGCTCTTTCACGCCTGACCAGGGGTCGTCTCCAAGTTGTTTCAATCCGAGTGAAACACGATTCTTTTCTGTATCTAGCTTTAAAACTTTAACTTCAATTTCAGAACCAATCTCAACAATGTCAGATGGGTTTTTTACTCTCTTCCAAGACATATCAGTGATATGCAAAAGACCGTCAATTCCTCCAAGATCAAGAAATGCTCCATAATCTGTTAGATTCTTCACAATACCTTTAACCACAGAACCTTCGCTAATATTGCTTATTACGGCGCCACGTTCTCCTGTATTTTCTGAATCAAGGATTGCTCGCCTAGACACCACAACATTATTTCGCTTCTGATCAATCTTTATTATTTTAAACTCAAGTTCTTTTCCTTCTATATTTAATGTATCTTTTACTGGGCGCGAATCAACTAAAGAACCAGGTAAGAATGCACGTATATCTTGCAATTCAACTGTGAAACCACCCTTTACTTTACCTGTAACCATTCCTACAACCTTTTCCTCAGACTCATATGAAGTTTTTAATAACTCCCAAGCTTTTGCACGCTTAGCTTTTTCTCTTGACAGTCGAGTTTCTCCTCGCCCATCTTCAAATGCGTCAAGATACACTTCAACTGTATCGCCTAGTTGGACTTCTATTTCACCTTGTGGATTTAAAAATTGCTCTATTGGGACTATTCCTTCAGATTTCATCCCCGCATTAATAACAACAGCATCATTGCGAATTTCTATAACTGTTCCATCAATAATCGTTCCTGGCTTCACCCGAAGCTTTGATGTGGTTTCTTCTAATAGTTGGGCAAAATTTTCACTCATTATTATTTTCTAAAGCCGATTTCTTAAATTAAACTGCGCTTAACTACATCTGCTGTTGCTGCAAAAACTTCATCTATTGACATGGCCGTTGTATCAATTGTTATTGCCGTCTCTGCTGGAATCATTGGAGAAATCTTACGATGCAAATCTCTCTCATCGCGGTTTGCAAGCTCTGCAGAAAGATCGTGGAGGCTAGCACTAATTCCTTGTTCTTTCAACTGTTTTTGCCTTCTCTTAGCTCTTGCCTCTGGTGATGCTGTTAAAAAAAACTTAACTTTTGCGTCAGGAAAAACTACGGTCCCCATATCTCTTCCGTCAGCCACAAGTCCTGGCTTCTGCCTAAAACTTTTTTGAATTTCTAATACCGCTGATCTGATTTTCTGATGACTAGCTAAGTGAGATGCTCGTGTCCCTATACTTTCTGTTCGAATATCTTCTTTCACATTTTTTCCATCCAAATTTACTTCAAATAATCCATTATTGAACTTAAATTCTAACTTCATATTGTTAGCAGCCTTAGCAATAAGCTCAATAGAATCAACTGCTATTTTACTATTGTATGTATACAAAGCTAATGATCGATAAATAGCGCCACTATCAAGATACTTATAGTTAAACTCATGCGCCAATAATTGACTGATTGTCCCCTTGCCTGCTCCACTGTAACCATCTACAGTAACTACTGGTATTACACTCATTTAACTGCCCATTTCTAATTGTATTCCTGATAAGCACGCATGTTTCACAAAATCAGGGTAAGAGGTAGAAATATTTCTAGTATCGGAAATATGAATCTTTTCAGATGTAGCTAAGCTTGCCATAGCAAAAGCCATCGCTACTCTATGATCTCCTTTAGCATTAACAGTGCCGCCCTTGAGCTTGCCTCCCTGTATAACTAAACCATCTTTTGAGGTTTCCACTTGGGCTCCGCATGCGTGAAGTCCTGCTGCCATGACTTGTATTCTGTCGCTCTCTTTTATACGCAGTTCTGCGGCATTTTCTAAAACTGTTTTCCCTTTGGCTACGGCTGCGGCGATAAATATACATGGAAACTCATCAATAGCAATTGAAACCAAATTCTGTGGAATAGAAACCCCGTGCAAAGTCGACGACATAACAGATATATCTGCTATAAACTCATTTCCAAGGGTTCTTTTATTATGAATTTCTATCTTGCCGCCCATCATTTTTAAAATAGAAAGAACGCCTACTCTTGTTTCGTTGATTCCAATTCCCTTTAAAATTATCTTGCTACGCTCTGAGATAAGAGCGCCTAATATAAAAAAAGCAGCTGAGGAAATATCTCGAGGTATTTCTATTTCTGTAGCTCTAAGTCTAGATCCACCTTGAATAGATACCTCTTGATTTAAATATGAGATGGGATAAGAAAAAGTTTCAAGCATTCTCTCTGTATGATCTCTAGTAACTGATTCTTCTGTTAATATAGTTCTCTCATTTGTATACAAGGCAGCTAGTAAAAGTGCAGATTTAACTTGCGCGCTCGCGGTAGGTAAATTATAAGTAATGCCGCGCAGCATTCTTCCCCCTTCTATATTGATAGGGGCTGTCCCGTTTTTTGTAAGTCTGATAGCAGCACCCATGAGTTCTAATGGCTCACGGATACGATCCATTGGTCGTTTCTGCAATGAGCTGTCACCTGTTAAAACTGAGTCAAACGTTTGCGCGGAAAGCAAACCTGATAAAAGACGCATTGCTGTTCCAGAATTTCCAAGGCTTATCTCCCCCTGGGGTGGTCTTAAGCCATTAATTCCTGCTCCTTGCACTAAAAGATGCCCTTCAGACGAAAGATTAGTCTCAACTCCCATTTTGGAAAATGCATCAATTGTAGATAGACAATCATCTGATTTTAAAAAACCTTTAATTCTGCTTGTACCTTCTGAAATTGCGCTGAGTATTATCGCCCTATGTGTAATAGATTTATCACCTGGGATCTCTGGTGAAGCAGAAAGACTGCCTCCAGGGTATGCAATGAGGTGTTGTTTGCCAGCCATTAACTCAATTACCCACCTTATCTCTTGTATTCTTAGCTTGAGAAAATAAATCTAATAAAGCAGATGCGTCTCCTCTTTCTATACAATCTCGCAAATGTCCCAACCTAACTTGATACGAATCAAGCGTAAGCAATATCTCATCCTTGTTTGCTAAGCAAATATCTCTCCACATTTCAGGGCTACTTGAGGCAACTCTCGTTAAATCTCCAAACCCCCCTGCTGCGTATTTAAATATTGCATCAGATTCTGGAGAATTAGAAAGATAATCAACAAGAGCATAAGCAACCATATGGGGAAGATGGCTAGTGCATGCTAATAAACGATCATGTTCTGCGATACTTATTTCTTCTACTTGGGAACCGACTGCAGTCCACATTGCAATCACTTTATTCTTAGCATCAGTTTGCAAGTTGGTGTGTGGTGTAATTAATACACGGCATCCTTGAAACAGATCTGATTGAGCTGCGTCTATTCCGCTTTTTTCTTTTCCAGCGATTGGGTGTGCAGGCACAAAATAACCAGGAACATCTCCGAACACCTCTGATGCTTCTTTTACAACTGAAACTTTTGTACTACCCACATCTGTTAACACATAATTCTTAATATTTAGTGTTGCCAGTCTTTTAAAAACATCAGAGTATGATCCAATTGGAACAGAAACAACAACCAGCGTTTCTTCTGTTAAAAGAGAATCTGGCTCTTTGTGAAATTCATCTATAATATTGCGCTGCGAAGCTTTTTTAAGGCTATTTAGATCGTTATCACAGGCTACTATTTTCTTTGCAAATTTAGAATGCTTTAAAGCCATAGCAAGCGATCCACCCATAAGGCCCATTCCTATAATTAACACTTGCTCAATCATTTTTTAGAATCTTAGCTAATGTTTGTAAAAATAGATTATTTTGATCTTCTGTCCCAATTGTTACTCTCAAATAATTTGGAAGATTATAACTATGCAATGGCCTCACTATAACACCCTCGGCTAATAACTTTTCATAAATAGGGCGTGTATCATAACCAAAGTTTATCGACAAAAAATTTGCAGCTGATGGGATGAAATTTAAACTAAGCTGACGGCAACCTTGCTCCATTTGTTTCATACCTTCACTGTTTACTTTCAAACTTTCACTTATATATCTATCGTCTTTTAATGCAGAAAGTGCGGCTGCATGAGCAATATTATTTATATTAAAAGGTTGTCTAACTCTGTTTAGTAATTCAGAGATAGAAGCATGAGAGATTGAATAACCAATTCTAAGACCAGCAAGCCCATATATTTTTGAAAAGGTGCGTGTAACCACTAAATTAGGGTATTCAATAATTTCTGATATCATAGATTTGTATGAATCATTACTTACATACTCGGCATAAGCCTCATCAACTACGACAATCACTTCACCTGAAATTTTATTTAAAAATCCCTTAATCTGTTGTGGAGACAGAAATGTCCCTGTTGGATTATTTGGGTTTGCAATAAAAACAAGTTTAGTATTGTTATTGATTTGCTCAACAAAAGAGTCCAAATTGTGCCCAAGCGGCATCTGATGATCTTCTGGATTTGCGAATGCTAGTTTGCCAGTTGCGCCCGCTGCATGTGTTGTGAGCTCATACATTGCAAATGCAAATTCTGAATATACTGCCTCGGAATGGGTCGTCAGAAATAACCTTGTGAGCAACTCAATCACATCATTTGAGCCGTTTCCTAATGTGATTTGATTATCTTTTACATTGTGAATTTTGGATAATTCTTTTTTAAGTTCAGCTCCGTCGCTTTCTGGATATACAGAAACTTCATGTGCCTTTTTTTTGATGGTTTCAATAACCGCATTGCTTGCACCTAAAGGGTTCTCGTTTGAAGCAAGCTTGATTGCTCCTTGCACACCAAACTCCTTTTCAATATCTTTTATTGGTTTACCTGGCTCGTATGGGGTTAGACTCGCAATACCTGGTGCTACTAGTTTCTCAAAATTCATAGCTAGATAACACCTATAAAACTGCCTTTGGGTATGACCCTAAAATTGTCAATAAATCAGAATTTTTCTGCAGCTGCTCAAGTGCTTGCTTTAAATCCTTATCCTCAATATGACCTTCGATATCTAAGAAAAAAACATACTCCCAATTAGCAGACTGAGACGGGCGCGACTCTATGCGAGTCAAACTTATATTCTGTTTAGAAAAAGGCTCTAACAACTTATATAAAGCTCCTGGCTGATTAGAAGCTGAAACTAAAATACTGGTTTTATCCTGACCGCTGGGTGGTACTGGTTTACTTCCTATAATTAAAAATCTAGTTACATTATTTGGGTTATCTTCAATTTTTGCACAAAGTATAGGAAGATCATATTGCACTGAAGCTGCGTCACCTGCAATTGCTGCAAATGTTTTATCGCTCGACGCTTGTTGTGCAGCTTTTGCATTACTGCTTACACTTATATTCTCCACATTTGGCAAATTGCTCTCTAACCACACACGGCACTGGGCAAATGATTGCGGATGCGCATAAAGTTTTTTAATCTTACTTTTATCTTTGCAACTACTAAGTATGTGATGATGAATTCTTAATTCAACCTCTCCCACTATATTTAATGAGGAGCGCATAAACATGTCGAGTGTGTGAGTAATGACCCCTTCTGTTGAATTTTCAATAGGGACCACACCATAGTGAGCTGAGGATGACTCAACCTCTCGAAAAATCTTTTCTATACTATTAAGTGGTAACGTACTGACTGCTTGACCAAAGTGTTTAAGAACAGCTTGTTGCGTAAACGTTCCTTCTGGACCCAAATAAGCTACTTTAAGTGGCTGCTCTAAAGCTAGACAAGCAGACATAATCTCGCGAAATAATCTTGCCATTTCTTCATCTGATAATGGGCCATTGTTAAGCTCAGTGATTCGCTGCAAAACTTGAGCTTCACGTTCCGGACGATAGGGGTCAGAATCTGGTTTCTTTAAATTTGCAATATGAAGAGCAGCCTCGGAACGTTTAGAAATCAATTCTAAAATTTCAGCGTCTAAGTTATCTATTTTGTCTCTTAACTTTTTTAAATCCTCAGAACTCATATTTACTCTTAATATTTAAATTAATGCATTGTTGTGTTTTTATCAGAATCGCCTCCTTGCTCCAAGACTTCTATGCGTGCTACCTCAACAAGCTTCTCTTCCTTAGAGGTCCTAATCAAGCGGACTCCTTGTGTATTTCTCCCGACTTGTGAAACTTGTTTAGCTGAAGTTCTAACAAGCGTTCCTTCATTTGTGATTAACATCACATCGTCTGCTTCGCTGACAATTATACCTCCAATAATCTTACCATTACGCTTTGATGCTTGGATAGCGATCACACCCTGCCCTCCGCGGTTGCGAGACGGGAATTCGCCCAGAGCTGTTTTTTTACCATATCCATTTTCCGTTGCTGCGAGTATACATCTGTTCTTTAATGAATCGTCGAAAGTTATCAGGCTAATCACATGCTGTTTTTTTGATATTTTTATTCCCCTCACCCCTGAGGCTGCTCTTCCCATAGGTCTGACATTTTTTTCAGCAAAACGTATTGCTTTGCCAGCATCACTCACCAGCATAACGTCTTGTTTGCCGTCAGTAATTGCAACACCAATCAAGCGATCATCCGATTTTAAATTAATAGCAATCAAACCTGTGGACCTTGGTCTGGCAAAATTAACCAGTCGCGTCTTTTTGACTGTACCTCTTGCAGTTGCCATTAAAACGAACTTCTTCTCAGAAAAATCTCTTACAGGTAGGATAGCATTGATTCTTTCATTGTCTTGTAATGGCAATAAATTGATTATTGGCTTTCCGCGTGCTGCTCTGCTTGCCTGCGGTAATTCATATACTTTAAGCCAATAAACTTTCCCTAAGCTAGAAAAACATAAAATTGTATCGTGCGTGTTTGCAATAAATAATTGGTCTATAAAATCTTCTGATCTAATAGATGTTGCACTTTTACCTTTGCCGCCTCGACGCTGTGAACGATATGTGTCCAATGGTTGTGCTTTAGCATAACCAGCATGTGATAATGTTACTACTCTGTCCTCTTCAGGGATCAAATCTTCCATAGATAAATCGGCATGAGCTGAGATGATCTCGGTTCTTCTCTTATCCCCATACTGTTCTTTTATTTCTAGCAATTCTTTTTGTATAACTTTCATGAGCTTGTCTGGATTAGACAAAATCTCTAAAAGATTAACAATTCTTTTTAAAATATCACTGTAATCTGTAACAATCTTATCTTGCTCAAGCCCCGTTAGCCTATTAAGTCTTAAATCTAGAATCGCTTGAGCTTGTTGCTCGGAAAAATAATAACCACCTTTTTTCATACCATACTCTAAAGACAGCCCGTCTGGCCGCGAAACATCTGAACCACTTTTGTTTAACATATCGGTCACTGCTCCTGGCTTCCACGGAGATTTTAATAAAGCAACCTTTGCTTCAGCAGGAGTTTGTGATTTTTTTATCAATGCAATTACAGCATCAATATTTGCTAGGGCTACAGCCTGCCCTTCTAAAATATGCGCTCTTTCTCGGGCTTTTCTTAACTCAAAAATTGTCCTTCTAGTAACAACATCTCTCCTATGTTGCAAGAAAGCTTGGAGTATTTGTTTTAATCCTACTTGCTGGGGGCGTCCATTCAATAAGGCAACCATATTAATACCAAAGCTTGTTTGCATTGAAGTCTGTTGATACAAATTATTTAAGACTACTTCGTTCACTTCTCCGCGTTTTAACTCAATAACCATGCGCATTCCATCTTTATCTGACTCATCTCTTAACTCGGATATTCCATCAATCTTTTTTGACTTTACTAATTCAGCAATTTTTTCTAAAAGTCGTGCTTTATTTACTTGATAAGGTAATTCAGTCACGATAATACTTTCTTTCCCTTTTTTGTCAGTTTCAATTTTATACCGCGCTCGCATAACAAGCTTTCCTTTGCCGTTCTTATACGCAGAACATATGCCTTCAGTTCCATTGATAAATCCAGCAGTTGGAAAATCTGGTCCTGGAATATGCTTCATTAAATCATCGAGGCTTATTTCAGGGTTTTTAGATAAGCTAATGATTGCATCTATTACTTCATTTAAATTGTGTGGAGGAATATTTGTGGCCATACCAACAGCAATGCCCGATGAACCATTAACCAACAATAAGGGTACTCTTGTTGGCAATACAGAAGGTTCTTGTTCTGTTTCATCATAGTTAGGTCGGAAATCGACCGTTTCTTTTTCCAAATCTGCTAAAACTTCATGAGAAATTTTTTGCATACGCACTTCTGTGTATCGCATTGCGGCAGGGGCATCTCCATCTACTGAACCAAAGTTACCCTGCCCATCTACAAGTGTGTAACGCATAGAAAATGGCTGAGCAAGTCTTACCATTGTGTCATACACAGCGGTATCACCATGCGGGTGATACTTACCAATAACATCTCCGACAACGCGTGCAGACTTCTTGTAAGGCTTGTTCCATTCATTGCCTAACTGATCCATTGCATACAAAACTCTGCGGTGGACGGGTTTTAATCCATCGCGTATGTCAGGCAATGCTCGCCCAATGATCACGCTCATTGCGTAGTCGAGATACGACTGACGCATCTCTTCTTCTAATGTAACAAGGACGGTGTCTTTGTTTAATTCGCTCATCAAAAAGGATAAATTTAAGACGGTTTAAGAAGCTTTATTTTAACATGTCTGGGGGACACTAATAAGTGCTTTTCTCTTCTCTATGGCTATTTTCTTACGTTTTAGAGTAAAAAAGAAAAATTTAAGCTCTGTTTAGACGGCTGCGAAATGGAAAAATACTATTTTATGACTTTTCTTAACTTTTTTGCATTTGGATTTTTAATTACCCCCTTCTCTGTCACTAAAACATCGACCAAATCTGCTGGAGTGATATCAAAAACTGGATTCCAAATGCTTGGATTATTAGCAAATTTTTGCTGGGTATACTCAAATAATTCTTTTTCTGGCCTTTCTTCAATAGGAATGTCATCTCCGCTTAATGCATTACCGTCAATTGTGTTAGTTGGCGCAACAACCATAAAACCTACATTATGATATTTTGCCAAAAGCGCTAAAGGGTATGTTCCAATTTTATTCACAACATCCCCATTAGAAGCAATACGGTCTGCGCCGACAATTACCCATGTAATTTTTTTATTCCTTAAAGCGCTGGAAGATGCTCCATCACATAACACAGTCACAGGTATATTATCCATAGCAAGTTCCCATGCCGTTAGTCTTGCTCCTTGGAGCCAAGGTCTAGTTTCGTCTGCATAAACCCGATCAATTTTATTATTTGCAAAAGCGCTTCTTACTACTCCTAGCGCTGTTCCATACCCAGCTGTTGCTAGCGCACCTGCATTGCAGTGCGTCAAAACAGAACCTTTCTCTTTTATAAACTCCGCACCTAACTTTCCCATAACTTTATTGTGCTGCACGTCTTCTTTAAGAATTGATTCTGCTTTATTCTCTAAAGCTGAAATATCAAGAATTGACATAGCATCTATTAAAATTCGCATTTTTTCCAAAGCCCAGCCCAAATTATTGGCGGTTGGCCTGCTTTCTCTCAGAAGTTCAATTGCTTGGTCTAACTTAATACGCCAGTTATCTAAATGTTGAAATTCGAGGGCAGCTAAAACAACACCAAAAGCTGCTGTTACTCCAATTGCTGGAGCTCCTCTCACAATCATTTCTGAAATAGCTGCAGCCACTTCTTCATATTTATTGATAGAGACATAAGACTCTTGATCAGGAAGTTTTCTCTGATCTAATAGTATCAATACGCCGTTTTCCCAATGAATGGGTCTAATATTGCTATATGTCTGCATGATTATTCCGAATTAAACAATATTGTTCTTTCATGATGATATCATTGTCAATATCCATACTGAAAAAGTTATTCAAAATGCTCCAGGTCGACACTTTAATTTCAGCACCTTACATCATTCCTGTAATACCAAAGGGTAAGATACTACATGAGCATTCTATTGTAGTTTCAAAAAACTTAATTACTGATATTTTACCAACCAGTAAGGCTAAAAAAAAATATAGCTGCATAAACAGTTTTGATTCAAAAGACCATGTTGTCATTCCTGGCTTAATTAATGCTCATACACATGCAGCAATGTCACTATTAAGAGGTTTTGCAAGCGACATGCCCCTTGAGAAGTGGCTAAATGAGCACATATGGCCTGCTGAAAAAAAATGGGTTTCTGAGGAGTTTGTTAGAGATGGCGTAGAGCTTGCTATAGGGGAAATGTTGCGAAGCGGAGTGACATGTTTTAACGATATGTATTTCTTTCCTGAAGTAACCGCACATGTTGCATCAAAAATCGGCATACGTGCCTGTGTTGGCATGATTGTAATGGAATTTCCTTCCTCTTACGCTAAAAACTCTGACGAATACATAGCAAAAGGACTTAACATGTATGATGAATATAAAAATCAAGGATTGATTACCCCTATATTTGCTCCACATGCTCCTTATACAGTTTCAGACACAAGCCTGGAAAAGATTACTAGCATTGCTCAAGAACTTGAATTACCTATACATATTCATCTACATGAAACAGAAAATGAGATAAAAGAAAGTCTTGAAAAATATAGTTGTCGTCCCTTCGAAAGGCTAACGCGCATAGGGCTTGTCTCACCGCAACTAATTTGTGTGCACATGACTCAGCTGACTCAACAAGAAATAGAGGAGGTTGCAGAAAAAAAGGTAAAAATCATACACTGTCCAGAATCTAATATGAAATTAGCCAGTGGCATATGCCCTGTAGCAGATCTAGCAGCAAAGAAAGTTAATATTGCACTCGGAACAGATAGCCCAGCTAGCAACGATGACCATGACATGTTGTCAGAAATGAAAACTGCTGCACTGTTAAGCAAGATCTCAAGTAAAAACCCTGAAGCTGCCACAAGCACTGAAGTAATAGAGATGGCAACTATCAATGGGGCAAAAGCACTTGGTCTTGAAAAGGCGATTGGGTCAATTGAAATTAATAAATCAGCTGACTTTGCAGCAATAAAACTATCAGAAATAGAAACTTTACCTTGTTATGATATTGCGTCACAAATTGTGCACAGCGCAACAAGATCACAAGTTACAGATGTATGGATCGCGGGAGAAAAAATGCTAAGCGACAGAAAATTATTGCATCTTGATGAGCTATCACTTAAAGAGATTGCACAAAAATGGAAAAAGAAAATTAAAAAAGATTAAATTTCTAAACGTTATGGTTGAAATATGGAAAAAGAATCGCTAAACATAGACCCACAAGAACTTGATAAATTCGAAGCACTAGCACACAAATGGTGGGATGCTGATAGTGAATTTAAATCTCTTCATGATATCAACCCAATCAGGCTGAATTACATAGACGAAAAAGCTGCATTAAAAGGAAAATCTGTTCTAGATGTAGGTTGCGGGGGAGGGATTTTGTCAGAATCAATGGTAAAACAAGGCGCTAAGGTAAAAGGCATCGATATATCTGAAACTGCTTTATCCGTAGCCTCATTGCATGCCAGCCAGTTCAATATAGATATTGAATATGAAAAAATAACTGCAGAAGACTTATCAAAAAAAATTACCAACAATTTTGATGTGCTTACCTGCCTTGAACTTCTCGAGCATGTGCCTACGCCTGAATTAACAATTAAAGCATGCTCAAAACTAGTTAAACCAGGAGGAGATATATTTTTTTCAACAATAAGTAGAAACTTGAAGTCTTTTCTGTTTGCCATTGTTGGTGCAGAATATTTCTTAAAGCTGTTACCAAAAGGTACGCATAACTTCGAGAAATTTATACGGCCGTCAGAACTCTATGGCTGGTGCGATGCTGTTGATTTGAAAATACTTGATATCACAGGCATGAGCTATAACCCTCTTACTAAGGTGTACAGCCTTGGGACTGATGTTTCAGTCAATTACCTTGTGCATTGCAAAAAAAAATCATGAATACTATAAAAGCAGTATTACTTGACCTCGACGGAACATTGCTTGATACAGCAAAAGACATGACGGATGCTTTAAATAAACTTTTAGCAGAAGAAAATAAATCACAGCTAACGTATAACCAAGTAAGGATATATGTGTCTAAAGGACTAGATGCAATCTTGCAGTATGCTTTCAATAAAAATGTCGATGATAACGAAACACAAAGGTTAAGAAATAGATACTTGGAGTTATATAAAAAGATGATTTGTGTAAAAACAAAACCTTTTGATGGTATTCCCGTGTTACTTGAAATTCTTTTAGAAAAAAATATTCCCTGGGGCGTAGTAACAAACAAATCTGAAGAATTAACTCACTCTCTTCTCGCAAAAACTTCTTTTGTATCAGAACCTAGCTGTGTAGTATGCGGAGACACTTTAAAATATAGAAAACCTGACCCAAGACCTCTTATGCATGCTGCTGAGCTTGTAAAAATACCTAATAACAATTGCGTTTATGTAGGTGATGACATTCGAGACATGCAAGCAGGAAATGCTGCTGGAATGCTGACATTGGCGGCGTCGTATGGGTACATTTCAGATGAAGAAGATATAAATGAATGGCCTGCAGATGGAATTGTTTCAAACCCAACAGACGTAAACAATTGGCTTACATAATGGATCCTGTAATTATTGCGCTTATTGTCCTTGTCCTGGTTATAGTGATCTTGGGGATATTAATATTTCAATCAAATAGCCGCTCATCTATTGATAAGGATTTCATTGACAACCTGCCTGAAGACTTAAAGCTCATGCTAAATGAAAACAAAACACAAACATCTGAGAAAGTAGAAACTCTCCTGCAACCAATAAGGGAAGCGTTAGAAAAAAATGAAAAGCAAATGATGGATATGGCAAAAGAGAGAAGTGAAGATTATGGCTCTATGAAAAAACACTTGGATGATGTCGCTGAAGCAACCGCTTCTTTATCTAGAGCAATGCGTAAACCAGAGGTAAGAGGTCAATGGGGTGAAATGCAGCTGAAAAGACTCGCTGAACTTTCGGGCATGACTGAACACATAGATTTTGATACGCAAGCATCTGTCCGTGATGAAAATAACTTGTATCGTCCCGACATGATCGTACATATGTCCGAGGGAAATATAATAATTGTAGATGCAAAAACACCTATAGACGCATACTTGGATGCTGAAAATGCAAAAAATGATGATGAACGACAACGATGCTTAGAAAGACATGCAAGCCAAGTGAAAAAACGTGGGAATGAGCTATCATCTAAAAAATATTGGCTACAGTTCAAACAGACCCCAGAATATGTTGTGATGTTCCTTCCGGGAGAACATCTTTATGCAGCTGCACTAATGCATGACCCAAGTTTGTATGACGATTTATTGGGGAATAAAGTGATGCTTACAGGTCCAGGCAATTTCATTGCCTTACTTAAAACCATAGGGTATGGTTTTAGGCAAATTGAAGTTGCTAAAAATTCTGAAATAATTCGTGAAGCTGGAGAAAAACTAATGTCTGGAATTGCAGTTTTTTCAGGGCATATGGAGTCGTTACGAAAAAATCTTGACAATAGTGTAAGAGATTTTAATAAGACGGTAGGCAGTCTAAAAGGAAATATTTTCCCTACAACGCAAAAATTTAAAGAGCTTGGGGTAAGTGAGCGAGAAGTAATAAAAAAGATAGAGAAAATCGACAAATCAACACGTGAGTTAAATTTAAAAAAATAGAAAAATAATCTTGGATGCGCAATTTCTTAAAAACTATAAACCTGTAAAACATTTACTAAAAGATAAAATTATTCTTGTTACAGGCGCAGGCAGCGGCATCGGAAAATCTGTCTCTGTTGCATATGCAAAGCACGGGGCAACAGTTATTCTTATGTCAAAAACAATTAAAAATTTAGAAATAGTCTATGATGAAATTATGGCGTCTGGTTACACTGAGCCTTCTATTTATCCCCTGAACTTTAAAGGTGCCACACAAGAAGACTTTTTAAAACTACACGATTCCATTAATAAGGAATATGGAAGACTTGATGGTTTATTAAATAATGCTGCGCAAGTTGGCGGCCTCCGCCCTATCAAACTTCTCGAGCCACATGACTGGGAGTCACTAACACGAATTAATTTACACTCACCTTTCTTGTTAACACAAAACTGCATCCCGTTACTGGAAAAATCAGAAGACCCGAGTATCTTATTCTCAATCGACCACAAAACCAAAGCTTACTGGGGTGCATATGGTATATCAAAATATGCACAAATTGGTTTGATAAAAATTTTATCTGAAGAACTTTCTGGCGAGCAATATATTCGTGTTAATGGTATTGACCCAGGTGCAATTAGAACAAATTTGCGCATTCATAATTATCCTGGAGAAGACCCAAATGAAATGGTCAGTGCTGACTCAATAACTAGTTCTTATATTTATTTTATGGGTAAAGATAGTGCTGAGATTACAGGCCAAAATATTTGCCTTCAAGATGCTTAAGGCTGGTAGCTGTTAGTAGCTGGGCTAACCTAAAGCTTGAACTATTTCTTCAGTCATTTTCTTTGCATCACCAAATAGCATCATGGTTTTATCACGGAAAAATAACTCATTCTCAACTCCAGCATATCCAGAACCTAAAGATCTTTTAATAAATAAAGTTGTGCCAGCTTTTTCTACATCAAGTATTGGCATGCCGTAGATAGGGCTCGAAGAGTCTGTTTTAGCTATTGGGTTAGTTACATCGTTCGCACCTATAACAAAAGCAACATCAGCAGTTGAAAATTCGTGATTAATTTCTTCAAGTTCAAAAACTTCATCGTATGGCACATTCGCCTCTGCTAGAAGAACATTCATATGGCCAGGCATACGTCCAGCGACTGGGTGTATTGCGTAGCTAACTTCCACACCCTTTGCTTTAAGAAGATCACACATTTCACGAAGTGCATGTTGTGCTTGTGCAACTGCCATCCCATATCCGGGAATAATAATAACCTTGCTTGCATTTGCCATAATGAATGCTGCATCATCTGCGCTACCTTGTTTGACGTTGCCTTGTTGCCCTCCCCCGGCAGCAGCTGTTGCAACTGTGTCTCCCCCAAAGCCGCCCAATAGTACATTGAAAATTGAGCGATTCATGCCTTTACACATTATGTAACTCAAAATAGCACCAGAAGAACCAACTAAAGCACCCGTTATAATTAATGCGGTGTTACTCAAGGTAAAGCCGATACCGCAGGCCGCCCACCCCGAGTATGAATTCAACATAGATACTACGACTGGCATATCTGCGCCACCAATAGGTATGATAATTAAAAACCCAATTAAGAAAGATAAACCAACAAGTATCCAAAAGGTTTCTTCAGATTGCCCCGCTACCAACTGATACATAAACACAAATATTGCTATTCCTATGATTGCATTCAGCATGTGCTGGCCTTTGAAAGTAACTGGATTACCACTTACTAGGCCTTGTAATTTCGCAAAAGCCACTACAGAACCAGAAAAAGTAATAGCGCCTATTGCAGCACCCAAACTCATTTCTATTAAACTTACACTGCTGATACTGCCGAGAGTGCCAATACCATAAGCTTCTGGGTTAAAAAATGCAGCAATTGCAACAAATACAGCCGCAAGACCAACTAAACTGTGGAAAGCTGCGACAAGCTGAGGTAGAGCTGTCATATTGATTTTGAGGGCGATTACTGTCCCGATAGATCCACCAATTAATATCCCAATGAATATCGTTTGCAGGCTAATCACGGCAGGATTGATAATCGTTGTAATAACAGCGATTAGCATTCCTAGAATGCCGTATACATTACCTTTGCGAGCGCTCTCGGGTGATGACAAACCCCTTAAAGCCATGATGAAAAAGACTCCTGAAACTAAATATGCAAATCCTGTTAAGTTTTCAGACATTATTCATCCTTTTTTGGTTTCTTTTTAAACATTGCAAGCATACGTTGTGTAACAACAAAGCCGCCAAAAATATTTACTGAAGCTAAAACAACTGCTAATAAACCCATCAAGCTTGAAAAACCCATTCCCTCTGGCCCTGCAGCTAGCAGACCGCCAACGATAATGACTGATGAGATTGCATTGGTAACTGCTAACAAGGGTGAATGTAATGCTGGGGTCACGCTCCATACAACGTAAAAACCAACAAAACAAGCAAGTACAAAAACTGTAAATAAATTTAAAAAAGAATCGGCGCCCATGTTCTTATTGTCCTTTTATAATAGGGCTCACTACTTCCCCATCTTTAGTTAATAAAGTATCTGCTATAGTTTCATCTTCCCAGTCTATTTCTAAATTTTTTGTTTCAGAATTCACATGAGGTGATAAGAAATTCAAAAGATTTTTTGCAAACAATGAACTCGCGTCTCGTGCAAGTCTTCCAGGCATGTCATCATAACCGATTATTTTTACTCCTTCTTTCTCTGCAACTGTTCCTTGTTCAGAAAGCTCACAATTTCCACCAGTTTCTGTTGCTAAGTCAACAATTACCGCGCCAGGCTTCATTGAGCTTACCATGCTTGCAGTTATTAACTTAGGTGCAGGCCTGCCAGGTATTAAGGCTGTTGTAATAACAATATCTTGATTTTTTACGTGGTTGGATATTACTTCTTGCTCTTTTTTCTTATAGTCTTCTGTCATTTCTTTTGCATATCCGCCTTCTGTCTCTGCCTCTTTCATTGCCTCTTCATCTACGATTAAAAATTTTCCTCCTAAACTTTCGACCTGCTCTTTAGTGGCAGGGCGTACATCATAAGCTGTCACAACTGCTCCCAGTCTTTTTGCAGTTGCAATGGCTTGTAATCCAGCAACTCCGGCGCCCATGATAAAAACTTTAGCTGGGGGAATTGTCCCGGCTGCAGTCATCATCATTGGAAAAGCGCTGCTATAAAGAGAGCAAGCGTCTATTACGGCTTTGTAGCCAGCTAAGTTGCTCTGAGAAGATAGTACATCCATAGACTGAGCTCTGCTAATTCTTGGCATTAGCTCCATAGCAAAACTTATCAAGCCCGCCTTAGCGTAAGCTTCTATATCTGTCTTACTGGTATGTGCTGCCATATGAGCTATTACGATAGCTCCAGGCTTAATCATTGAAACTTCATCGATATCCGCGCCCGCGCCCAATGGCCTTTGAATCTTGAGCACTATGTCTGCACTATCCAAAGTAGAGCGTGTATCTTCAGAAATTTCTGCGCCAGCGTCGGCAAACACGGAATCAGGCATATCTGATGTATCTCCTGCCATGGTCTCAACATGCACTTGGAATCCCAGCGCAACGAATTTTTTCACCATTTCTGGGGATGCTGCTACCCTTGCTTCTCCGGGTCTGTTTTCCTTTGGAATTGCTATTTTCATTCCATTGCTTATTTGTATTTTGAAATAAAGTCTTGGGTATTAGGTTTTATCAGCGCGATAGTTTACACAAAAATTAAAAGCGTTACCTGATTATTTTTTATACTGAGAATGTGGTTGGTTCTCTGCTCTCTATACCTTCAGTTTCAGAGTCACTAGAATCGTCACCTAAACCCTCTGTGTTTGGTGCATCAGCTTCTGTTCCTTCTAGATCCAGCTCCATATGTATGTCTTCGGATATACTAACATCAGGCAATTCCGGCAAATCTTGTAGTTTTGTCAAATTAAAGTAATCTAAAAATTCTTTTGTTGTTCCATACATTGCCGGCCTTCCTGGCGACTCTTTGTGGCCGAGTACTTTTACCCATTTTCTCTCCAGTAGAGCGCGTATTATGTGCCCGCTGACGGTAACCCCTCTCACATCTTCGATTTCCGCCCGTGTGATTGGCTGTCGATATACAACCAAGGCTAGCGTTTCAAGCAATGCTCGTGAATATCGTGGAGGTCTATGTTCCCAAAGCCGAGAGACCCACTCAGCTAATTCGTCTTGTACTTGGAAACGGTAACCATTAGCTACCTTTTGTAAAACGTACCCCTTGTTAACTGTGTCGGCTTCTATATCTGCTAATACTTTTTTAATTTCCTTATTTGACGGTTTTTCTCCTTCCTTGAAGAGTTTCAAAATATCGTTCACTGACAACGGCCTATCTGAAACCATTAAGGATGCTTCTATGATCTTTTTAATCTGGAGTGAGTTCATCGCCTTTTTCTCCTTGAGTTCTCATCTCGAAACCTGAGGAAACTATATATATCGGTGCAAGAAATTCAGTTTGTGTACATTCTATAACTTGTTCCTTTAGTAATTCCAGTATTGCAATCATTGTAACTATCACGCCAGCCCTTCCTTCCTCTATATCAAAAAACTTAGAAAATTCTACATAATCGCCGCCCTGAAGTCTCTCCAAAATTATAGCCATTCTTTCTCTCACTGAAAGCGGCTCTTTCTGTATATGGTGTGACGCAAACATCTTTGCACGCTCGATGACTGCGTGAAATGCTAAAATCAAATCCTGTGGTTCTACTTGAGGTTGTGGTCGTTCTACTTCATATAGCGGGGCCTCTAAATTAACCTCAAAGATGTCGCGCTCTAGACGAGGCAATGTATCTAGCTGTTCTGCTGCTTTTTTAAACCTTTCATACTCAAGAAGTTTTTTTATTAGCTCTGCGCGTGGATCTTCTTCCTCTTCTTCTTCAGAAGCTCTAGGCAACAACAGACGTGATTTAATTTCAGCTAGCATGGCAGCCATCAACAAATATTCTGCAGCAAGCCCAAGCTTTAGCTCCTGCATTAAGTCTATATATCGCATATATTGTGCTGTTATTTCAGCTACAGGTAATGACAAGATGTCAAGATTTTGACGTTTAGTAAGATAAAGTAGTAAGTCTAAAGGGCCTTCAAAAGCATCAAGAAAAACCTCTAACGCATCAGGGGGAATATAAAGATCTTCGGGTGGTGCAGTAATGGGCTGCCCCATTACAACAGCAAAAGGCATTTCTGCCTGTTTTGATACTGTGTGTTTGATTTCAGTCATATATCTACCTATAACTTATCCCCATAACTCTCCGAACATCATCTAATGTGTCTCTTGCAATATCACGAGCTGCATCACAACCTTCGTTAATTATATTCTGTACAGCAGCAACATCTGACTCATACTCCTTGATTCTTTCTTGTATGGGGGCAAGCTCTTGAAGTAATGAGTCTATTAACGGCTCCTTACACTCAAGGCAACCAATGCCAGCAGATGTACATCCTGTTTTAACCCAATCTCTAACTTCTTCATTTGAATACAGTTCATGTAGCGACCACACAGGGCACTTTTGTGGGTTACCGGGGTCACTTCTTCTTTTCCTTGCTGGGTCCGTAGGCATTTTTTTCAGTTTCTTTTCTACATCTGACGGAAGTTCTCGCAAGCTGATGGTATTTGCATATGATTTTGACATTTTTTGGCCATCAGTCCCTGGGACTTTAGGTACTGCCGTTAATAAGGCTTGGGGTTCTGGTAAAATAATTTTCCCTTCGCCCTCTAGATAACCATATAGTCTCTCTAAATCTCCTATTGATATATTTTTTTGCGTCTTAAGCAAGGCATGAGCAACATCTAACGATTCGGCGTCGCCCTTCTCCTGATATTTTTTTCTGAGTTGCGTATAAAGTTTAGCATTCTTGTTTCCAAGCTTCTCAATAGCTGCTTGTGTTTTCTTTTTAAAATTCATTTCTCTGCCAAAAATATAATTAAATCGTCTCGCTACTTCTCTTGCAAACTCAATATGCGCAACTTGGTCATCACCGACAGGCACTAAAGAAGCTTTATAAATCAATATGTCTGCACTTTGTAATAGCGGATATCCAAGAAAACCGTACGTGGCGAGATCCTTTTCTTTCAATGTTGCCTGCTGATCTTTAAAACTTGGAATCCTTTCGAGCCATCCCAGAGGAGTAATCATTGAAAGCAGCATATGAAGCTCGGCATGTTCAGGTATTCTAGACTGCAAAAAAAGTTTAGCAGACCCAGAGCTCACTCCACATGCTAGCCAGTCAATTACCATGCTCCAGACACTATCTGAAATAACCTGAGTATCATCATAATGTGTAGTTAATGCGTGCCAATCCGCTACAAAAAATAAGCATTCGTAGGTATGCTGTAACTCTACCCAATTCTTAATAACGCCGTGATAGTGGCCTAGATGCAATGCGCCGGTTGGACGCATTCCTGATAATACTCGTGGATTTTGAGTCGATGTGTTCAAACTATATAGATTATACAAGATATAATAGTTATATTCTCTACTACGATAACTGCTAGTTTAAATATGAAGTACTTATTTGACTCTTTCCCTGTTTTAATATTTTTGGTGTCATATTTTGCCTATACCGCCATACCTGCAAGCTATATAAGCTTCATAAATAGTTATTTTGATATTGGCATAACTCCAGGGCTGGATGAACACAGTATTTATTTTGCAACACTAATGATCATAATTGCAGCGCTAGCTCAAATCAGCTTTTTAGCTATTTTCAAAAAAATTGAAAAAATATATATCGTATCTTTTGCTCTTATTTTAATTGCAGGTGGCGCTACTTTAATTCTTAAGAATCCTCTTTTTATACAATGGAAACCAACAATTCTCTACTGGATTATTGCTATAGTATTTTTTGCTACACCGTTAGTTTCTGGCATTAGTTTAGTCGAGCGCTTTGCTGCGAAAACACTACAGTTGGAAAAAAAGATTTGGGAGAAACTAAATTATATATGGGTTATTTTCTTCTTTGTCATGGGCTTACTAAATATCTATGTTGCATATAACTTTAGCCAAGCATTCTGGGTGCAGTTTAAATTCTTTGGTTTAGCTATAGTTCTTCCTATCTTATTTATTCTACTGCAAGCAGTTCTGCTTGCTCCGCATATAAAGGATGATGAGGGGTAATTTATTCGACAGCAGCAAGCTCTCGCTGTATAGCATCGCCCTCGAGAACTCCATCAGTTACAAGAAATTGCCTGTGATCTAAATATGCATTTTTGATGAAAGTGTAGCGATCTTTAGCTAACTCTTTGGTTGACTCTTCAGTCCTTAAAAAATCAGAGCGAGTATCGATAGCATTTAGCAAATCAAGTTTGGTTTGTGTGCTCGAATTACCTATTTCAGGCTGCAGGAAAAAACTAATTATCTTTGCTGGGGCATCCCTGAGTGAACTAGGTCCAAATATTGGCAACATAACATATGGCCCAGAATTCATACCCCAGTAGCCCATAGTCTGACCTAAATCTTCTCCTGACTTTTGGAGACCCATCTCAGACGCTACATCAAAGAGCCCAGCAACACCCACTGTGGTATTGATCGCAATTCTTCCTATATCAGTGAAAAATAAATTTAGTTTTCCCTGCAAAAGATTATTAACTGCTGATCCAATATCGGCAATGTTGGCAAAGAAATTAGTTATTCCTTTGTCTACTGGCCCCGGTGTGATTGCGTCATACGCCAATGCTAATGGCTTCAAAATCCCTTTATCAAGAGTATCATTGAACACATACACTGATCTATTGAAACCTTGCCACGGGTCCGCTACGTCGTGTCCCTGATATGATGCGCACGATGTGAGAGTAAAAGCACACATTATAATA
Organism: Pseudomonadota bacterium; assembly: GCA_036687665.1. GTDB lineage: Bacteria > Pseudomonadota > Gammaproteobacteria > Poriferisulfidales > JAYYZZ01 > JAYYZZ01. Next base: position 197,456 of record JAYYZZ010000003.1, on the reverse strand, counting down.
AGCGCCTTTTTTAAGCCTTTAATTCTAGAATACAAAGCCTGTCTCCAGCTATTCTTATTGTTTGGAGGCATTATACTATTTTTAAGATGATTTAGATTTCTTTTTTCTAGCTGCGGTTTTTAGCCTTATAGCATTGAGTTTAATAAAGCCCTCAGCTTCACTTTGGTTGTAATACCCATCATCGCTCTCAAAAGTTGCTGCCTTTTTATCAAACAAGCTGTCTGATGATGACTTTCTTGCAATTACTATACAATTCCCCTTAAACAGTTTCATTTTAACAACACCATTGACTGTTTTTTGCGACTCATCGATGAATGTTTGCATAGCTTCTCTTTCAGGGCTCCACCAATAGCCATTGTAGATCAGACTTGCATATTTTGGCATTAGCTCATCTTTAAGATGAGCAATTTCGCGATCCAAAGTTAGTGATTCAATGGCTCTATGAGCATGTAAAAGTATTGTCCCCCCGGGCGTTTCATAACAGCCTCTAGACTTCATCCCAATATATCGGTTTTCCACTATATCGAGTCTTCCAACCCCGTGTTGGGCCCCAATATTATTCAAAGACTTAAATAACTCTGCTGGGCTCATTTCCTTTCCATCAATAGCAACGAGATCCCCTGACTTGAACTCCAACTCAACAAATGCAGGTTTATTTGGAGTTTCCTCAATTGGTGTTGTCCATCTCCACATTGACTCTTCAGGTTCACACCAAGGATCTTCTAGCGCGCCGCCTTCGTATGAAATATGTAATAAGTTGGCATCCATAGAATATGGAGGAGTGTTACCTTTTTGGTCAACAGTAATATTATGCTCTTGTGCATAAGCCATCAGTTTCTCTCTTGAATCTAAATCCCATTCTCTCCACGGCGCTATCACTTGGATATCAGGATTTAATGAATAAGCGCTTAACTCAAAACGCACCTGGTCATTGCCTTTTCCTGTAGCACCATGAGAAATAGCATCTGCCCCAGATTTTTGTGCTATCTCAACTAACCTTTTAGCTATTAGTGGTCTCGCTATAGATGTTCCAAGCAAATAGCTGCCCTCATACAAGGCATTAGCCCGAAACATTGGAAAAATATACTCGGAAACAAATACATCAGCTAAATTCTCAACATAAATTTCTTTAACACCTAGCTGTTGTGCTCTGGCATGAGCAGATTCTAATTCTTCACTTTGTCCTATATCAGCAGTAAACGTAATAACTTCACAACTATACTTGTCTTGCAACCATTTCAGTATAACTGAGGTATCTAAACCGCCGGAGTAGGCCAAAACTATTTTTTTCATCTTAGGCATATTGTTAATTACTCAATATTATTTTGCTGCGCCATCAACCAGTTTTTGCAATTCACCTTTCTCATGCATCTCTACAGTAATATCACATCCCCCCACCAGCTCTCCATTAATATAAAGCTGTGGAAAAGTTGGCCAATCTGCATACTGTGGCAAGTTTTGAAAAATCTCGGGGTCTAATAGCACATTCACGTAAGCAAATTCTTTACCACATTGCTTAAGTGCTTCAACTGCTCGGCTTGAAAACCCACACTGAGGCATTTGGGGCGTACCCTTCATGAAAAGCACTACAGGATTTTTTTCTACGTGTTCTCGTATTCGTTCCATCACATCCATCTTTAGACCTCTCTATATTTGTTGTGAAAAAGATAAAACACTGTATATATATCTCAAATCATCCATTAGCTATATATCTATCTGGATATTAGACTATCTAGATTTGACTGCAACCATAATTCTAGTAACGCCATATGCCATAATTTGTTGCCTTCTATAGGTGTTGTGTATTTCTCAGGATTGTTCATCAACTTTTCTATGTAGGCGTATTCAAATAAACCTCTTTCTTTGCATGCTTTTGAAGTAAGTATTTCTTGCATTAAATTAAGAAAAACTCCGCGCGGATATTTTAAGGCAGGCACAGGGAAATATCCTTTTGGTCTATCAATAACTTCATTTGGCAGCAAATCACGTGCTATTGCTCTCAGCGGATATTTTCCGCCTTCCTTTAATTTTATCTCTGCAGGGATTTGTATTGCTGTTTTTACAAGATCAATATCTAGGAAAGGTACTCGTGCCTCTAAGCCCCAGGCCATTGTCATATTATCAATACGCTTGATTGGGTCATCAACAATGAAGGTTGTAATATCTGCACGCAAAAAAGTATCAATGAAATCTTCACCATTTTTCTTATCAAGTAAGCTCGACACTAACTCGGAAGTAAAATCACGACTCAAGTAATTAGGGCATAAAGCAGATTGAATTTCTTGGTGAGAGCGGTCGAAGTAGTGTTGTTTGAATACTTGTAATTCATCTTTGGATGTTTGATGTAGCTTTTGGTGCCAAAAATAACCCGCAAACACTTCATCTGCTCCTTGTCCGCTTTGAACTACCTTTATATCTTTTGATACCTGCTCAGCTAATAAATAAAAAGCTATGGCATCTTGAGCTACCATAGGCTCAGACATGTGGAGCACGGCTTCAGGTAATCTTTCAACAAGAGAACTGTCATCTATAAAGAATCTTTTATGCGTAGTCCCAAAAAAATCAGCAATTTTATCTGAATAACAAAATTCATCGCCAGCTTCTTCTGGCTGTTTCTCAAAACCAATGCTAAAAGTTTGCAATCCTGTGTATCCTAGCTTAGATAACAATGCTACTAACAAGCTTGAATCGAGCCCCCCCGACAGTAAAACACCTACTGGCACATCAGCCACATCTGTGCGTTTCTTTATCGAATCGAGAAGAAGCTCATGGACCCTGTGGACCCATTCTTCTGCGCTAAAAGGTTCCTTAACTTTATTATTTTCTAACTCCCAGTAGTTTTTTATTTTCAGTTTACCTTCCTTAGAAACCTGAATATGCTGGGCTGGCGCAAGTTTACGTACTTTTTTTAATATTGTTCTTGGTGCTGGTACCACTGCATGTAAAGTTAGATGATGGTGTAAAGCAACCTCATCAAACCCGAGGTCAACATCACCAGATGCCAACAATGCTTGCATTGTTGACGCGAAATAAAAAGCATTTTTTGTAATAGTATAATATAACGGCTTAATACCTAACCTATCCCTTGCCAAGAAAAGGGAGTGTGATTGCAAATCCCAGACAGCAAAAGCAAAAATCCCATCGAAATGTTCAACGCAATCTTTACCCCAAGCATGGTAGGCTTTCAAAATCACTTCGCTGTCTCCTGAAGAGAAAAAATTATATCCTCGCATCTCGAGCGTTTTGCGTAGGGCTTTGTAGTTATATATACACCCATTAAAAACTAAAACTAATCCTAGTTCTTTGTCATGCATGGGCTGATTGGAATTCGAAGTTAAATCTATAATGGATAAGCGCGCATGCCCTAGTGTAATCTTTTCATCGGAAAAAATACCGTCATAGTCCGGCCCTCTACGTTGCAGCTTTGACACCATGGACTGCACCGTAGTAATGTCGTGATTTGATCCCCTAAATCTAAGTTTGCCAGCAATTCCACACATTTGTTTAAACTTGTGATAAAACTAAATAAATGAATACTGAAATAATGCATCGAATAGACATCCCCGTCAAAAATTTACACCAATTAGCTAAGCAAATTAGACAGTGGGGTGCTGAGCTTGGCTTCCAGCAGATAGGTATAACTGATACAAGCCTTGGTAAAGAGGAGCAATATTTAACTGCTTGGTTACAAAAAAAATATCACGGAAAAATGAGCTATATGGAAAAACATGGAAGTAAAAGAAGCCGCCCTGAAGAGTTGGTGCCAGGAACAGTGCGTGTGATCTCATTACGCATGAATTACATGCCAGAAATGTGTGCAGACAGCAATGACATTTTAGATAATCAAGACTTAGCTTTCATTTCCAGATATGCGCTTGGCCGTGATTACCACAAAGTAATACGAAACAGGCTAAAAAAACTTGCAGCTAAGATAAAGAAGGAAGTCGAAACATTTGGATACCGTATATTTGTAGATAGTGCTCCTGTTTTAGAAAAAGCATTTGCTGCAAAATCTGGCTTAGGATGGGTTGGTAAACATACAAACTTAATTAATAAAGTTCATGGCTCGTGGTTTTTTTTAGGTGAGCTCTATACTAATTTACCCCTACCACTTGACGTAAAAATGGAAAAAAACCTTTGCGGAACATGCAAAGCATGCATAGACGTATGTCCTACAAACGCTATAGTCGCTCCTTATGAGTTAGACGCTAGAAAATGTATCTCATACCTAACCATTGAGCTTAAAAGCTCAATTCCTGAAAAATACAGAACTGCGATCGGAAATAGGATATTTGGCTGTGATGACTGCCAGCTTGTTTGCCCTTGGAATAAATATGCAAAAAAAACTACTTTGAGCGACTTTATGGTGAGAGACAAGCTAGATAGAACAACTTTAGTAAAACTCTTTTCATGGAACAAAGAGATATTTTTAAAAAGAACTGAGGGTTCGGCTATAAGGAGGGTGGGTTATGAGGGTTGGCTGCGCAACATAGCTGTTGCTCTTGGGAATGCACCATCTACAGAAAATGTTATTGGAGCCCTTCAAAATAAAGTAAACCATAAGTCTGAGATCGTGCGTGAACATGTGTTGTGGGCTCTAGAAAAACACATCACAAGAGATTAGCGGTGTTTTCTATAATAATCTATCAACCCTTTTGTTGAGAAGTCGCTTTTAGCCTCACTCGTTTCTTGATCTAGCTCTGCTTCAATTCCTGCAACAAGTTCTTTACCTAACTCAACTCCCCACTGATCAAATGAGTTTACATCCCAGATAACGCCCTGAGTAAAAATTTTATGCTCGTACAACGCTAGTATTAATCCCAAATGATAAGGATCTAGGGTTTGGAAAAAAAAAGTGTTCGATGGTTTATTTCCCTCGAGCTGCTTATAAGTTGGCTCACTGCTCCCTGTCGGACCTGTCCCCTGAGTTAAAGCTTGTGTCTGTGCAAAACAGTGCGAGACCAACAGTCTATGATGGTCCGGTCTTCCGTCTGCCTCTACAGAAATAAGAAAATCAATGGGGATGAGGTGATTACTTTGGTGTATTAGCTGATAGAAAGCATGCTGTGCTTCAATTCCCGAATCGCCCCAAATTATTGGTGCTGTCTGTTCTGTATTTTTTTTACCATCTTTGCAAACTGACTTACCATTGCTCTCCATATCTAACTGCTGTAGATACTTTGGGAGCAATCTTAATAAATAATTATAAGGAAGTACTGCGTGTGTTTGTGCCTTAAAGTACTTTATATACCATACACCTAAAACTGCTGACAACACTGGTATATTTTCAGAAAACTTAGCATTTAAAAAATGCTGATCCATTGCATATGCTCCTTTCAACATTTTTTCAAAATTATTCATTCCAACAAAAAGTGCCACAGGAAGACCAAAAACTGACCAAATAGAGTAACGCCCCCCTATCCAATCCCAAGATTTGAAAATATTTTCCTTCGAGATTCCATTTTTTTGTGCGTTTTCATAATTACATGTTATTGCAATGAAGTGTTTTTTTATCATTTCCGAGTCGGGTAAATTAGATAACAACCATTTTTTTGCTAAAGATGTGTTTGCCATTGTTTCTTGCGTTGTAAATGTCTTCGATGCAATCAGAAATAAAGTTTTTTTAGCATCAAGCGCCTCCAATACAGAATCGATGTTACTTGTATCAAGATTAGTAACAAAATGTATCTGGATATCCGAAGAGTGAAATTTGCTAAGAGCCTCACATGCCATTTGCGGGCCTAGGCTTGAGCCACCAATTCCGATATGTACAACATCAGTAAAGGGATCGCCTTGCGAACCACAAATTTTTCCAGAATGAACGTCTTCACAAAACTTCCGCATCTTTGCAAGAGTCTCTCTTATTTCTGGAAGCACATTAGCGCCATCTAGGATAACAGGGTCGTCGGTTTTCTGTCTGCAAGCAGTATGAAGGGCAGCTCGATTTTCAGTAGAATTAATCTTTTCTCCAGAAAATAAAGCGGTGCGTGCTTTTGTTAAATTGCAGCTTTCTGCAATATCGCACAATATAGAGATTGCTTTTTCATCGATTATATTTCTTGAGTAATCAAACAACAATCCGTCTAATTCAACAGAAAATTTTTCAAAACGTGCGGGGTCTTGCTGAAACATGTCACGCATATGCAATTTTTTAATCTTAGATGCGTGTTGCGTTAAATCTTCCCAATTTTTTTTTATTTTAGTTATCTTCAACTCAGGCAGCTTGCACAGGTATTGAATGGACTACGCGCTTAATTTCATTTCGCGCTTCAAGGTAAACTAAGGTGGGCTTAAAATTCAGAGCTTCACTTGCTGTAAGTTGTGTATAAGCAGCTATTATAAGCTGGTGTCCTGGCTGAGCTTTATGGGCAGCAGCACCGTTTACAGAAACTATGCGGCTTCCTTGTTCAGCCTCAATTGCATATGTAGAAAATCTCTCACCATTTGTAAGATTATAGATATCAATTTTCTCATAGGGGATTATGTTTGCAGCTTTTAGTAGCTTTGCATCAATTGCGCACGACCCTTCATATTCAAGCTCAGAATGTGTTACTTCGGCTTTGTGTAATTTAGCTTTTAATAAAGTTAGCACCACGTCTTACCTTCCTTATCTAAACATTAAGTACTATAGCGATTATGATAGATTACCGTGTTCGCATCAAACACACATTATCAATCAATCTAGCCTTCCCCAGCCAAGCAGCGGCTAATATGGTAAGGTTTGTATCGCTCGCTCTTGCAATACCTAGATCTAAAGATCTTCTCAACTCCAAATATTCTACCTTAAAACCAAGGCTAGATAAGCGTTCTTTTTCTTGGTTTGCTATAAATTCAAAATCGAGCTTGCCAGCCTCTAAAGTAGCTTTAATTACAGAAAGGGATGCATGAAGCTCTGGCGCTACCTTTTTTTCTTCTTTACTTAAATACTCATTTCTAGAGCTTAAAGCTAAACCAGAAGGTGTTCTTACAGTTTCCACCCCCATAACTTCTACAGGGAAAGGTAATTTTTCAGCAATTTTTTTTACTATTACTAGCTGTTGGTAATCTTTTTCTCCAAAAATTACAACATCTGGTCGTGCCAATAAAAATAACTGCTGGACAATGCTGGCAACCCCAAGAAAATGTCCAGGCCTGAACTTTCCGCACAAAATGTCCATTAATTCCCCAAAATCTTCCTTTTCTGCTCGAAACTTTCCTTTGGGTAAAATTTCTTTATCTGCAGGAGCAAATAATATGTCTGTGCTGGATAATTCAAGCAACTGAATATCGGCATCCATTGTTCTTGGATAAGCATCATAATCCTCAGTTTCATTAAACTGTAAAGGGTTGACAAAAAGACTCACAATCACAGTGTTGCAAGCTTTTCCTGCGGCTCTTATCAACTTCAAGTGACCCTCATGTATGTTCCCCATAGTTGGGACTAAAGCAATTTTTGATTGCGGCCTTTTTTTTTCAAGAATCTGACTTAATTCTTCTGCGGAAGTAATTACATGCATATGAGTGTTACACCTAAGCCGGGAATTGCTCTGCGCGGACAGCCTCGATATAAGCAATAATTGCGTCTTGAATAGACTTGTTTGCCTGCATAAAACTTTGAGCAAACTTTGGCATCGGGTCTGAAATTCCTAAAAGATCATATAGCACTTGTATCTGCCCATCGCAATATTTTCCAGACCCAATGCCTATAACAGGAATCGATATAGTATTTGTTATTTCTTTCGCTAGATCGTCAGCAACACATTCTAGTAGCAAGATATCTGCCCCCGCCTCCTCAACAGCAAGAGCATTTTCCACTAAACGTGACATTGATTCGCTATCTTTGCCTTGCAGTGTATAACCTCCTTGTTTGTGAACACTTTGTGGGCGCACACCTAAATGTGCACACACCGGTATAGAGCAAAAATTCATTTCTCTAATGATTTCAATTTGTCGCTCATTGGCTTCTAGTTTAATCATATGTGCGCCACCTTCTTGCATTAACTGCTTTGCATTATTAACAGCGCTCTCGGCATCGTTGTAGCTCATAAACGGCATATCAGCTATTATTAAAGAACGATTAGACCCCTCTACCACGCATGCTGTATGGTAAACAACATCGTTCATGGTCACGCAAACAGTGTCGTCTTTACCCTTGATAACCATGCCTAATGAATCGCCCACCAAGATTATGTCGATGCCAGCATCATCCATAATTCTAGAAAAGGTTGCATCATAAGAAGTAAGGCAAACTATCTTTTGCTTACCTTTCATTTTTCTTAAAACAGATAAGGTTATATTATTGCTTGAGAGATTCTTTTTCATAAATTTATTACATATGGAGAAGGGTTGTAATAATTCCTTCCTGCTTTGGTGGCTAGTATTTCATCTAATAAATTTTGATAGCTTTTTTCATCAGTCACAAAGTCAGCGGCACTCGCGTTTACAGCTAAAAGTGGTGACCCATCATATCTGTGAAAAAATTCTGCGTAAGCGCTACTTAAATCCTCAAGATACTGCAACTTAATACGCTTCTCATAATCGCGCGCGCGCCTTTCAATTCGCTCCATTAAAACTTTAGGAGATGCCTGCAAATAAATCACTAAATCTGGGGTCGGCGCATCAACCGATAAATGCTCATATACTCTTTCATATAAACCATATTCATCGGGACTAAGGTTAACTTTTGCAAATAATTTGTCTTTCTCAAGCATAAAATCGGCAATACGCGTGGATGAAAATATATCTTGCTGTCTTAAGTTTTGTATTTGTCGTGATCGTTGCAACAAGAAATGCAGTTGGGCAGATAAAGCTGCTTCCCTGGGATTCTCATAAAATTTCTCTAAAAAAGGATTATCGAGAACATCCTCCAAAAGCAAATCTGCATTAAATTGTTCGGCTAGTTTGGTCGCTAAACTTGTTTTACCAACACCAATTGGCCCTTCAATGACAATATATTGTGGTAACTGTGTGTCCATATCTCATTAAGTAACTTTTTCTACACTATTATATTTACAGTTCTGCAATAATTCACGCACATACCCTTGGTTTGGAATATATAAATCTGGCTTTATTTCATGCAAAGGCCGTAACACAAAACCTCTTTCATGCGCCAAGGGGTGTGGAATAGTTAGCCTATTATTGCTCATCGTTATATCAGAAAAAACAATAATATCTAAATCTAGGGTACGTGGCCCCCAATGCTCGTTGTCATGATCGCGACAATGTTGATCTTCAATGTTTTGCAACTCATTCAAAAAATGTTCAGGGGCAAGGCTTGTTTTTAGCCAAGCTGCTGCATTCATATAATCTGGCTGATTTTGGGGGCCCATAGGCTTACTTTTATACAAGCTAGAAACAGCATGGCACTTTGTATTCCGAAGTAAGCTCAATTCCTTGAAAGCTTCTTTCACCTGTAGGCTGGGGTTTTCAAGATTACTTCCAATGCCTACAAAAACGTCAGACAGAATATCTTCAGAAAGATTGTTTATATTTATTTTATCGGTAATCACGTTTGTCTTTTTTATCTTTATATCTCTGGTAACCTGCCTTTTTGGCCCTACTAAGGACGTGTTGAAACTCGGGTAGCTCCTGAATATCTGTCCACCACTTACATGTGGGTGACAATGTTTCATCTTCAAAAAGTCTCAAACATAAAAAATCATACGCTGCGCGAAATTTAGGATGCTTTAACAATTTGCGCGCGTTTGCTTTCTTAGTTTGAGCAAACCTAGACTGCAAAGCCCAAATATCTTTTGCTGTTTTAATATAATATTTAGGTATTGTTGTATTGCGAGCTTGAATTTCCAAAGCACGTGTTCCGCAAAGCCTAAATGCATTCCATTCGCTGAATTCACCAGGATTCAGTTCAGACTTGAGTTTGCTAATGACCGGCCACAGAAAAACACAGAACAAAAAGGCAGGGTTCAGTGGTAAATTTTGCTGGACTCTTGCGTCAGTACTTCTCAACGCTTCTTGAAAAAATGGTTCATATTTCTCAGGCGTATCTTTTAGCAATGCTACAGTGTGCGGAAAAAGCTTTTCAAGCAGATCAAACTCTATGAGTAAGTTCAAAGCTTTCTGTGAAGCCCCGCAATGAAAAATCTTGATAGCCTCATCAAATAAGCGTGATGGGGAAATTGTATCTAGTGAATCAGAAAATTGTGGTATCAGTTTTGCAGCAGTGCCTTCTATTTTAAAATCAAGTTTGCTTGAAAAGCGTATCGCGCGGAGTATACGGACAGGATCTTCCCTGTAACTTGTTTCTGGGTCGCCAATCAAACGAATGCATTGATTCGCCAAATCTTTCGCACCCCCCAAGTAATCAATAATTGTGTGATTTTGGATATCCATATATAAAGAATTAACTGTAAAATCACGCCTTAAAACATCTTCTTCAATTTTTCCATAGATATTATCTTTTATAATACGGCCCTCTTTATTTGATGCTGCCCCTGAAGCACCCGTGAAACCATGCAAAGCACGGAAGGTTGCGACTTCGACAAATTCAGAACCAAATAAAACATGTGCAAGGCGAAAACGTCTTCCAATAAGACGAGAGTTACTGAAAAGATTACGAATCTGTTCAGGGCGAGCACTTGTCACAATATCAAAATCCTTAGGCTGAACGCCTGCCATCATATCTCTAATGCAACCGCCGACAAGGTAAGCTTCGAAACCGTTGTCATACAATTTATAGATAACTTCTTTTGCATTTTCACTTATGTTCTCTGTAGAAATGTTGTAATCAGAAAAAGATAAGACGTCTGGCCTAAGTTGCGTTTTGTTCTTGAATTTTAAAATACTCACAGTAAGAGTGTTTATGAAGTTATGAAGTGTTTAGCGATATCCACAACGTCTGTTTCATGGACTGCTTTTGATTTAATAGATATTTTAGCTAGATGCACGCTATCAGATTTACCAGAACGTAAATAATGCCATTTAGGTAAAGGCTGACCCTTAGATAAACGAAGGTATGCGCAAGTTGCAGGAAGCCAATCATTATTTTTTAGTTCTTCAGGCTTTAAAACTACACAATCAGGCACTTTTTGCCTCCTGTTCGTATAGTCTGAGCATTTACACGTTTCTAAGTCCAGCAGGTGGCATGCCACATTTGTATGTATAAGTTTCCCTGTGTCACTGTCTTCAAGTTTGATTTGACAGCATTGTCCACAACCATCACACAAAGACTCCCATTCAGAATGGGTCATGTCGTCAAGCTGCTTATACTTCCAAAATTCTTTTTTACTAGCCATACATTAAGATACATCAATTTAAGTGTTAATCTCTCCTTCAACTGTCAAAAGTTTCTCTGACGAGCTTTTATCTTCCAAAACAATTCTAAGTTCAATAGAGCCTTGAGAAGCTTGGCCTGCAATATGCTGATCGATAGCCTCATGAGCTTTGATACCAAAGCTCTTTAGTAAAGAACGTATATCTTTTTGGGTTTCCTCATTCATCTCAACCTCCGCAATGATAAACAATATAAATAAAGACAATACCTATAATAAGCATATGCTGATTGTCTTGCACAAACAATCTTCTTTATCTAGTTTCCAATAATGCAAGACATCTATACTAAAAATTTCTTCTTAATTGGTTCTTGTTTCTTGCCTTTTTCGTGCTGGAGAAGCCACTGTTTTATTAAAACTCTAGCTCCGGAATGATCACCCAAAAAACCACCAAAACTTTTCACTCCGACAACTCGATGGCAAGGGACAATCAGATGTACTGGATTAGCTTTGCATGCATTACCTACAGCACGGGCGCCGCTTGCAATTTCTCGAGCAATTTCACCATATGTTTTTGTTTCTCCATACCTAATACGAGCTAACACTTTCCAGACGCGCCGCTGATAAGGAGTACCGTAAAATTGCGATCTTATGTTGAATTTCCACTGTGCTTCCGAGAAATATGCGTCACACTGTCGCACTATCTCTTTTGTAAAAATATCTTTCGGTTGTTTTACGCGGGCGCTGCTTAAAAGGTAGTGAACATTCAGGACACTTTCATTTTGTGCAAGAATCCCAATATAGCCGACTGGAGAATTAATAATAGCGCTGTAGTTCAAGAATAATAATTAGGAAAACTTTTCTTTAACTTTGGAAAGAAAACCTTTTTTTGAGCCAGAACTTAGTTTTTCTTTAATTCTTGCAGACTTGCCTGATCTTTCACGCATATAGTAAAGCTTTGCACGCGATACGTCTCCGCGCCTTTTAATTTCAATATTATCAATCAACGTGCTATGGGTTTGAAATACTCGCTCTACACCCTCACCATGTGAAATTTTCCGTACGGTAAATGAGCTATTCAATCCTCGGTTACGTATGGCTATCACGACACCTTCAAAAGCTTGCAGCCTGACACGCTCTCCCTCACGAACTTTAACATTTACCACTACAGAATCGCCTGCAGCAAAATCAGGTAAATCTTTTTTAATTTGCTCATCTTCGAGTTGTTTAATAATATCTGTCATTGGATCATTTCCCTTCATTAGCTAAAAATTCATCGAGCAACCCTTGCTCTTCGGCATTCATTTTGTACATTTGTAACAAATCTGGGCGTCTTTTAAAAGTGCGTATTAGAGACTGTTGCAACCGCCATCGTCTTATTGCCTCGTGATCCCCGCTTAACAACACCTGAGGAATTTTACGTCCTTGAAACTCTTTTGGCCTTGAATATTGTGGGTAATCAAGCAAACCCTGCATAAATGAATCCTGTTGTATAGAGTCGCTGTCTCCGACAGCACCAGGTAAAAGCCTTGCAATAGCGTCGATTACAACGGCTGCTGCTAGCTCCCCACCACTTAGCACATAATCTCCTAGTGACCACTCTTCGTCAACCTCTGCATCAATGAAACGTTCGTCAATGCCTTCATATCTTCCCGCGATTAAGATCACCTTTTGCGTATTTATGACACTTTGTAGCATGGGTTGAGTAACTGCGTGTCCCTGTGGACTCATATATATAACTTTACTAGGACCCTTCGCCTGATCTTTTATCTGCTCAAGAGTTGCCGACAACGGTTTTGCCATAAGAACCATCCCGGGACCTCCCCCATAAGGTTTATCATCAACTGTGCGGTGCTTATCTTCAGTATAATCGCGGGGATTCCAACATTTTACCTCTAATAGCTTTTTTTCAAGAGCACCGCCGGTCACGCCGCAACTTATCACTGATTCTATGATTTGCGGAAATAAACATATTACATCGACTTTTTGAACTACATCACTCATTTTCCAGGTCCCAATCTACTAGCATTTTTTTATTCTCAAGGTCCACATCTTTTATAACTTGACTCGCAATATATGGAATTAAGATTTCATTACTTCCTTTTACAACCAAAACATCATTTGATCCAGTTTGAATCAAATCTTCAATTACTCCAAAATTACACCCTCGTAAATTTACTACCTCCAACCCGACCAACTGAGAAAAATAATATTGCCCTTTTTTAAGTGGCTTAAGCTGAGAAAATTCTACCTCGATTGTCGATTCAACAAGCAAAGCAGCCTCCTCTCTAGTCTGAATACCCTTGAGTTGCGCTAGTATATTCTTCCCTTGCTCTTTGCCTGAGAGCAAATGAAATATTCTTGAAGTCCCTTTTTGGCAAACTGTCCAGGCAGAATAATTCAAAATTTCTGCTCTTGGTTTTGTGTAGGAAAAAACTTTGACCCATCCTTTGACACCATGCAAACCAGAGATGCGCCCTAATTCAATTTTTGTATCTTGTGGTCTGCTCACGGCGCGAGCTTTTAGACTGTTTTCGTTTTTTGGTCTTCTTTGATAAGGCTATTTACTCGATCGCTAATTTGGGCCCCATTGCCGACCCAATGTTGGATCCTCTCATGGTCGATCTTAAGACGCACTTCCTCTCCTGAGGCGATGGGATTAAAAAATCCCAGCCGCTCTATGTATGAGCTATCACGTCTTTTGCGAGAATCGGTTACCACGATATGGTAGAAAGGTCTTTTTTTTACACCACCTCTCGCTAAACGAATAGTAACCATTATTGCTTAACCATAAAATCAACTGCTGCTTTAACCTGCTCATCAGATAAATCTGCACGCCCACCTTTTGGAGGCATGCCACCCTTACCATTGATAGCAGCCTGGTAAAGATGATCTAAACCCTCTTCTTTGACCTCTTTAGCCCAATATTCTTTATCGTCAATTTTCGGTGATCCCATTACGCCTGAATTATGGCATGCGAAACAAACGGCATTGTAAATCTCCTCACCGGTATCTGCATGCAAATTAAATGGCATGATAAAAGCACATAAAGTAAAAAAATATGTCAAATTACGCTGTTTCAAAAAAACTCCGCTCTCTTTATAAATTCAAACGCGAATTCTACGCGAATTTCGACACTAAATCAGTTTTAAGAGTCCTGAATTTGGCAATATTTAAAGAAAAAATAGAAAAGTTATTTAGTCACTTCATACAAGGCCGTCATTCCAGCAGCTAAATGATCATTTACATGGCAATGATACATCCATATTCCAGGGTTATTGGGTATCATATCCACTGTGATCGTTTGTGCTGGTATTAAGCTAACAACATCGATTCTGTTGCCGTGGCTAATGCCGGTATTCCCGTGCCAATGAGGCGAGTGTAGATCTACTTCTGTTCCTAAAGCCATGGTATACCATCGTACACGGGTACCCTGTTTTGCTATCAAGCTGGGAACATTGCCAAAAACATAGCCATTGATTGTATGCATTAAATTGCTTTCTTCAAAATCTTCATTTGACATGGCATTCGATGGGTCTTTTGCAAATTCAGCAATATTGTTCTGTAAATACCAGCTTTCATTTTCATTCATTACTGTAAACAAATTGATAAACTCTGTATCAACATCTGCGGGGGTGCCGTCTTTTCGTGCCTTTCCGGCAGATGTTACAATTATTGCGCCAACTAAACCTGTATTCGTATCTCGAATTTCATTAACATGAGAATGGTATAGCCATCCTACTGAGCTGCTATCATTGCTAGCAGGACCTGCAGTTTCTGGGACATCCCAGTTGTATACATAGGTGTCACCAGGAGAAACAGAATCATCCTTTTTGTCAGCACCAGACGTTTTATCGTTATAGGGTGCGCCTTCTGAATCTTTTTTATAAAATACACCGTGCGGGTGCATGCTATAAGATCGGCTAGCTTTATTTTTGAAAATAACTTTTATATTGTCTCCAACCTCAGCGTGAATCACTGGGCCTAAAATGCCTAAATGTTCCCATTTCTCTGGGCGTTTAACACGTTTTGTAAATGATGCATCTGTGTATGCACGATAGATAGCTTTTTTGTATTTTGAGCCAATCAAGTGCGACGTATTTTTAGTGAAAACTTCCTCGTCCTCATCTATTCCTCTGCCCATCATGATATTTTGACCTTGGGGCAAATACTCCCAGTAAACCTCTTCGGCAGCAATAAAATGAACACGCTCTTTACCATTCACGCTAAAGGATGAAAGCATGAAAGAACAAGCGATAAGAAAATGTAAAGTATATTTCATGATGTATATTGGCATCTTATGTTCAGATGAAAGTAGCAAGCATATGAAGAGAGGAAGTTATTTGGCCTGCTACTTTACATCAGCACAGAGTCTTCCTAGAGTGAAGACTCAGCGAACTCAGTGTCCAGCTATAGGCGCCATAATCCCGACATCTTGATACTCTAAATAAAGATGCTTGTTGCCAAATTTATCTTCGTAGGTGCCTATTAAAAGCTCATGGTTGTTGATAGCTTGCAAGACTGTCTCCTCTGGCTCACACAAAGCTAATGACATTTGTGTTAGGTCTGCTTTTAACGCATCAATAATTTCTGCTTTATTTGAGGGGTTAAAATTGACCTTTCTTCTGCTGCAACTGCCGCAGGTGCTCTCACATCCCTTTCTAGGTTTCACATAATTTATATATGCACTCACTAAAACTACTCCTTTCTAAGCCTTGACATTAATACTAATACAAATGATAATGACTATCAATATTAATGTCAATATGAATTGCAAATAAGGAGTAGACAATGAAACTAAGGGCAATAATGACCGCAGTTTCTGCTTTTATGTTTTTCGTCTCAAGTGGGCAAGTATTAGCTCAAACAGACAAGGAACGAATAGCACAATTAGAAAAGCAACTTTCCATGGTCTTAAAAAGACTTGATGCGGCGGAAAAAATGGGTGAAAAAACTATCACAGCAGTGGAGTCTTTTTCATCAAGACCTCGGGGCCAAGACAAGATTTCGTTCGGTGGATACGGGGAATTACATTACAACAATCTTGAAGCAAAAGTTACCGCATCAGATACTGATAAATTAGACTTCCATCGCTTTGTATCTTTTGTAAATTATGAATACTCAGATAGATTGCGTTTCTTTTCAGAATTTGAGCTAGAACATAGTATAGCGGGAGAAGGGAAAGCTGGTGAAATCGAGCTTGAGCAAGCATATGTTGAGTATGACCTGTTTGACAACACCACGGTACGCGGTGGTTTGTTTTTAATACCTATCGGTATTATGAATGAGACACACGAACCCCCTACATTCTACGGTGTGGAAAGAAATAATGTGGAAGCTAAGATCGTGCCTGCAACATGGTGGGCAGGTGGTGTTGGCATAACCCAAAACTTTGGCGAAGGTTTTACAGCTGATTTAGCATTTCATGAAGGTCTAAAATGTACAGTCTCAGGCGGTGAAGTAGACATAAGAGGCTGTCGCCAAAAAACAGGAAACGCAGACGCAAGTCATTGGGCAACAACAGCTAGATTGAAATACACAGGAATACCTGGGTTAGAACTTGCTGCATCATTTCAACATCAGGACGACTTGAGCCAAGTGGGCAATGACGCAGTAGATGATGGCGACCTATTCGAAGCGCATGTTGTATACGAACATGCCAGTGGATTTGGGTTGAGAGCTCTGTACGCTGAATGGGATATCGATACTGATAGCGATTGGGCAGGAACAATAAATGGCTTGTCTTATGATGATCAAGATGGTTATTACATTGAGCCAAGCTGGCAAATCACTCCAAAGTTTGGCGTATTTGTGCGCACAGAGAGTGTCGAGGGTGGAAAATCTTCTACGGAGTTTGACACGAAGTCTATTGGTTTCAACTGGTGGATTGATCCTAAGGTTGTAGTCAAAGTAGATTACTACGACATTGAATATGATAATGTTGCAGACAGCGCCACAAAAGATGCTGATGGATACAATATTGGCATAGGTTACATGTTCTAATATTTCAAAAAGCTAACAAAGATAAGAAACAGCAGGCATAATTTAGTCTGCTGTTTTTTTATCAGGATAAAATGAAAAAACTATCAATAATTTTTATTATTTTTTTCCTTAATGCATTCGGAATTTCAATAGTCCATGGTAAAAAAGTTTACCAGTTGCCTGAAGAATTTATTACTCAAGCATTCAATGGTAATGCTCCACAAACATCCAGCCTATTTCTCGATGATGAAATAAATAAAAATATAAACGATATTCTTGGGCGTGATCTGAACAAGATTAGAGTAAGATATTGGGCCAATGAACAAAAAAGTGTATGGATATTAGAAGAAATAGGAAAATATGAATTTATAACAACTGGCTTTGTCGTTGAAAAATCAAAAATTTCAAAGATGAAAGTGCTGATTTTTAGAGAAACCAGGGGCTGGGAAGTAAAATATGACTTCTTTTCTGACCAATTTAAGGGCATCGCCCATACCAAAAATTTCCAGTTAAATAAAAACATTACCAATATTTCTGGAGCCACTTTATCGGTAAATGCGGTAAAAAAAATTGCAAGTCTTGCTTTATATTTAGATTCCTATATAAGGGAAAATCCAGACAATTAATTTACACCAATAGTGCGACGTATTATCGATGGCAAATCTTCTAAAATGGCATAAAAGAACTGGCATCACTGTAAGCGTGGTATTGATTTTTCTTGTGTTTACAGGATTTTTTCTACAGCATTCAAATGATTTGCGCCTAGATAGTAGTTATCTGGCAAACCAGCAGCTGCTAAAAATCTATGGGATTGAATCTCAGCCGGTCACAGCTTTTAAAACAAAAAACCATTGGGTCACCTTTGCCAATGGCTCAACATATTTGGACAAACAATTCTTAGATTATGTTGATGCTCTTGAATTGACGGGTGCCGTTGAAACAAAAGGGAAAATAATCTTAGCATCAGCTAGTGAAATATATATAACTGAAAAAAACGGGAGACTCATAGATGAACTGTATTTAACAGATGAAGTTAGTGACGCAGTACAGGGTTTATCTATAAATAATAAAGGAGAAGTTGTAATTCTTGGGTCTAATGAAAATTGGTTGTTCGATAAAGATTTTCTTAATATTTCTAAATATAAAGATTCGCCTACTAAAGCAGTGTCTGCAGGAAATATAGACAATGATCTAGGAAGATATATACAAAAAGACTCTCTCAAAAGAATTATTACCTGGGAAAGATTCATGCAAGATTTACACAGTGGCAGATTCTTTGGGCAAGCTGGAATTTACTTCATGGACATTATATCTCTACTGCTTCTGGTGCTTGCTGTTACCGGGATTATGCTTTGGTCTAGAGGTAGCCGCTAAATTAGTTCAAGTATTTTTCAAAATCACTAGCATATTGATCAATAAAACTCGTTTCGGATCGGCTAATAAAATATGCTGAGATTGAGTGCTGTTGGGCAAACTCAAAACCTTTTTTTGGCCCCATGGCAAACAAAGCTGTCGCTAGAGAATCTGCCTCCGCCGCTGTTGTTGAAATAACGCTGACGGACGCCAATTTGTGAGTGGTTGGTGTTTTTGTTTTTGGATTTATTATATGGCCATAAAGATGATCACCTTTTCTAACAAAGTTTTTGTAGTCGCCAGATGTTGCAATTGCGCAGTCATGCAGCTTCACGACTTGCCCTGCACTGCCTCCAACCACATCTCGTGAAGGCTGCTCTATAGCAACCAACCAAAAATTATTGCGATTTTTTCCATGAGCCCTAATTTCTCCTCCTATTTCGATGAGAAAGTTAGATATATTGTTGTTAATTAATATTTGTGTAATTTGATCAACCGCATACCCCTTTGCTATTGCAGAAAAGTCCAATAAAAAACCATCTTGAAGTTTTTTAACACGCGAGCGTGCCTCGTCAGTCTTTATAAAACTATAATTTTCATCAAGTTTTTCTATTTCTGCTAGAGATGAAACATCTTGGCGTTTGTTGGCGGGGCCAAACCCCCATGCGTGAATTAAACGACCTATCGTAAAATCAAAATAACCATTTGTTATTTTACTCAATCGTACGCTTTCTATGAGTAACTGAAAAAATTCATCCGACACATCAACCCATTCGCAGCATGGTGCCTTCCCTAGTTGGTTAACCTCAGAATCTTTCTGATATGTTGAAAATTTATCATTGATCTCTTCTAGGCGATTGTCCACTTCTCTTTCTAGCGCATTAAGCTCGAACTCATGTATGTGCTGAGTCATTTCGACAGAATACGTCGTACCCATGGTGATACCTGAAATTAAAGTATTCTCATGAGCAGAGTGGTCGCATGCTGATAAGAAGCCGCATAAGAGAAATACTCTAAACAACATTCTTGTGTGCGCTAGATAGTGAAAAAATAATAGAACAGCAGTGCTAAGTTTATGACACCTAATATAATTAAAATAATACCAGCCATATTTTTATGATTTATTAATTAACCTTGATACTTTAACAAGAATTTATGTGAAGTTGCAGGCTAATCACCTCTTTGAGGTAAATATGCCCTCCAGCAAGTCTTCCCAATCATCTGGCGTATCTCCATAAGGAGGTTTCACATCCATACCTAAAAAAACTTCACCGTCTTCTGCTTTTCTAATTACAGCTTTTTTTAATTCTTCAAAAGAACTTATTTCGTGATTCTCAAGTAATATTTCGCTAAGCCAAATCATATAAATGTTTTACTATATACTTGGGTGCTTTACAACAAGAAAGCCGGGGTGGCGGAACTGGTAGACGCGCCGGATTCAAAATCCGGTTCTGGCAACAGAGTGAGAGTTCAAGTCTCTCTCCCGGCACCAATAAACTAGATGAATTATGACAATCACGTCAGACAAATCGATACTTTATGCTGCCGATGCAGTCGCTGCTTTCATTGAGCTTGCAGATCATACCTATTTGCTGCAAAAAAGAGATGATAAAGAAGGCGTCTGGTACCCAGATCACTGGGGACTGTTCGGGGGGGCAGTTGAAGATAATGAAACACCGCTTGATGCTTTATACAGAGAATTAAAAGAAGAACTAAATTTTGATGCTGCAAATGCAAAACCAGTGTTAGAGCAAAATAATGACTTAACAAAGATTGATGCAGGCAATATTTATAGAAAATTTTATGTAGTTAATATGAGTATGGAACAGTTAAACATGCTAGAACTACATGAAGGCCAAGAGTATGGTGCATTTAAAGCAGAACAAATTTTTAATGAGTTGCGTGTTGCTCCTTACGACGCATTCGCCTTGTTTTTATGGATTTACCGGGGGCGTATTGCGCATAAATAATAATAGTCGTCATGCATTAGCCACAAAAATTGCTCCAATAGTCACCATTAACGTACCAATCATTAATGTGCTTACATTGACATTCTGCCACTCAGAAAAAACCACTAACGCAAGCAACACGGCAAATAATGTATTAATGTTATAAATAGGAACAAGCTGAGATAGAGGAGTACCATACTTAATTATAGTTAAACCCACTAAAGCAATACCGATGGCAGCAAAGACTCCCGAAGAGAAACCAAAACTAGCAGATTTTAAACTAATCAGCTTATCTGGAAATAATAAAAAAATTGCAACACCTGTAAGTAGCATACCAGTTCCAATGACAATGATATAAAAACCTAGTCCAATGCCTGATTGGACGGTTTGTTTTTGCAAAACTGCAGAAACTGCAAACAATACAGCGGGGGTTAAGCCTCCTAAAATTAGAGGAAAATGGCTCTTAAACATAAAAACACCTTATAAAAGTTGATTAATTTTTTTACAATCATACATAAGGCATGCCCTGATGGCACAATTTGGATAGCGCGTCCCCCTCCTAAGGGGAAGGTTGCAGGTTCGAGTCCTGCTCAGGGCGCCATTTAAACCGATTTTCTATGTCCGCGTGGCTTCCATGCTGGGGCGATGACATTTGGCGCAGATGAACGATTAAGAAGAATAGCGGGGGCAATAGTAAAATCGCCATAACGGCAATTAATACGATCAATCGCATCATTTAGCAAGTCTTGTTGCGTTGTATCTTCGCTGAAAAGCTCAAATTGTCCATCTTTTGGGGACGGGTGAAGTGCGGTTATTTGCACCTGATAAATGCCTTCTGATTGCCAACACTCTTGCATAACCTCACGACACATTTTTCGTAGTGTGCGGCTGTCATCAGTAGGTTGAGCAACTTCAAAATTTCCGCCAAGCCATCCAAACTCAGTCTTCAGGCCAATAAAAAATTGACTCGCTTGCATGCTATGCCTACGTAATCGTGCACAAACTTTTTCGGCCATATGAAACAAATAAATGCGCACTACAGCAGAATCTTTAGTATTAGGTGGCATAACTTTTCCATGTCCAATAGATTTTGGGTCTGGCACAGTAGTAATAACTTTGTCTGGGTCTTGCGCCTGGCACATATACCAAATGCGTCGACCCAAATTACCAAAACGTTTAGCCAATACACCAATAGGCAGCTTCTTCATGTCGCCACATTTATATACCTCTCGGCTGGCTAAAAACCCCCCTATGCCGTCTGATATGCCGCTCAATTCAGTCACCAGTACACTGGAAAGCTCCTCTTCTGCGTCCCATGGATAAATGACAGTTAAACCATCAGGTTTATCACGCTTTGCCGCATATTTAGCAGTAGTTTTATCACTGCTTACTCCGACTGAGCACGTTAGACCAGAAACCTGGTGCACCTTTTCTTTAGTTAGCCGGGCAATATGTTCTGGCAATCCGTGTAAATTTTGACAATTAGTGACATCCAAAAAAGCTTCGTCTACAGAAAACACTTCTACATCTGGAGTTATATCCTGTAACGTATGCATGATTCGTGCTGAAATCTCTGCATAACGTGATGGCCTAGATGCGCGTTGTATTAATTGGGGGCATAGGCGTCTTCCTTCTTTAAGCCTCATACCTGTATGCAATCCATACGCTCTTGCTTCATAAGAACAGGTAATCATGCAGGTTCCTTGTTCTCCATTAGTAACACAGATGGGCTTACCTTTTAATTCTGGGAAATCCATCTGCTCAATCGATGCAAAGAATGCATCCATATCAACAAACACAATGGCTCTTTCCCAGTTTTTTTGATTATCCATATTTACGAAACTGCCCCACTAATACTCCTTGCACATTAATTCTTGAAGGTTCATATACCATAGGCTGCATATTCTGGTTCTCAGGAACCAGGGCAATAGATCGGTCTGCTTGATACCGCAAACGCTTCAATGTTGCTTCATAACCATCAATAATTGCCACAACAATATTGCCATCATCTGCGCTATCGCGACGCTCAATGACAACCATATCCCCTTCTAAAATTCCGGCATCCACCATTGAGTTGCCTCTTACTTCTAAAATATAACGCCCTTCACCATCAAAAACATCGGTAAGATTTAGCTCTGCCTGATTCTCAATTGCCTCTATCGGTAAACCTGCTGCAATTCTCCCCAAGATGGGAAAACATGCTTTTTTATGTGGAGTCGGAGCAAACCAGCCAACAGTGTTCGCAAGTTGTAAACTACGCCACCCGGAAGAGCTATACGCTAAATACCCTGTCTCAATTAAAACCTGGATATGTCTGTGTATTGTCCCTTTGGACGAAATCCCAACCTCTTCTCCAAGTTCTTGGAGGGTTGGAGAATATTCATGCTTTGCTACATGCTTCTGAAACGCTTTTAACACTCTGTACTGTGTTTTACTTAATTTCATGTAAAGTTCTCAATATGTTCTCATTTTATATATTATAAGCTGAGCGTAGGCTTTTGCAAGCTGATTAAGTTTTAATATGAAGTTTAGGAGGTCGTTAAACGCTCGGAAAAGAAGCCTAAATACTCCTTTTCATAATCTTGGTCTATTATGCATGGAATTAAATAAAGCTTGTTATTATCGACCCAGTAAATAGCGTTTTGCTGATAACGTACTCCTAGCTGAAGAGCCTCCTGCTTGCTGATCTCTGCAATATAACTACATTCGGAGTGCTTCAAATCTCTGGAGCTTCCATGTATCTCGATTGGGTCGCACTGAAGGTCACGAAGCTCTCGCAACAAAGCATTTCTCGCATTTTTGTTAACAATTTCAGGCAACACGTTACTGCCAGGATTGTCTGCTGTGAGAATAGCAAATGCAGAAGGAAGCTTGATCGGTTTGTTTGCGATAAAAATAGCTGTTCTGTAATTATCCCAAACAGTCATGGGGCGAGTCTTTGGGTCACCCAGCGCTTACCTTGTTTCATAAAACGTATCCGATCATGCATGCGTGCTGTTTGTCCCTGCCAAAATTCAAACATATCAGGAACCAGGCAATACCCTCCCCAGTGTTTTGGTCGGGCAATTGCTTTGCCGGAAAATTCTTTTTCATATCGCTCATACTGCTCCTCTAGAAACTCGGCATCGGCAACAATTTTGCTCTGATCTGATGCATGAGCTCCAATTTGGCTTTCTCTTGGCCGGGCAGCAAAGTATGATTCTGAAAGTTCTGCAGCTACCTTTTTAATGCGCCCCTCTATGCGTATTTGCTTATGTAATGGCTCCCACCAGAAGTTGAGCGCGCCGCACGAGTTGGATTGCAGCTCTACAGCTTTATTGCTTTGATAGTTGGTATAAAAAATAAACCCGTGTTCACCAAAGTCCTTTAATAAAACCATGCGTGAGCTAGGCTGCCCATCTGCCGTTACAGTCGCTAAGCTCACAGCATTTGGGAGCTTTAGGGCTGTATTAGCAGCTTCAACGTACCAAATTTTGAATTGCTCAAATGGGTTTTGATTTATTGTATTCTGGGTTAATCTCATCGTTCATTCTTTATTTACATAGATACTATAAAAGTTTAAGAAATATGTCGCAATCAAAAATACATACTGCCCCAGTAGCACAAAAAATGAGGCATAAAAAAACTCTCCATGGGATTTCAAGGAAAGATGACTACAATTGGTTGAGAGATAAAGATTGGCAAAGCGTAATTAAAACTCCCTCTAAACTTAACCCAGATATAAAAAAGTACCTAAAGGAAGAAAATAATTACACACAAAAAGTAATGACAGATACAAAGGGTTTGCAAACAACACTTTTCAAAGAACTAAAAGGAAGGATCAAAGATGACGATTCATCGGTGCCAAGCAAGGATGGGGAATACTATTATTATGTGCGCTATAAAAAGAAAAAACAGTACCCTGTGTTTTGCAGGTATAAAAGTGCTATTAAAAATGAGCAGGTGCTACTTGATTGCAACATATTAGCTGACAAAAAGAAATTTTTTGACATCGGGGACTGTGAACATAGCCCTGATCATCGATACCTTGCATATTGCATTGATGATAAAGGCTCTGAGTTTTATACCTTGCAGATATTTGACCTAGTAAAAAAGGTCTTACTCAAAGATAAAATCAAGAATATCCAGGGAGAGATTGTCTGGGCTCAGGATAGCCAAACTCTATTCTATACTCAGTTAGACAAAAACCATCGCCCTGACTCAGTATTCCGCCACAAGATTGGGGCATCTATTAATAATGACACTATGGTCTACAAAGAAAAGGACTCCGCTTTTTTTGTTGCTTTAGATAGCACTGAATCTGGTAAATTTATAACTATCACATCTCATGACCACGTCACTTCAGAAGTTTATTTAGTCAATGCAAAAAAGCCAGAGCAACTTCCTGTGCTCGTCGAACCTAGAAAAAAAAATGTTGAATACGATATAACTGATAATGGAGATTATTTATATATCCTAACAAATGCAGACCGATGTAAAAATTTCAAATTAATGTTTACGCCTATTAATAAACTAGCTAAGAAAAATTGGAGGGATTTATATGTGCCTAAAAAAGGAACATTGTTATGTGAAATGGGAATGTTTAGAGATTACTTAATCACTGAGGAAAGGATTGAAAATTTACCGCAGTTGAATATTTCATTAATCAACAATGATGGGAATCTTGCAAAGACAAAGACTATCAAATTTGAAGAAGATGTATATGAGCTTGAATATGTTCCGGGTTATGAGTTTAAGACAGATAACATGCGTTTTAGTTACACTTCTATGACTACGCCGCGACAAATTATTGACTATAATATGCGTACAAACAAAAAAACTATTAGAAAAATACAAGAGGTCCCCAGTGGTCATGATCCCTCGCAATATCAATCTAAAAGGCTATTTGCAAAATCTAAAGATAACAAAAAAATTCCAATTTCAATTTTATATCACAAGAAAACCCCAATCGATGGAACGTCACCATTGCTTCTCTACGGGTATGGAGCTTATGGAAATATCACACCTGCAAGTTTCTCGACACATCGTCTATCTCTAGTCAATAGAGGTTTTATATACGCGATCGCACATGTGCGCGGAGGGATGGAAAAAGGATACGCTTGGTATGAAGACGGAAAGCTTAAAAATAAAAAAAATACTTTTTCAGATTTTCTAACATGTGCTGACTTCCTAATCAAAAATAACTACGCCGTTAAAGGAAATATTGCTATTCATGGAGGGTCAGCTGGAGGTATGCTCATAGGTGCTGCTATCAATATGCGCCCTAACATCTTTAAAGCTGCAGTGGCGGATGTGCCCTTTGTCGATGTTCTCAATACTATTTGTGATGACTCATTGCCGCTAACGCCTCCTGAATGGTTAGAATGGGGTAATCCGATTGAAGATAGTCATGCATATCAATACATAGCTTCGTATTCTCCGTATGACAATATAAAGCAGCAAAAATACCCACATGTGCTTGTGACAGCAGGGGTCACAGATCCGCGAGTTACATACTGGGAGCCCGCTAAATGGGTTGCAAAACTTAGGAGCCTGAAAACAGATAATAATCTGCTACTCTTGAAAACAAACATGTCTGCAGGGCACGCCGGGGTCTCAGGAAGATATGAAATGCTAAAGGAAATTGCTTTTATGTATGCTTTTATTTTAAAAATATTTGACCAAATTGAATGAAAAAAATTGAAATAAAAACTGGAGGAATCTCATTAACAGCTGAACTGTGCGCGACGGATACTGCTGAGTCTATTTATAAAGCATTACCTATAGAATCAAAAGCTCATACCTGGGGTGAAGAAGTATATTTTTCTGCCCCTGTAAACACATCGCTAGAGCTAAACGCAAAAGACGTAGTAGAACCGGGGGAAATTGCATACTGGGTTGAGGGTAAATGTATTGCAATTGGATTTGGCCCAACTCCTGTATCCAAAAAAAATGAAATACGTCTAGCGACAAAAACAAATATATGGGCAATAACTAAAGATGATGTCAAAAAACTGTTGGCAGTAAAAGACGGGGATAAAATAATAATAATAAAACTAGCTTAACGGCACGTTAGTCCCACCTAAACCGCAGTAACCCTGAGGGTTCTTAGCTAAATATTGTTGGTGATATTCTTCTGCTAAATAAAATGTTGGTGCTTCTATAATTTCAGTTGTTATCTTGCCATATCCTTCCCTAGTTAGGTTATTTTGATAAATATCTAGCGTTTTGCTGGCTAGCCTGCATTGCTGCTTTGAAAAATAATATATACCTGAGCGATATTGCTCACCGACATCATTGCCTTGCCTCATCCCTTGTGTAGGATTATGAGATTCCCAAAAAACTTTAAGTAAATCTTCGTAAACAACCTGTTGCGAATAAAAAACTATTTTGACAACTTCATTGTGTTTGCTGTCTCCTCTGCAGACCTCCTGATATGTTGGGTTTTCTGTAACCCCACCTGCATAACCAACTAAAGTTAAATGCACGCCGGGGAGCTCCCAAAATTTTTTTTCTGCACCCCAGAAACATCCCATACCAAACATCGCCATCTCTGTTTGTTGTGGGTATGGTTCATTCAGGTCATTGCCATTTACGTAATGAGTACCCATTTTTTGCCCGCCTAAAAACAAAAAGGCCGCGATGCGGCCTTAGTGGTTGAGTTTTTTATTATTATAGTTATTCAGTTATGGCCCATATGTAAATGGTGACGCAAGACCGACTTTGCCCACCTGTGACCAATTTTTACCATTACCTGTGTAAGTATTCTTTTCAGATCTACAAACTGTGATGTCATAACCCGGAGCTACAGCTAGTGGCATATTAGAAACTGTAACAGTTTTCCCGTCAGCACCCTCTATCTCAGGCATCACTAATTCACCTACATCTCCAATTTTTAAAGACCTGGGGTTACTTGTGCTAATTTCAATAGGGACTTGCTCTGCTGACATAACATTACCAACTAAGCTTGAAATAATTGCTAAGTGTCCACCATGTTCTCCTGACCACAGCTGACATACGGCATCAAACTGCTCTTTGCTGGCTTTATCGTCAACGTATAAGGCGAGATCCCATCCACCTTCTGTCAGGGGCCCTGGTGCATGTAACCACACTCCGATTTTGACTCCATCTAGATTGACGTCATCTAAATGTCCTTTATTAATTTCCCAGCCAACCTGAGCTTCACAAAAACCTTCAGTTGGTGGATCAAGAAAAATGCAAGGGCATACCAAATCACAATTACATGATTCGAAATAATTACCTTCGAGCTTCCAGTTATCTGACATATCTTTCTCCGTCTGTATCTTTTCTCATTTTGGACGACAAAGTATACTTGCCTTTAGTTGGGTTGCAATTAAATAAAATATATTATTATTTACTAATAAACTAAAATATATATGGGTATTTCGTTGGGTTCAGAGCCCCTGTCCTCGCTACTTTTTAGACAAAAAACAATCATTTACGCTGGTTTGCTTACTATTGGTTTGGCTAGCTGGGGCTACATGCTCTGGATGGCGTGGGCAATGGAACATATGGATGTTATTGAAATGTGGATGCCACCCCGTGGCGGAACCAGACCATGGGAGTTTTATGATTTTTGGATGTGCTTTGTTATGTGGATCATTATGATGATCGCTATGATGCTCCCTTCAATTAGCCCCATGGTATTACTCTTCAGTAAAATCAACAAAACAAAAAAAGAAAAAGAACAGATCTATGCGCCTACATTCATTTTTTTGTCTGGCTACCTGCTTTCCTGGGCAGTATTTTCAATTATCGCAACTCTAGTACAGTGGCCACTACATGAAAGCGCCCTCCTTAACCCAATGATGAACAGCAGAAGCTATTTACTAAGTGGCCTAATACTCACAAGTGCTGGCATTTATCAATTCACCCCATTAAAAGAAGTGTGTCTGAAACATTGCCGCACCCCTTTGACTTATTTGTTTGCACATTGGAAAGACGGCAAGCTGGGTGCATTATATATGGGTTTACACCATGGAACATTTTGCGTCGGTTGTTGCTGGATGCTGATGGCAATCCTCTTTGCATTAGGTGTCATGAATCTATTATGGATTATGGCGCTGGCACTTTTTGTATTATTTGAAAAGATACCCTATATAAAAGACTCGTACATCCGCACAATCCCAGGTTTCGTATTTATAGGTTGGGGAGTGTACTGGGTACACACTTACTTCTTAGTAAATCACCTTTATTGATAAAAAATGGTGGCTACGGGTGGACTTGAACCACCGACCCCGGCGTTATGAGTGCCGTGCTCTAACCAACTGAGCTACGTAGCCATGTGAGTCGCGCGACCTTACTAAAAGGACGCCATTTCTTCAACTATCTATCATACATTGAATCTAAAGTGCACAACATCGCCCTCTTGCATCACATACTCTTTTCCTTCCAATTTCCATTTTCCTTTTTCTTTCGCACCCGGCTCGCCCTGGCACTCTATGTAATCCGTGTAAGTAATCACTTCAGCTCTAATAAATCCTTCTTCAAAATCAGTATGTATCTTGCCTGCTGCTTGAGGGGCGAGCATTCCCTGTTTGATTGTCCAAGCACGCGCTTCCTTAGGCCCTGCTGTAAAAAAAGTTTGCAATCCAAGTATTTTGTAACCTGCGCGGATGATACTGTTCAGGCCTGGTTCTTGCATACCCATGTCAGCTAAAAACTGAAGCTTTTCCGCTTCATCTAAATCGGACAGTTCGGCTTCTAATTTTGCACAAACAGGAATTACTATTGCATTATTATCAGCAGACAACTGGGTTAGCTGTTTGATGTGCGTATTTTCCTTAACCCCATCTTCGGAAATGTTAGCAATGTAAAATAATGGTTTTAAGGTCAGCAGATGCAAGTCTTCCAGTAACTTCTTATCCTTTTCTTCGCACTGATAAACTCTCATTGGGCTGCCTAAGTCAATGTGCTCTCTTGCTGTCTCGAAAACTTTTAAGTCTTCATTTGCTGTTTTATTGCCAGATTTGGCAACTCTATTAATGCGTTCAATGGCATTATTCAAAGTTTCTAAATCAGCTAACAAAAGTTCTGTGTGAACAGTTTCAGAATCATCAATGGGGTTTATCTGCCCGCTCACATGAGCAATATCATCATTATCAAAACAACGGACAACTTCTGCGATCGCATCAGTTTGCCTAATATGCGATAAGAATTTATTGCCAAGCCCTTCGCCTTGTGAGGCACCTGCTACAAGACCAGCAATATCAACAAACTCTATGGTAGTAGGAATGATCTTCTTTGATTGCGCAATTGTCGCTAATTTTTCAAGGCGAGGATCTGGGACTGGAACCACACCAATATTGGGTTCTATTGTACAAAAAGGATAATTTTCAGCTGGTATTTGCGCTTTTGTGAGAGCATTAAATAATGTCGATTTCCCGACATTAGGTAAGCCTACAATGCCACAATTAAAACCCATGTTAAGTGCCAGTCACTTTTGAAGGCAAATCCTGAACAGCAGCATGAATGCTGCGCATGATAAGTTCATGCTCCTCGCTGGGCGCTTTATTTAAAACATAGTCTGTCACTTGATCCTTATGTCCTGGGTGTCCAACGCCAATCCTGGCCCGCCAAAAATCCTGTCCTATGTGATTAAAAATATCGCGCAAACCATTATGCCCCCCATGGCCTCCTCCTAATTTATATTTTGCTGTTGCAGGAGAAAGGTCAATATCGTCATGGGCAATTAAGACTTGATGAGGTGCCAATTTATAAAACTCGGACACTGACTGAACCGCTCTACCGCTTTCATTCATATAAGCCGTCGGCTTAAGAATCTTGATTCTTATGTCTGCGATCTGAACCGCTCCTATCTCGCCGTAGAATTTTTTTTCCACACTGATAGTGCCACCATATTCTTGGATAACTTCGTCTATAAACCAATATCCTGCATTATGCCGAGTATTCTTATATTCTTGCCCGGGATTGCCAAGGCCAACTATTAATTGGATTGGGCTTTCTTGATCAACCATGAAAGTTAAGCTTACTTATTTTCGCTCGGCTCTTGCGTTTCTGCAGCTTCTGGGGAATCACTAGCATCTGGATCACCTTCTGCAGCTTCGCCTTCAACTTCCTCGCCTTCGGCCACAACCTCTTCTTCGGGTTCAATTTCAGACGCAGCACCGCGTTTCTTGGTGATCAAAACTACGGGTTTATCCTGTGAATCTTCGCCATGTGCAAATTCCACAATCTCAACAGACTCAGGCATGTTTATTTCGGAAAGATGCAAGGGTGCGCTGAGCTCCATTGTTGATATATCTATCTCTATATACTCAGGTAAATCAGCAGGCAGGCATAAAACTTCAACCTCTGTGATCAGGTGGCTGACAACGCCGCCTTCCAGCTTTACACCTGGGGCAACATCCTCGCCCAAGAAATGCAAGGGAACGAACACGCGAATTTTTTCATCTTCTTTGATTCTTTGGAGATCTAAGTGAAGAATTCTGGGCTTACTTGGATGTCTTTGTATATCTCTCAAAATAACTTTTTCGGTCTTCCCGTCAATATGTAAACTTAAAACGTGGGAATAAAATGCCTCGTTGTCTAAGCTATGTTGTAATTCATCATGTTTTAAAATAATCGATACTGATTTCTTTCCGCCACCATATACAATACCTGGCACTTGCCCGGCATGGCGACCTTTGCGGCTAGCGGGGGTGCCGGCCTCATTTCGTTTTTCAGCATTTAACTCAAATTCCATAGCAATATTTTTCCTTATAATTTACCCGGGTGTCTATATATGAACCATGCAAGGGTTGCGTATTATTAATGAGAGAGTAATTGAAGTAAAGTAACAT
Source organism: Pseudomonadota bacterium (assembly GCA_036687665.1). Lineage (GTDB taxonomy): Bacteria > Pseudomonadota > Gammaproteobacteria > Poriferisulfidales > JAYYZZ01 > JAYYZZ01. Next base: position 166,163 of record JAYYZZ010000003.1, on the reverse strand, counting down.
TTACTCCATAAATAATGTGCTAATGGATTGCTCCAGGTGAACGCGCGATATAGATTCTGCAATCAGGCTGCCCACACTTAGCTGTCTAATCTTTTTACAAGCTACAGCTTCCTTGGTGAGAGGAATAGTGTCTGTAACTACCAAGGCATCCATATCAGAATTAGCAATATTTTCAATTGCTTGTCCTGATAAAACCGCATGTGTGATGTATGCCATCACTTTTTTTGCTCCATTTTCTTTTAATGCTTTTGCAGCCTGGCAAAGTGTTCCTGCAGTATCTACTATATCATCTACAATCACGCATGATTTACTATCACAATCTCCGATGATATTCATTACCTGGGCAACATTAGCTTTCGGTCGTCTCTTGTCTATGATTGCTAAATCTGCATCATCCAATTGTTTCGCAATCGCTCTTGCCCGCACAACCCCCCCTACATCTGGTGATACCACAATTAAATCTGGATATTTTTGACGCCAGATATCACCTATCAATATTGGTGAAGCATATATATTGTCTACAGGCACATCAAAGAAACCTTGCTCTTGATCCGCATGCAAATCTATTGTTAATACTCGGTCTGTGCCAACACCGGTTACTAAATTTGCAACCACTTTTGCAGAAATCGGCACACGCGTTGATCGCACACGCCGGTCCTGTCGTGAATACCCAAAATACGGTATAACTGTTGTAATACGGTCGGCTGAAGCTCTTTTCAATGCATCAACAATAATTAACAATTCCATTATATTTTCATTTGTCGGCTGACACGTAGATTGCACAACAAAAACATCCTTCCCTCGTACATTTTCCTGAATCTCTACTTGTATTTCGCCATCACTGAAGCGGCTTACTAATGCTTTGCCAAGAGGTATGTTAAGTTGATCAACTATATTCTTGGCCAATGCAGGATGTGAATTACCCGAAAATACCATCAAATTATCTACTTCAGTCATATATTTACCTTTAAATAAAATAAATTAAATTTGGCTGGGCCGGCAGGATTCGAACCTGCGAATGCGGGGATCAAAACCCCGTGCCTTACCACTTGGCGACGGCCCATTTGATATGTAGGAATATACATTATTCATTCTCCAATAATGGAGATTGATGCAAACCTTTAACAATGTAGCCCTTGCAATCTGCAGGCAACCGCTCCAACACCTCTTCTGCTTCTACTCTGTCATTGAAGGCAGCAAAAAAGCAGCTACCTGTTCCTGTAAGATGCGGAACAGCATGCTCGCTCAACCAATCCATTGTTTCATTTAACTTTGGATAACGCTTCCTGACAACCGGTTCGAACACATTTACACCAATAAAGTGGGCATCAACATCCCCTATTGTGATAGGGGCGTTATTCCGTGTCAATTCTGGAGCATTAAAAATTTCCTCTGTTGAAATTTCAAATGGTGGCTTTATTACCAAATACCATGCATCTGGCACTTCTATTTTACTAAACCTCTCTCCAATACCTTCAGCCCAAGCAGAATATCCAAAGATAAAAAAAGGTACATCAGCGCCAACTTTGAGACACAAATCTGACAATTGTTCCTTGTTAAGCCCGCACTCCCAAAGCAAATTAAGTCCATAAATAACTGTAGCAGCATCCGAGCTTCCTCCACCTAGACCACCACCAATAGGTATATGCTTTTCTAAATATAATTCAACACCCAAATCACAACCCGTACTTTGTTGCAAAACCTCTGCAGCTCTAATACACGTGTTATCTTCGATATTTGAGGTTCCTAAATTATCTGCATAAAGAATTAATGTGTCCTCGCGAGGTTGCATAAAAACTTTATCTTGCAGATCGATCAAACGATACACAGTTTGTAATTCATGATAACCGTCAGGTTTACGGTTCAATATATTCAAGCACAGATTAAGTTTAGCAGGGGCTGGCAAACCATTATTAAAAAATGATGTGCTCATGTATTTACAAATTCCAGTTTTTGACAGCGATCTTCAATTCTAAGTTTTCTTTATTAAATTGTATACGGTTAGGTAATTTAATTCTTTGGTAAACATCGTAACTCATATAGCTAATCTTCCACCCATCTTGCACTAAAGTATCTGGTAATCCTGATTTATTGAAACTTAACTTTGAAACTTTGCTATCAGGGTTGCTAATTCCCATAAGCCAATACCGCATACCATGTACAGGAAAGGAAAACCCTAAATACTTGCGTAACAACACTTGCGAATCTGGCGCTGAATACTCCTCTCCTTCTTTTGTGCGCAATATCGCTTGATGAGGGTCACCAAAAACTTCTGCTATTTTCCTGCCAAATAGATCATATAAAGCAAGTTTAAAGTTACTAGATTGCTGCTCCCAATGCATACTTGCATGCCAGGCTTGATTTTTAAACCTAAAACCGGCCCTGCCTTCGATACTCCAGTTTTGAAGATCAAGTAGATGTGCATCTCTTGCTTGCAGGTGCAAGGAAGTGCTATTTAATTCTTTGTCAAATGGATCCTGTAAATCCAGGATACTACATGCATGAAGTGTTAAAGCTGCTGTTAAAAGCAATAACTTCCTCACAAAGTTAATCGCTCCTTCATTTTTTGTAAATTCTCGTCATCCGGGGATAATTCTATTGCTTGATTATATACTTTGTAAGCTTCTTGATTTTTGCCAGCAGAAAGCATTAATTCAATCAGGTGAGCAGCAATCTCTCCATCTGGAAATATAGACATTGCTTTTCTCAAATAAATCTCTGCTTGTTGATAATTACCTAACTTATAATGCGCCCACCCCATGCTGTCTATTATCGCAGGGTCTTCGGGTCTAAGCTCAAGCGCTCTTTCAATATACTCCAGTCCCTTCCTAAGGTTGATATCATGATCAACCCATGTATAACCAAGAGCATTGAGCGCAGAGGCATGATTAGGATCTTTATCTAATATCATATTTAAATCGCGTTCCAGCAAATCTATACGTCCTATTTTTTCTGCCATCAATGCTCGAGAATATAAAAGATCACTGTTATCTTGATATTGCATCAATGCGCGATCATACAAATTCATACCTCTTTGATAATTCTTTGACTTAAAAAATAATTCGCCTTGAGCTAAAAATAGATTGATACGGATATCCTCCTTGATTCTTGAAGTTCTGGTCTTTTCCAAATGATCAACAGCTTTTTCTAAAGAATCAGCTTTATAGTATAAATCTGCGATTCTGATTTGCGCATCTAAAAAGTGACTGCCTCTAAAAACTTTTTTGTATTTAGAAATTGCGTCTGTGTTCTTAGATTGTGCTTCTGCAACTCGTCCAAGGTAATAGTTATTCTCGTGATCATTTTTTCCTGCTGCTAACATTTTTTTAAAATAACGCTTTGCCTCATCATATTGCTCTAAATTAAAATTAAGCAGCGCGATTGTCTTAACAAGATTCATATCCTTTGGATTTTTCTCTAGCAAAAATTTAAATTGCGTGCGAGATTCATTGAGCTGACCATCCTCTATCAACATTCGGGCATAAGTCGTGCGGAATTCCTTCTGTTCTGGCTCAGCCTTAACAAGTTCTTTCATGTCTTGTAGTGCTAACTTCATATTGCCATCTTCAAAATTTGCTTTTGCTCTTAAAGTTTTTGCCATTGTCCAGCCGGGTGTAAGTTCTAGAGCTTTATTTGCTGATTTGACGGCTAGCTCATATTCTTCTTCCAGAAGCGCAACATTGCCTTGGTTGAAATGTGCATACGCATTCTTTTCGTTCTTTATAACAAGGTTCTCCATAACTGCTAGTCGAACTTTTGATTCTTTTTCGTTAAACATTATTACAGCAATCGCATTGAAACCATTATCGGGAGAACTTTTATAAAAACCGATATATTTATCTAAATTTTCAGTAGCTTTAATAATGTTATTTTTGCCAAGGTATAGGGAACCTAATGTCGAATACACTTGCGGGTCATTGGGGGCAAGTTTTTTCCAATGGTTAGCAGCGCCAATTGTCAGTTCTGTGTTTTTGGAATGTAAAGCAATTTGTGTTGCTCGTTTTGCCGTTTGCGGGTCATCTGTAATTTTTGCAGCATTTGAATAATGCTGGGCAGCCTGATCCAGGTCCCCCAGCTTTCCTGCCATTTCGCCTGCCATCAGCTCGTAAAGCAAATCCGCTTTTGGGAGGTCATTCTCACCTCGACTAAATATCGTGGATTCAGCAGACTCGGCCTTTGCTATCTCTTGCTCTGCATCTAAGCTCTCATTGAGCGGTGTATTACTTGTATAATATTGACAAGCAGGCATCTGTAAGAGTACAACTGCCAGCAGAGCTATGAAGGGGAGCTTATAAATTGTAAGATTCTTTACTGTCATTGTTTTAAACAATATGAGTTATGGATAGCACTCTGGTACGCCTATTTTATGTGAAAATATACCCTGAGAGAACAAATATATATGGATACAAAAGTTGCATGGAGTTTAGTTACTTTAGGTATTAGCCACAATACTGCTCCAGTTGATATTCGAGAAAAAGTGGCTTTCAGCAAAGAGCAGCAAAATAAAGCTTTAAAGCAGCTTGTTGAAATACCTCAAATCGACGAAGCTGTTATTCTATCCACATGTAATCGCACTGAGTTGTATTGCCATTCAAATGGGAATGATGTCTCACACAGCATTTCACGATGGATAAGCGATTTTCATGCCATAGATCTTGGTGAATTTGAAAAGCATTCATATATTTATTATGACGATTCTGCAGTAAGGCATGCATTTAATGTTGCAGCCGGGTTAGATTCTATGGTTGTTGGTGAAAACCAGATTCTTGGGCAATTAAAAGATGCATATCGTGCTGCTAATAATGCCGGGACTTTAGGAAGAGAACTCGAAAAATTATTTCAGCATGCTTTTTTAACAGCAAAACAAGTACGAACAAATACAGATATCGGAAGTAACCCCGTTTCTGTTGCTTATGCAGCAGTAAATTTAGCACAACAATTCTTTGATACTCTAAAAAATAAAAATGTTTTACTAGTTGGGGCTGGCGAAACCATCGCCTTGGTAGCAAAACATTTTGAAAAACAAGGAGTCAGCAACATAATTATAAGTAATCGTTCTCTGGAGTCTGCAAAACAACTTGCAAACTCTTTTGCAGCCAGTGTTACAACGCTTGATAAAGTGCACAATGTTTTACCAAACATAGATATTGTTGTCACTTCTACGAGCAGCCCTATCCCCGTTATTGGTAAAGGAGCTGTTGAAAATGCTATTAAAAAACGGAAGCATAAACCAATGTATATGGTAGACCTAGCTGTCCCAAGAGACATAGAGCCTCAGGTGACTAACTTAGATGACGTCTACCTGTACACCATTGATGATCTCGAGAACATTATTAAAGACAACTTAAGCTCAAGAAAGAACGCTATAGATGAAGCAAAATCTATTATAGATTTTAGAGTAGAACAGCATATACGTAAAGAAAGAGCACGCAATGCTTTTAATATAATAAAAAACTATAGGAGAAAATCTGAGACTGTTAGAGATGAAACTTTGAAAAAAGCAAATGATTTAGTGCGTCAAGGAAAACCTATTAATGAGGTATTAGAATTTTTATCTTACACACTCACAAACAAACTCACACATGTGCCTACACAAAAACTTAATAAAGCAGGCCAAGAAGGTAAAAAAGAGTTGCTTTCTGCTGCATGTAAAATATTAGGTATTAGGGATAGTGAGGAATGAAATCATCAATCCTGAAGAAATTAAAAACGGTTGCAAAAAGACATACAGAGATCTCTGAATTAATGTCACAACCTGACATAATTAAGGATCAAAATAAATTTCGTGATTTATCTGTTGAATATTCCCAAATTGACCCAATAGTCAGTTTATATAAAAAACTTAGTGCTATCCAAAATGAACTAGATGCTTCGATAGAAATGTCTTCAGACGCAGATCTTGAAGTGAGATCGTTAGCTGAAGACGATGCAAAGAACCTTAAGAAAGATCTTGGGGGAGTTGAACAAGACCTGCAAAAATTACTAATTTCAGAAGATCCAAACGATAGAAATAACGTCTTTCTTGAAATACGCGCAGGAACTGGGGGAAATGAAGCAGCAATATTTGCTGGGGATCTCTTTCGCATGTACGCCCGTTATGCTGAGCAAAAAAACTGGGAAGTAGAGATATTGAATCAAAGCGAAGGAGAACACGGGGGATATAGAGAAATAATTGCTAAAGTAACCGGGGACCGGGTTTATTCAAAGCTTAAATTTGAATCAGGCGCCCATAGAGTTCAGAGAGTTCCAGAAACAGAATCACAGGGGCGTATTCACACATCTGCTGCAACCGTTGCCGTACTCCCAGAACCTGAAGAAATCAATAATGTTGAGATCAAGACAGACGAACTTCGTATAGATACATTCAGAGCATCCGGCGCCGGAGGCCAGCATGTAAATAAAACAGATTCCGCCATACGTATTACGCATATACCCTCAGGAGTAGTTGTCGAATGCCAGGATGACCGGTCCCAACATAAAAATAAAGCCAAAGCGTTAGCTTTGCTGCAAGCAAAGCTGCTTGATGAAAAAAGAAAACAACAGCGTGAAGCTGAAACTGAAACTAGAAGGAGTTTAGTAGGGAGTGGTGACCGTTCGGAAAGAATACGCACGTATAATTTTCCACAAGGGAGAGTGACTGATCACCGTATAAACCTGACTTTATATAAATTAGAAGACTTAACTAATGGCAATCTTGATGTTCTTATTCAGCCTCTAACTAATGAACACCAAGCTGAACTCTTAGCACAATTTAGCGATTAAAAGAAAAAATGAATACAAGCAAAACATTAGGCTCTTATTTAAAAGCAGCATCAAAAGATTTGAGAGTAATAAGTCAATGTCCGACACTAGAAGCTGAGCTTTTAATGTGTCATGTGCTCTCGTGCAAAAGAAGTTACTTGTATACACATAATAAAGAAATTTTGGAAAACACTGCTATTAAGAAACTCGATACAATTTGCAAAAGAAGAAGTAGCGGTGAACCACTTTCACAAATAAGAGGATACAAGGAATTCTGGTCATCAATGTTTTATGTAAACCAAAATGTTTTAACGCCAAGACCAGAGTCTGAATTACTTGTAGAGCTAGCAATAAAAAACTGCACAACAAACACAAAACTGCTAGAGCTTGGCACCGGTTCTGGAGCTATTTCGATCTCAATTTTTAAAGAATGTCCGTGGTTAAATATAACAGCTACAGACATATCATATAAAGCAATTCAAATGGCGCAAAAAAATGCAAAAATAAATAAATCGAAAATAAATTTTGTAAATTGCAACTGGTATAAACCTTTTGCTCAAAATAATTTTGACATTATTCTTAGCAATCCACCTTATCTTAGCAAAACAGAGTTTCTAAACAATAAAGATGAGTTGCAGTTTGAGCCTGAATCTGCCCTAGTAAGCTATGATGAAGGTTTGGGTGACCTTAAAAAGATAATTTCTGGTGCAAAGCAAATGCTTTCAAAGAAAGGAATGTTATTCTTGGAACACTCTTTTAATCATGCTGCTAAAATTAAAGAATTTCTGTATAAGCAAAATTTTATAGAAATAAAGACGTACAACGATATAGCAGGACACGAAAGAGTTACGTCTGCAAAAGTGTCAGATGGTTAGTTTATAGCTTTTTCATTCAACTTTTTTCTTAATATACTATTGATCTTTTCGGGATCTGCCTTTCCTTGAGAAGCTTGCATGACTTGTCCTACAAAATAGGAAAATATCTTCTCTTTACCTGAGAGATACTCTGTAACCTGCTTTGGATTGTCTAATAAGATTTTATCTATTATAGATTCTATCTTAGAAGTGTCTGTAAGTTGCAACAAACCTTTTTCTTTTATAATGTGATCAACATCTGTCGCGCCATCCCATAAACTCTCAAAGACCTGTTTGGCCGTTCTTTGTGTGATTGTTCCATCAGCAATACGGTTGATCATTCTTGCTAAAAATAAAGGCTTAATTGGTGATTGGGCAATTGAAAGATTCTCTTTGTTTAATGCTGCGACTAGCTCGCCATTGATCCAATTAGCTAAAATCTTATAGTCACCTTTCACTTCTGTTGCTGCATTTTCATAGTAATCAGCCATACTGATTTCATGTGTTAGTAATGTAGCGTCATAATCTGACAATTCATAATCCGTTTGGAAACGCATCTTCTTGGCGTCAGGAAGTTCGGGGAGTTCTTTTTTCAATTTTGTTAACAAACTTTTGTCTACCTCCACAGGCAATAAATCAGGGTCCGGAAAATAGCGATAGTCATGTGCTTCTTCTTTCGTGCGCATTGAACGAGTCTCATCTTTCTTTGGATCATACAATCGTGTCTCTTGTATCACAGCCTTCCCGCTTTCCAATACATCTATTTGTCTCTCAATCTCAAAATTGATAGCTTTTTCAACAAACTTAAAAGAATTGATATTTTTTAACTCTGTGCGTGTTCCTAATACCGTATCACCTTTTTTTCGTACAGAAACATTAGCATCGCAACGGAAAGAGCCTTCTTGCATGTTGCCATCACATATAGATAAGTAAGTTACTAATGCATGAATCTTTTTCATATACGCAATTGCTTCTTCTGTTGAACGCATATCTGGGTCAGAAACAATTTCAATCAAAGGAGTACCAGCCCTATTTAAATCAACAGCAGTAGAACCCTTAAAATATTCGTGAGAAGATTTTCCGGCATCTTCCTCGAGATGTGCGCGTGTTATGCCTATAACTTTCTTATTACCATTCTCCAGCTCTATGTGTATTTTGCCAGAACTCACAATTGGAAGTTCATATTGGCTTATTTGATAACCTTTTGGTAAATCTGGATAAAAGTAGTTCTTTCGAGCAAAAACACATCTTTCTGCGATGTTTGCATCAATAGCTATTCCAAACTTTATCGCCATTGAGACAACTTCTTTATTTAGTACAGGCAAAACACCTGGCAAACCTAAGTCTACCGCACAAGCATTTATATTTGGATCACCACCAAATGTTGAAGATGCGCCAGAGAAAATTTTACTTTTAGTAAGTAGCTGTGCGTGTATTTCAAGACCTATTACTGACTCCCAATTCATGCTGACCTCTACTCAAATCCTTTGGGGACTAAGGTGTGCCAGTTTGTTTGCAACTGGTATTGATGTGCCGCATTCAGTAATTTTTCTTCCTGAAAATATCCTGACACTAACTGCATGCCAACAGGCATGCTATTCGCTTTTCCAACTGGAATAGATATTGCAGGTAATCCTGCAAGATTGACTGGGATCGTATAAATATCTGACAAATACATGCTGACCGGATCATCTACTTTTTCCTTTAAACTAAAGGCTGTGGAGGGTGATGTTGGCCCTAAAATAAGGTCAACATCTTGAAAAGCTTGCTTATAATCCTCGCTAACTAATCTTCTTATCTTTTGTGCTTTTAGGTAGTAAGCATCGTAGTAACCTGCAGAAAGTACATAAGTTCCTATCATAATGCGTCTTTTGACCTCAGCGCCAAAACCTTCAGCACGAGAGCGCATATATAAATCATTTATGTTGTCAGGATTCTTGCAACGATGTCCAAAACGAACACCATCAAATCTTGCAAGATTTGAAGAACATTCCGCAGGGGCAATCACATAGTACGCCGGGACAGCAAGGTGTGTATTAGGCAAACTGATATCTTTGAATTTACATCCTAATGATTTTAATACGTCTATTGCATTTTCAATTTGATCTGCGATCGCATTATCTAAATCCGCAGTAAAATATTCTTTTGGCAAACCTATTGATAAACCCTTGAGTGATTTATCTATAGAGCTTATGTAGCTTGGGACTTCTTTATCAATGCTAGTTGAGTCTTTTGTATCAAAACCTGCCATAGCTTCTAGGATTAATGCACAATCAGCTGCCGAAGCTCCTAAAACTCCCCCTTGGTCTAAGCTAGATGCAAATGCAATCATTCCATAACGTGAAACGCGCCCATACGTTGGTTTAATGCCAGTAATGCCACACAATGCGGCTGGTTGGCGTATCGACCCTCCAGTATCGGTACCAGTTGCTACAGGAATTAATCTCGCAGCCACTGCAGCTGCTGACCCACCTGATGAACCTCCTGGAATCATTTTTTTATTCCACGGGTTTAAAACAGCCTTGTAATAACTTGTTTCATTAGAAGAGCCCATAGCAAATTCATCCATATTAGTTTTTCCGAGTGTTACCATGCCGGCTGACTCTAAATTGGATACAACTGTTGCGTCATATGGTGCAATAAATTTTTCAAGCATCTTTGAGCCACAGGTTGTTCTTGTACCTGACATGCAAAAAATATCCTTGTGAGCTAAAGGAATTCCTAGGAGTGGTGATTTTTGCCCATTAGAAATTTTTTTATCAGCTTCTTTTGCTTGATTAATTGATTCTTCCTCTAAAACAGTTATAAAAGAATTAATAAGTTTGTCATTTTTCTGTATACGTTTTAAATAGTGTTGGGTAAGCTCAACACTAGAGATTTCTTTTTTTGATAACGCTTTAGATTGTTCAATTAAATTTTGTAAATGCATATTTTTAAAAAGCTTGCTGTATTAAAAGATATTCACTCAATAACCTTCGGCACAAGATATAAGCCGTCTTTTGTTTCAGGTGCAATTTTTTGGAAAGATTTTCTTTCATTTTTTTCAGTAACCACATCCTCCCGTAATCGCTGGATAACTTCTATCGGATGTAGAAGAGGCTCAACGCCATCGGTATCAATTGCGTTCATTTGTTCCACTAATTCAAATATTTCAGATAAAGTATTTGCGTATGAAGCAGCCTCAGCCTTATCTATTTTTAATCTAGCTAGATAGGCGATCTTGTTTATTTGTTCTGGTTTTATTTTCATGAGCTTTCTGATAGCAAATTATACTGATATGCCCTTCTGAACATCATATTTTTTTTAAAATATGGTAATAACGAAGCGCTAGGCTTGCTCTGGATGCTGACCACTGCTACAGTACAGGCAAAGAAAATATTAAATTTGGACTAAATTAATGAACTTTTTTCGAACATTTGGTTTTTTGTCAAATGATCTTTCAATCGATCTGGGAACCGCTAATACTTTAGTATTTATGCGCAATAAAGGTGTTGTCCTTAATGAGCCGTCAGTTGTTGCAATAAGAGATGTGGGCGGAAAAAAGAAAATTGAAGCGGTCGGTGAAGAAGCAAAAAAAATGTTAGGCCGCACGCCTGGAAATATTGAAGCAATTCGCCCTATGCAAGATGGTGTTATAGCTGACTTTACAACTACTGAAAAAATGTTGCAGCATTTCATACGAAAAGTAAATGATTCAACACTGTTGCGCCCAAGCCCGAGAGTACTTATTTGCGTACCCTGTGGTGCAACACAAGTAGAGCGGCGTGCTATTCGTGAGTCTGCGGAAGGTGCGGGGGCGCGTAAAGTTTTTTTAATTGAAGAACCTATTGCCGCAGCGATAGGAGCAGGACTACCCATAGAAGAACCTAGGGGTTCAATGATTATAGATATCGGCGGAGGAACATCAGAAGTTGCAGTCTTATCTCTTAACGGAATTGTATATTCCGCCTCAACAAGAATGGGTGGCGATAAATTTGATCAAGCTATAGTAAGTTATGTTCGAAGGAATTACGGCGTATTAATTGGCGATGCGACGGCAGAAAAAATTAAACACAATATCGGTTCTGCTTACCCAGATCGAGAATTATTAGAACTCGAAGTTAAAGGAAGAAACCTTTCTGAAGGTGTGCCTAGAAGCTTTACTTTAAACAGCAATGAAATCCTCGAAGCATTGTATGAACCGCTGCGCGGCATCATGGGTGCAATAAAAACCGCGCTTGAAGCAACACCACCAGAATTAGGCGCAGATGTTGCTGAACGAGGAATCGTGCTCACAGGTGGTGGCGCCATGCTACGTGACCTGGATAGATTAATAACAGAAGAAACAGGAATACCAGTTGTCGTAGCAGAAGATCCTATTACATGTGTTGCTCGCGGTGGCGGTCTAGTCTTGGAATTGCTCGATGAAAGAGGAAAAGAAGTACTCTCCTTGGAATAGCTATACGGACTCAAAAATATTTGAAGGAAGACTGGGATGAAATCACGACACCTTCAGGCATCGTCATTAATACTTAAGTTAACTTTTTTTATCATTCTTTCGTTAGGAATGATGACTACCGACCATAAATACCAACATGGTCAGCAACTCCGGAAAGCAATAGGCCTGATAGTTCTTCCAATACAATATATATCCATGCTTCCTGGCAAAGCTGTTTATTGGCTAAAAGATAATTTTATAAAACATCAAGAATTAGTCGAGTTGAATAAAATTCTCAAAGAAAAAAATTTGTTTTTAGAAAGCAAGTTGTCCAGGCTAAAAGCTTTGGAGAATGAAAACAAACGCATTTTGAGCCTTTTAGGGACGTCAAAAGCTTTTCAAAAACATAAAGTTTTAATAGGAGAGGTTATTTCAATAAATTTAGATCCTTTCAGGCAGCAGTTTTTAATCAATAAAGGTAGCAAGCATGGAGTTGAAGTTGGACAACCTGTAATTGATTCTCATGGTATTTTGGGCCAAGTCGCAAGCATCAACTATCTAAACTCAACTGTTATTCTGATAACAGATTCTGCACATAGCCTATTAGTTGAATCAGAAAGAACAGGCATGTTTATTCTCGCCACTGGATCAGGAAAAAAAGACGAATTGCGGCTACAACACATACCACCTAATGCTGATTTGCGAATTGGGGATTTACTCATTACATCTGGTCTAGACAAGCGCTACCCTAAAAATTACCCTGTTGCCGAAGTTACAAGTATTCAATATCAAAAAGGAGACTCATTTGCTGCTGCCAAAGCTAGGCCGCATGGCAAAGGAGATAGAGGGCGCGAAATATTACTTATTGGGAAAAAATAATGATCAGCATTAAACTTACAGCAAATATACAGAAATACACATGCTAATAAAACGTAGATACCCTGTGAAAACAATTTTTTTCGCAACGATATTTATTGCAGCTATTCTTGCTATCCTGCCTGTTCCTCATTGGTTCATTCCCTACCGCCCTGAATGGATTGCTTTAATCTTAATATATTGGTCGATGGCGCATTCAGAAGAAATCAATATAGGAACTGCATGGACAATAGGTCTGCTTGCAGACGTACTGCTTGGAAGTTTGCTAGGGTTGCATGCGCTATGCTTCTCCATCATTGTGTATACCTCTATCAGATTTCATGCACGACTAAGAGTATCCTCTCTGGCACAACAAATGTTATTTGTAGGAGTTATATTGCTACCTTATATGTTAATTATGCTTTGGGTTGATGGCATGCTGGGAAGAAAAGTCAACACGATTATTTATTTCACGCATATTTTCAGTAGCGTTCTGATCTGGCCATGGTTATTTCTTTTCTTGCGTACACTAAGACTGAAGCTCGTGATATAACTTTGGCATATGGATTCTATAAAAGCTTCAGTAAAACGTGAAATAGAATCAATTATTAATTCTAATTCAAATGTCGTAATTGCGGCTAAAGATGCAAATGATTTTGAAATTCTTAGTAAAACGCTAAGAAAAAATGTAGAGATAGCTCAAATAGAATCGCTACTCAAGTCATCTGAAAATACTAAACGTTTTAACATAATTATTTTGTACAATATCATTGAATCTTTACCAAAGAAAAAAACTCAGCACTTAATTTCAAAAACACGTGATATTTTAGCGACATCTGTTTATTTATTTCTGGACTACCAAAAATGCTCAACATGGAACTCAGCAGAACTAGTGGCATTAGGTTTCAGGGTAGAGAAAGAATATAGAAAACAAAAAGAAAATTGGGATCTTTACCATTTCAACATGGAAGATTACAAAAAGACACCTGACTGGCTGAATAGCAAAGATTGGGCAAACCCTGAAAACTGGGACAAATTCCGCTGGTAAGTACTAACCCTGCTTATCGCATATTTTAGATTTTTCATCAGGAACATTGTCGGGGCATTTGCCGCATAATTCGTTGCCAGGTACTGCATAATCAATTTTTTGCGGAAAAGGTAAATTCAAACTATTCATGATGGAAACAAATTCTCGCAGCGTACGTTTATTTCCTATACGTGAATTTTCGTTTTTTTCCAAACCTATTGTAGTCGAAAATTTTCCAGCATAATCGTGGCATGGAAAAACTATAGTGTCGTCTGGAAGAGTAAAAAATTTTTCATGTATGGATTTGTATAAATCCTCCGGGCTCCCATGCTGAAAATCAGTTCTACCACAAGAATCGATTAATAAAGCATCGCCAGAAAATAGTCTATTTTCCATATTATTCGATAACAAGTATGCATGATGATGGTCTGTATGCCCGGGTGTAAATAGAGGATTAATTTGGATGCTCCCCAATACAAATGGCTCACCCTCTTGTACACCAATATCGCGGCAAGGCAAGTTGTCTAAAGCTGGGCCTGCTATTTTACAGTCAGTTATTGCGCGCAACTTAAGAGCTCCAGTAAGATGATCAGCATGTATATGAGTCTCTAATACATGGGTCAGCTTTAACCCCATGTCCTGTAATAATTGAAGATCTCTGTCAACGGTCTCAAGAACAGGGTCGATTAGTAGTGTTTTGCCACTTTCTTCACAAGCTAACATGTATGTATAAGTAGAAGACTCTGGCTCAAAAAGCTGTTTAAATAACATCGTTCAATACTCTAAAAACGTGTTGACATAAAATATAATTACAAGTTCTATAAATTGTTTGCATAAAATAGACTAAAATTGTAATTGTATTTAGTAAATAAATCTAAATAAACCTTTTTAAGGGTTAATTATAAAAAGTGATTATATGACTGCAGAGCAAATAAAACAGCTTATAGAACAAGGATTAGAGGGCGCTAAAGTAAGCGTCACAGGCTCAGAGGGCAAATTTGAGGCAACAGTTATCTGTAAGAAATTTTTAAATATCACCACAATTGAGCAACATAAAATGGTATATGCGACAGTTGACCAACAAATCTCAAGCGGTGAGATTCATGCTTTAAGCTTAAAAACTACAGCTGAAGAAAACTAGGAAGTTAAAAGGTTTCATGCAAAAATAGAAATATAGTAAAACTAGATGAAAAAAATGAAAATAGAAACAAAAGCTATTCACGCGGGGTATGATCCTGAGGACACCACTAAAGCAGTGGCAGTACCTATCTACCAAACAACATCTTATGCGTTTGATAATACGCAACATGGTGCAGATTTGTTCGACCTCAAGGTTAAAGGAAATATCTACACTAGAATCATGAACCCCACAACAGATGTTCTAGAGCAGCGAGTCAGCGCAATGGAGAACGGTGTTGGAGGTCTGGCTTTAGCTTCAGGAATGTCTGCAATCACAAATACAGTACTTACAATTGCAGCCTCAGGAGATAATATTGTCACAACGAGCAGCTTGTATGGAGGAACATACAATTTATTTGCTCACACTCTTCCAAGCCTTGGTATACAAGTCAAATTTGGAGATGCAGAGGATATTGAAAGTTTATCTAAACTAATTGACAAAAAAACAAAGCTAGTATTTTGCGAATCAATTGGTAATCCTGCGGGTAATATAATAGATCTTGAAGCTGCCGCCAAGATGACTCAGTCCTTTGGTGTACCATTAGTTGTTGATAACACAGTGCCAACTCCATATTTGTGTAGGCCATTTGAAAGTGGTGCTGACATCGTCGTTCACTCATTGACAAAATATATGGGTGGGCATGGCACAACGATAGGCGGAATTATTATTGACTCTGGTAAATTCCCTTGGGCCGAACATGGAGCACGTTTTCCTGTTATGTGTAACCCAGACCCTTCATATCATGGGATCGTATATACAGAAGCTATGAAGGACCAAGCTTTTATCGGGCGTGCCCGTGTTGTGCCTTTACGAAACATGGGTGCAGCAATATCACCATTTAATAGCTTTCTAGTCTTGCAAGGTATCGAAAGTTTGCCGGTGCGTATGGATCGTCATTGCGAGAATGCTTTATCTGTGGCAAAACACTTGGAATCACATTCTGAGGTTGAGTGGGTAAATTACGCCGGATTGAAAAACCACCCACATAACTCGCTTGCGAAAAAATATATGAATGGAAAACCATCTGCAATTTTAAGTTTTGGCATAAAAGGTGGTTCTTTAGCAGGCGCAAAATTTATAGACGCTCTAAAGCTTATTGTGCGTTTAGTAAATATTGGTGACGCAAAGTCCCTCGCATGTCATCCTGCAACAACAACACACAGGCAGTTAAATAGTGAGGAAATGAAAACAGCAGGAGTAACTCCTGACCTAGTGAGATTATCTATCGGCCTCGAGCACATCGAAGATTTACTAGAAGATATCGACCAAGCCCTTAATGCTGCGAAGAAATAATCTTGCCGTTAATAATTGCTCTTAACAGCATGCATGCGTTTTCTAATACTTGAAAATTGTTTTTTAAGTCGCCATTCATAGATAGATATATATTCCATTACAAACTTCACATAAAGGCGTGTCTCAGTTATAGGTATAGACTCAATCCATATGTCAGCTGGAGTTTTTTGATAAGGCAACCATTTGTCAACTCTGTGAGGTCCGGCATTATATGCTGCTAATGCTAACACAAGGTTCCCTTTATATCTTTTTAGCATTCTCTTTAGATACGCAACACCAAGAATAATATTTAAATTTGGTTTTTTTAAATGCCGGCGGTATGGTTTTTTTAACTTAAGTTTTTTCGCCATCAGTTTCGCCGTTCGGGGCATCAGCTGCATCAGCCCGGTAGCACCTGCAGGTGAAACAACTGCAGCATCAAATGCGCTCTCACGCCTTGCAACTGCATATAGCCATGCTAAATCTAAACCCGATTTATTTGCATGTTTTTTAAAAAGGTTTTTAAAAGGTAAGGGGAAGCGCATCGTCAGATCATTAAAATACTTTGTCGCACCTAATGCTCTGATTGCAAAACTATAATCGCCCTGATTATATAAAAGTAACGCGACTGCGTTGACTAATTCATTGTCCTTGGAGTTAATAAGATAACGAAACTCACGTTTTGCGTTCAGATGTTCGCCCACGTTTTTGAGTTCCTGAATTCTTGCGAAAATAGGAATGGTCTTTATCGCTTCTATGTACTGTCTAGAAAACTCAAGCGGCTGGTGATTTAGTTTATATTGAACGCCAACGAGCTCTGCTGCTAAAAATCCATAATACCCTCTTGTTTGAGTAAGCTCAGAAAAGATTGCGGTTGCTTTTTCTTTTTGACCTACTGCAAAATTAGCCTTTGCTTCCCAATATTTCCATTTATTTCTGTTTCTTTCGTTTTTTTGCAGCCTATCAATATTATTATAGAGCGTATACCAATCTTGATTCTGAATTGCATACTCGCATAACCAAAGATAATACTCGCCGTTACGAGCTTCGCTTACCACCATATCCATAATAGCTTTTGCTGCTTTCTGCCGGCTACGCACAGATGCGATTGCAATATCTCTTTCTATCTGATGAGACCATTCTGGGCCGAACTTATAACTCTTATATTTTTTCCAAAAACTAGTTGCGGTTAATGCATCTTTTCTGGCTAGCCTAATAAGGCTATGAGCAATAACATGTCTTGATAAACGATTATCAACTTTTAGTTTTTTATGTTTTAAATATTTTTTTGGGGACCGGTGCGCTTTTACCCAGAAATCAATCCACTCCTTTTCAGCCTTCGGTAACTTTCTAGACAGATAAAGACTCAAATTTCTATTACCATTAGCAATCGCTAGAAAAATACGCTGCAATATCAGCTCTTTTGATAAATATCCTTTTTTTTCAGCTACCCGGAAAACATAATCACATTCTTTGGGCTGCGACTTGCCGTGTAACCATACTTTCTCAATTTCACCTGCTAAACTAGAATTATAATTTAGCTTTATTTTTGCCTTTACATGCAAGCAACTAAGAGCAGCTGAACCTACATCAGTATAAAATTTAGTAAACACGTCCCATTTTCCTCTCCGCGCGAGGGCATACAACCACTTCTTTCTTAAGGTTTCAGTCAAATGGATATCTGGATATGTTTTTAAAAAATGCGTGACCTCAGTTTCTTTAGCTCTTGATATGCGCCGCGTAATATTTGAATAAACAAGGTATGGATACAGGGGGTAATCAAGTAAAGTTTTTCTGATTTTATGAAACTTTGTAATTTGCCGTGACTTAAGAGCCTGATTCGCTTTCACATACTCAGCTCTTAGTGTATCTATTGATTTTGGATATACTTGTTCTGAATATAAAGCAGCGTAAAATAAAACTATAAATATAAAGCATAACTTACATATAAATCTATAAATCCGTCCAGTATTGTGTACACTTTGCATTTTACGAATGTTAGTTTAATTTTATGATTTTAATATTAGCAATAGCCACATACATGCTTGCAGCAATATTCCTTTTCTTACATATGCGGAATAAGAGCGGGACACAAAAAAGCTATGAGCGCATATTTTTTCCATTGTGGTTTTTAGCTATAGCCTTACATATTTTATATATTTATCCAACAATTTTTACTACTGAGGGGTTAAATTTAAATTTTTTCAATGCCCTGCTGCTAGTTTCTGTAACTCTCACTAGCCTTGCTCTCCTGCTCTCTCTGAGAACATCCTTAACTTATCTTGGGCTTATTTTACTTCCTGCCACCTCAGCTATCTTATTAATCTCTGCCTTACAGCCTCAAAATACAACTCTAATCATCGCAGAAGCAATCAATATCCATGTAGCGCTTTCCTTGGCAGCCTATAGTTTTTTAGCTATCGCTGCGACACAATCTTTATTAATAATTCTCCAAGACCGCCAATTAAAAAACAAAGATTTAAAGTGGTTTTCATATTCACTACCGTCACTTGAGGCGATGGAAGCTTTTTTATTTGATTTGATAGGTATTGGTGTTTTTTTGTTATCTGTAAGTTTAATCAGTGGTTTTGTATTCCTAGATGATATGTTTATTCAGCACCTAGCACACAAAACTATTTTGTCTATCGTGGCTTGGATGATTTTTGTTGCGCTGTTATGGGGTAAATGGAAACATGGGTGGAGAGGAAAATACGCTGCAAAGTATGCCTTTTATGGCTTCTTATGTCTCTTTTTGGCCTATTTTGGCAGCAAATTCGTTATGGAGCTAATCTTAAATAAAAATAGCTAACTCTTGTTTGCACTCAATCCTGTAAAAGGTAAAATAACAACCCCTTGAATAAATGAGGTATACATAACTTTTGGACGGCATCTCTGTAAGCGCTCTGTCAGCGCTGTTGTTTTTTCTCTTTTTGCTTTCAGCATTCTTTTCGGGATCAGAAACAGCCTTAATGGCTCTGAACCGTTATCGCATGCGCCATTTGGCAAACGAAGGTCATGCCGGCGCAATTAGTGCAAAAAAACTGCTTGATAAACCAGATCGATTAATTGGTTTGATTTTACTTGGAAACAATTTTGTAAATATAGTAATTATACAAATTTCTACCTATTTGGGTTTTGTCCTATATGGGGAAATAGGTGTTGCAATTGCAACCGGCCTGCTAACACTGCTCATTTTAATATTTGCTGAGCTTGCCCCAAAAACACTTGCTGCATTGCATGCAGAAAAGATAGCCTACCCTGCTGCTTTAATATATAAACCACTCCTAACAGTAACTTACCCTTTAATTTGGACTATCAACTTGTTCGCAAATAGTCTGCTCAGGCTATTTGGTTTAAATAAAAAAAATGCAGAAATAGCCCTGAACAGAGAAGAGTTACGTAGTGTTGTTTTCGAAGCACGGGGGCTGCTTCCAAGCAGATATCATAATATGTTGCTTAGTATATTAGATCTAGAAAAAGAAACGGTTGAGGATATCATGGTCCCTCGAAATGAGATCGTAGGGATAGATATTAGCGATGATTGGGATAACATAATTGAGCAATTAAAAAATCCTATCTTTACGCGACTACCTGTTTATAAAGACAGTGTGGATAATATTAAAGGGGTTCTGCATGTACGTAGAATTTTGTCACTAATCATTAGTGAAGAGCTCACATTAGAGAAACTGCGTAGTGCTTTAAGGGATGCATATTATATTCCCACCGGGACAACATTAAACCAACAGCTTGTAAACTTTCAAAGAGAGAAGCGACGTATAGGCCTAATTGTTGACGAATATGGAGATATACTTGGTCTTGTTACCTTAGAAGACCTTCTTGAGGAGATTGTCGGGGAATTTACCAGCGACCCAAATACCATCAGTACAAATATTTATCCACAAAAAGACGGGACGTTCTTGCTTGACGGAAGTCTTCATGTGCGTGAAATAAATAAAATGCTAGGGTGTGAATTTCATGCAAATGGTCCAAGAACAATGAATGGTCTTGTGTTAGAGCACATGGAACAAATACCCGGGCCAGGAACAAGCATGTTAATTGACGGCTACCCTGTAGAAATTATTAAAACATCAGACAACACAGTGAAAACTGTTCGCATATCCCCGCGCCTCAAAAATGACTTGGTGCAAACGAACCACGATGTAGATTAAAAATATGAAACACAAACATATACAAGATAACTATATTCCAAAGATGTCACAATCTGGGATACCTCCAACGCATTCAATTACTGCATATGATAATGCCGGTAAAGAAAAAATAGTAGATGTAGCTGGAGAGCTTCCGCTAACTATAAAAATAAATGAAACAGAAATTGTTACATTAATGACTATTGGTATGTCACCAGAAGAACTTGCGCTCGGATATCTTAAGAATCAGCATTTCTTCGAAAATATTGAAGACATTGAATCTGTGAACGTGAACTGGGATAAAGAAACTGTTTTTGTGAAAACGGTGAATCAAGAGGAAAAGGTAGACTGGAAAGAAAAACTTTCAAAAAGAACTGTAACAACAGGATGTGGGCAGGGAACAGTTTTTAGCTGCAGTCTTGACAAAATCTATAATTCGAAACTACCCCAAGTAGCGAAGGTTAAGCAATCTTTAATATACGCGCTCTTGCGCGAACTTATACAATATAACGACATATACAAGAAAGCCGGCGCTGTACATGGCTGCGCATTATGCAAAGAAACAAGAGTGGTTTCTTTTGTTGAAGATGTCGGAAGGCATAATGCTGCTGATTCAATTGCAGGGAAAATGTGGCTAGATAGAATTGATGGCAACGATAAGATATTTTATACAACTGGTCGTCTCACTTCTGAGATTGTAATGAAAGTTGCAAATATGGGAATACCTATATTATTGTCTAGATCCGGTGTCACACACATGGGGTTGGAACTTGCACAAGATCTTAATGTCACAATGATTGCAAGAGCAAAAGGGAAAGCTTTCTTAGTTTACAACGGAAAAGAAAATATTATTTTTGATCAAATTCCAAACACTAATCAAGATCGCTGATAAGAGACGCCCTAATCTCATCGGGTAATTTATTTATATTAACTATAAACTCGGGATGATCTATTCCCATTGATATGTTAGCGCCTGCTTGGGCATCACCCACCATGCCTTTTGTGAGTTCAAACCGCATAAAATGAACCGATGATGTTTTATCTTCAGTTGTGCGCTCCATATCTTCATTAGAGATTGGATAAACTAATTGGTTATCTCCTACTCTGACCCAAACATGATTTTCAATTCCAGTTAATTTTTGGAGCCAGTGTTTTCTCTCTGCCACATCTGAGTATTGCAACATAAAAGTAGCTTTCCAATTTGTCCCATCAGGAATCAATGGATTATATGCATCTAGCTCCTCTTGTATTAATTCTGATTCAAAAATTTTTTCAGCCCTTAGCATTTCTTGAATTTGGTACTGCATGGTTAATCTGTCCTCAAAATGCAAACTAGCATTCTCATTAAGAAATATTATTCTATTTTTTTTATGCAGTATGATACGTTCGCGAAAGCTATCACGTTGCTTATCATAATCTTCCAATGAAAATAAATCTTTGTGCGCTAGAGTCTGCATAATTCTTGTATATTTTTATAAACCATAAGCAAAACACAATAAAGTTAATGGGTGCTGAGGGGACCCTGAACCTTTGAGATTGCTTTTTATCTGCTGCCCTGCCATTGGGCAATCGCTTGTGTAGTGATCAGGATTGAAAGCATCAATTTTATCGCTTACAGGTTTACAAATTTTCATTGAGATATCATGGAACTCTTCTTTGACAGCATAAGTGCCATTATGGCCAGAACATCGCTCAATCACTTGCAACTCCGTCTGAGGAACTAAGGATAGGATATCGCGCGTTTTCAATCCCATGTTCTGAACACGCAAATGGCATGCAGCATGGTAACTAATTTTACCAAGTGTATTTTTAAAATCTGTTTTTAGGTTACCAGACTTATTTCTTAAGGCTAAATACTCAAAGGGATCAAAAATATGTTTTGCAACTATACTCAGTTCTTTGTCTTTGGGGTTCATTAATGGTAATTCTTGTTTAAACATCAAAACACATGACGGGATTGGCGCTACAACATCCCAGCCCTCTTTAACTAATTGTGCAAGTTGATGCATATTCTGCGTTTTTAAATCGTCAACGGACTGCAAATCCCCCAGCTCCAGCTTAGGCATTCCACAGCAAACTTCCTTTTCTACAATTTTTACAACTATGCCATTATGTTCAAGAATCTTTATAAGATCCTTGACTAAAGAAGGGTCATTATAGTTACCATAACATGTTGTAAAAACTGCAACTTTACCAGTTGTATTTTCATCAGAATTTGCTTTCCTGTGAGGAGTCACATAATTATTAAATTGATGCCTCGCAGATCTGCTTGTATATTTAGGAAGTACAGCCAAATGATGAATACCAAAAAACTTCTCTAGCAGCTTTCTGACCCATTTCTGAGAACTAGCTTTATTTGAAATCTGAGCAACAATTGGAATACCAAAAAATTTACCAACCTGGTCTGTAGATGTTAAAACAGTATCTCTTGTTTTTGTGTTGCCTTTCACATGCAGTGCCGCTTTTGCGCGCAACATTAAATGCGGAAAATCGACATTCCATTCATGTGGGGGTACATAAGGACACTTTGTCATATAGCACAAGTCGCATAAATAACAATTATGCACAACTTTGCTGTAATCCTGCTTACTAACGCCGTCGACTTCCATTGTCTCCGACTCATCTATCAGGTCAAACAATGTTGGAAATGCATTGCACAAACTTACACACCTTCTGCATCCATGGCAAATATCAAAAACTCTTTCTAACTCATTTTCGAGCGCCGCCTCATCGTAAAATTCTTGATTTTTCCAATCAATTGCATGTCTTATTGGAGTATTTAGACTCCCTTCTTTATATTTCATTTTCGCTCGTAATTTTTAAAAACACATCACTACCTTTACACATACTATTTTCAGCATATGCTTGACAGCTTCTATTTGGATGCAAAATTAACTATCTAATGTGTCTAATGCTTTTTGGAAACGGTTTGCATGAGAACGTTCAGCTTTAGCCAACGTCTCAAACCAATCAGCAACCTCATTGAGATCTTCTTCGCGAGCTGTTTTGGCCATTCCCGGATACATGTCAGTATATTCGTGTGTTTCTCCGGCAATTGCGGCTTTCAAATTATCAGATGTAGAACCAATTGGAAGTCCTGTAGCTGGATCACCACAACTTTCTAGGTACTCAAGATGCCCATGTGCGTGGCCAGTCTCACCTTCTGCAGTCGAACGAAAAACCGCTGACACGTCGTTGAAGCCTTCAACATCGGCCTTAGCTGCAAAATATAAGTAACGTCTGTTTGCTTGAGATTCACCGGCGAAAGCATCTTTTAAATTTTGCTCAGTTTTAGTCCCTTTTATGCTCATTATTAACCTCTCCATATTCTCTAGTTTGATTTAGATCTAGTCTAAATGTTAAATGCATATGTGTCAAACTTAGGTTATCCTAAAACAGGCTAGGAGATAAAACATGTCAGAAAAGAAAAACACGAATCAAAAAGTTGATTTTGAAAAACTAATTAATCAGCTTAAAGAAGTATTAGTTAAACTTGAATCTGGAGATCTTTCCCTTGAGGAGTCTATGAAAGAGTTCGAAAAGGGCGTCGAAATAAACACTACGTGCCAAAGCCTATTGGATAAAGCCTCTCAGCGTGTCGAGCAAGTTACAAAAAAAAATGAAAAAATAATATCTGAGCCATTTTTAGACGAAAATGATGAATAAGGCTGAAATTGAAAAATTCCTTGAAAAAATAAATTTACGAGTTGATAAAACACTAAATAATTGGCTGCCACCTAAAAATACTGAACCCGGTATTTTGCACAACGCAATGAGGTATTCAGTTTTTGGTGATGGCAAACGTATACGTCCAGGGCTAATTTATTCTGTTGGATCAGCTTTTAACATACCTTACGAAAAACTGGATTCAGTAGCAGCAGCAATAGAACTCATACATGTGTATTCACTAATCCACGATGATCTTCCTGCAATGGATAACGATGATCTTAGAAGGGGTAAGCCGACTTGCCATAAAGCTTTTGGTGAAGCTAATGCAATACTTGCAGGCGATGCTCTTCAAGCTCTCGCATTTAATAAATTATGCGCTTCTGCTGAAGCAAAAAAAAATGGGGGTCTCTGTACACAATGGGTAAAGATGCTGGGTGATGCTGCTGGCTCCCAAGGCATGGCAGGCGGGCAAGTGCTTGATCTTGCTGCTGTTGGCAAAAACATTTCAAAGAATGATGTTGAAAAAATACATCGACTAAAAACAGGTTCTTTAATTCATGCTGGGATTATGATGGCAACTCTACTCGATGACGCCAACCTTTCCAGAAAAGAAAATGATGAAATTAGCCAGTTTGCATTGGATATAGGGCTCGCTTTTCAAATCAAAGATGATATTCTTGATGTAGAAGGAAGTAGTGCTGACTTAGGAAAATTAAAAGGTTCTGATGCTGCGCGAGGACACCCAACGTACGTAACAGTATTTGGTATAGAAGTAGCGAAAGATATACTCGAAAAATTACTTGAAAAAGCATTACAACATATAGACTTTCTTGAAGAATCTGGCGAACAATTAAGAAACCTATCTAAATATATTGTACGACGCGCCTACTAATTGATTATAAATTAAAAAATGCAGTTTCCATATCTAGAAAATATAAATAGCCCTAAAGATTTAAGAAATCTAGACGCATCAGAATTATCTCAAGTTTGTGAAGAATTAAGAGAATATTTAATTCAGACAGTTTCTAAGTGTGGTGGCCATTTTGGCGCCAGTCTGGGTGCCGTTGAGCTCACTGTCGCATTACATTATGTTTATAAAACACCACATGATCGCTTAGTATGGGATGTAGGGCATCAATGTTATGGGCACAAAGTATTAACTGGTCGTCGCGACCAACTTAAAACTATAAGAAAAAGAGGCGGCCTTGCTCCGTTCCCAGCGCGTGAAGAAAGTGAATATGATACATTTGGAGTAGGTCATTCCAGCACATCTGTAAGTGCAGCAGTTGGTATGGCAATCGCTTCTCAATCTCAAGACTCTCCTCGCAAGATTATCTCTATTCTTGGAGATGGAGGGTTGTCAGCTGGGATGGCATATGAAGCTTTGAACCATATGGGCACTTTAGACACAGACGTGCTAGTGATTTTAAATGATAACGAAATGTCTATCTCCCCAAATGTTGGAGCTATGTCAAATTACTTAACTCGCATAATGTCAGGACGTATTGTTTCTTCTGTAAGAGAAGGCAGCAAACAAATATTAAAACAAGTTCCTTCAGTTCATGAGTTTGCAAGAAGAACAGAGGAACATATCAAAGGCATGATCGCACCAGGCACTTTGTTTGAAGAAATGGGTATAAATTACTATGGCCCTATCGATGGGCACGATATACACACTTTAGTAAAAACGTTGGATAATTTAAAAAAACTTTCAGGGCCACGCTTACTCCATATAATTACACGCAAGGGGAAAGGATATGAGCCCGCCGAGACCGACCCTGTTGGATACCATGCTGTTCCTGAGTTTGATCCAAAAGTAGGAGTAATACACCCAAAAACAAAAAGTAAGAAAACCTACACGCAGGTGTTTAGTGATTGGATTTGTGATATGGCAGAAAAAGATTCTGCGCTAGTAGCAATTACACCGGCGATGAAAGAAGGTTCTGGTTTGGTAAAATTCTCGAAAAAATTTCCTAAAAAATATTTTGATGTTGGTATTGCTGAACAACATGCTTTAACACTTGCAGCTGGCATGGCATGTGAGGGGCTAAAACCCGTAGTTGCTATTTATTCAACTTTTTTACAAAGAGCATATGACCAATTAATTCATGATATAGCAGTACAAAAATTAGATATTCTCTTAGCTATAGATAGAGCAGGTCTCGTGGGCCCAGATGGTCAAACACACTCGGGTAGCTTTGATTTAACCTATCTAAGATGCATTCCACATGTAATTATTATGGCACCGTCAAATGAAAATGAATGCAGACAAATGTTATATACCGGATTCAAACATAAGGGTCCGGCCGCAGTGCGTTACCCAAGAGGAAGCGGGCCTCAGTCTCTCGTTAACAAAAAAATGGCTTTGATCCCAATAGGTAAATCTGAATGCATAAGGCAGGGCAATGGCACTGCCTTGTTAGTTTTTGGTGGTTTATTAGAAAATGCGATAGCTGTTGCAAACAAGATTGACGCGACAGTAATAAACATGCGTTTTGTAAAACCATTAGACGAGGATATGATTATAAAAACCGCAATGAATCATAACCTACTTGTTACGATAGAAGACAACTCCATAAAAGGAGGGGCGGGAAGTGCTGTTAATGAATTCGTGCAATCACAACACCTTGAAACAGAAATTTTAAACCTAGGACTGCCAGATTTCTTTATAGATCATGGCAGCAGGGAAGATCAGATACAGGAGGCACGCTTAGATCCGCAGAGTATTTATGAATCAATAATTGAATACCTGTCTGAACCAAAGACTTGTAGTAATAAAGAAGCTAAAGTATCATCAGAATAGCTTGAAATTAGGCATATGAGAAAAAAATGGTTATAAAGGCAGAAGAAAAAAAGAATAAACTAACAGACACGCAAAGTAGTGCTGATGCGAGAGAAATTCCTATAAATAAAGTAGGGATAAAAAATATCAGGCACCCAGTCAATATTAAGTCCACGAACAATAATATTCAGGCAACTGTCGCGAATTTCACTATGGCTGTAAATTTAGCTGACAATGTAAGAGGCACGCATATGTCAAGATTTGTCGACTTGCTTGGGCAATTTGATACCCTTGCTGGAATCGAGTCATTTAAACGCTTATTGCAAGATACGACAAAAGAGTTAGGCTCAGAGAGCGGTTATGTAAAAATCGATTTTCCTTTTTTTCTTAAAAAATCTGCTCCAGTTACAGGTGTCGAAAGCATGCTTGATTATGAAGCAACCCTAACTGGGGAGTTCAGAAAAGGGTCATACAAAATATTTTTAAAAGTTCAGGCTCCTGTTACCAGTTTGTGTCCTTGTTCAAAAAATATCTCAGATTATGGTGCTCACAATCAACGCTCTCATGTAACCGTTGAAGTAGAAACAACAAAGGGCATTTGGTTAGAAGAGTTAGTTAAATTAATAGAAAAACATGCGTCATGCGAAGTATATGGCATTCTAAAGCGACCAGACGAAAAATATGTTACTGAGAAAGCATACGACAACCCAAAATTTGTAGAAGATTTAGTGCGTGATATTGCGCTTGAATTAAATGAGGACAAGCGTATATCTATGTACTCAATAGAATCTGAAAATTTCGAATCAATACATAATCACTCTGCTTACGCTTACATTGAAAAAGATAAAAGGAAAGACATATCAACAACCACGAGAGAAAACATCACTTTCCTTGATATGTCTAGAATAAAAGCATCAAGCATGTCTGCAAAAGACAAATAAGATTCGTTTAGAATTTTTTCCTCAATTATAAGCAGCTAACACATGTCTTAGAATATTTTTTGCTAAAGCAAAATTAATCTTTTTGTTGCTTTTTGCTAAGTGAGCCGTTATTACTGTTCTTTTCTTTTGCTGCAATAAGCGTACTTCATACTGAACCTGGCCTCCCTCTGCATCTATCTTGCTAACCAAATAAACACCTTTGTCACGATCATAATCGTCTACATATAACCCGGCCCTATCTAAAGCAACTCCTGTTTGCCTCCATACATTGCTATATTCGTCTTCAACAAAAAGCACAGGAACTCCAGCTAGATCAGCCATTTTAATTCTTGCTGCATCTTTTAAATCTTCACCTTTTATCTTTTCTGTAGCATTCCCGCGCGTTGATCCTAAAAATTCCATTATCCTTACAAAAATCTCTGCTTCTTTTTCGGGATTCGGAGGTCTCATACCCCAGACCACTTCATTCGATTTATTCAGGCCAACTACAACAGAAGATCTCTGGGTTATAAATATATTCGTTCTACCGTTTGGTTCACGCTCCATTCTAGTTCTATATTTTTGACGTAGGGCAGCATAGGAACTTTTGCGTGCCTCATCTGCATCAGAATATTTGCCGGCGCTAGGAATGACTTGATTGACTTCCTTCCATTGTGTCTCCATCAGCCCAAGAACTGGTAAATCTTTTACTAAGTCAAAACCTT
This sequence comes from Pseudomonadota bacterium, assembly GCA_036687665.1. Classification (GTDB taxonomy): domain Bacteria; phylum Pseudomonadota; class Gammaproteobacteria; order Poriferisulfidales; family JAYYZZ01; genus JAYYZZ01. Next base: position 137,573 of record JAYYZZ010000003.1, on the reverse strand, counting down.
GGTTGAACCAAAAACTTTTAATTGGCTCCCATAGACTCATGGGGTCAGTGTCTACTTCAAGCCACCTAACATTTCCTTGTCGTCTGATAGTCATATCTAAAAACTCTGGCAAAACAACTTGCTGCATTGATGCCTTATACCCAACTTGTTTTGCGCTGACCTCGTCATCTGGAATTTCTAACGCGTCAGCGTGATTAGGAGTCGTTAAATCAGGGGGGATCTGTAAAGCTTTTGAAGAGCCACTTTTCAAATAATTATCATCGCCCCCTCCAACCACTGGCAAGTCTGCCCATGCATCCGTTGCACTTTCCCAAAGGTCGTCCAGTGAAAGTGGCTTATTACTGCAAGCAGATAAAGTTAACGCTGCAACTAATAGAAATATTTTAGTTAAAACCGTTGTACGTATACGCAAGTTAAATCACCTCGGCTCTTTTCATAGACTCTCGCAATTGTTCATGGTGCTCATTTGATAAAGTTGTAAGGGGTAATCGTATCCCCGGTGGTATCAAGCCCATTACATTTAAGGCCCATTTTACCGGAATTGGGTTAGATTCCAGAAAAAGATCATGATGCAAACCTTCAAGCAAAGAGTTAATTCTCTCAGCCTCTTGACGCTTGCCGCTTATCCCTGCCACACACATATCATGCATAAGTTGGGGTGCAATATTTCCTGTGACAGTAATTACTCCTTTTCCCCCTAAAAGCAATGTCTCCATAGATGTGGCATCATCTCCGCTAATTATTGCTATTCTGTCCCCACATAGATCTATGACCTCTTTAAGACGATCGAGTTCACCTATTGCCTCTTTTAGCCCTACAATATTTTCTATATCAGCAAGCCGTGAAACAGTCTTTGGGAGCATGTCGCATGCGGTCCTGCTCGGAACATTGTAGAGTATTTGTGGAATCGGGACAGCCTGCGCTACAGCCTTAAAATGCTGGTATAAACCTTCTTGTGTTGGTTTATTATAGTATGGAGTAACGAGCAAACAAGCATCTGCCCCTACTTTGAAAGCGTACTCAGTAAGTTCAATGGCTTCATCTGTTGAATTTGCTCCTGTGCCAGCAATCACAGGGATCCTTTTATTTACTCTCTGTATAACTCTTTTTATGACCTCCTCATGCTCTTTGTTGTTTAATGTTGCCGATTCACCCGTCGTTCCAACAGGAACAATTGCGTCAGTATTATTCTGCAGATGAAAATCAACAAGAGTATCCAGTGACGGGTAATCAATTGTGCCGTCATCTTGCATTGGGGTTGCCATTGCTACCATACTACCTTGAAACATTTTTGCGCCTTGTGACAATAGTGATTATCTCTTTATAAAACTTTCTTATTGAGTATCATACAAATTAAAGACAGTGAGGGCTAGAGACAATGTCAAAAGCAGAACTTGGGCGCAAGATCCCCGCTTTTAGGGTCTCTTGCACGAATAGCCAAAAAATCAGCATAAGCGCTTTGAAAGGCATGAATGTTGTGCTGTATTTTTATCCTAAGGACAATACTCCCGGCTGTACTCAAGAAGGGCAAGACTTTCGTGCAAACTACAAGAAATTTAAAAAACAAAATACCATTATTTTTGGAATTTCAAGAGACAGCATAAGCTCTCATGAAAAATTTAAACTAAAACAAAAATTTCCGTTTGAATTAATATCTGATGACACAGAAAAATTATGCAAAATATTTGATGTTATAAAAATGAAAAATATGTATGGAAGAAAATTCCGCGGCATAGAAAGAAGCACCTTTTTGATCAATGCTCAAGGAAAATTATGTCAAGAGTGGAGACGCGTAAAAGTAAAAGGACACGCAGCCGAAGTGCTAGAAGCTGTGAATGAGTTAAATAAATAGTTTACTCAGATAAAGTAGTTTTTGGCCATGCAGCAAATATTGCATCAACTAGTGTCGCAAGAGGGATGGCAAAGAAAACACCCCAAATTCCCCATATACTTCCAAATATCAGAATGGCTGCAATAATTGCCACTGGATGTAAATCTACTATTTCAGAAAATAATACTGGAACTATTAGATTACCATCAATAATTTGAATGGCTATGTAAGCAAGAAGCACATATGCACAATCCGAAGTAAAACCCCATTGCATGTAAGCTACGAAAGCTACAGGGACTGTAACGATTATAGCGCCCACATATGGAATTATTACAGACAACCCAACTAAAAATGAAAGCAATATAGAGTATTCCAAGTCAAAAAACTCGAAAACAATATAAGTTAATAGCCATACAATAAGTATTTCCAAGAACTTCCCACGAATGTAGCCAGCAATCTTATTATTGACATTTATCCAAACTGTATTGCTAAGTTTGCGATTATCAGGGAGTCTTTGAACAACCCACTCTACAATCTTCTCTTTATCTTTCAATAAAAAAAAGACGAGAAGGGGCACTAGGAACAAATATACAACAATAGTAATCAAGTCTAGAAAAGAAGCTAATGAAAAACTAATAGCCTGCTGCCCAAAGTTGCCAATTTGCGCATGTATGCTAGCAACGAATTCTACAATTTGACCTTGCTCGATAATATTTGGATATCTTCCAGGCAATCCTTCTATATAGATCATTATTGCTTCATAAGCATCAGGAATTTCTTTAAATAATCCGGCTAACTGCTTGGACAACAAAGGCACTATGCCAAACATAAGTAGAACTACAAAAAATAAAAACCCAACGTACACTATCAAAAATAAAAAAAATCTTGGAATTCTGCTTTTTTCAAACTGCTGTATAGCCCCATCTAAAACATAAGCGATCACCACTCCAGCAATCAATGGAGCTAGTATATTGCCAATGAAGATAATAGAAGCTAATCCTGCAAATAGGAAAATCGCTAGGACCGCCACCTGAGGGTCAGAAAAATTGCGGTTATACCAATCTTTCAGATAGAAAATCATTTTAAACCCGATTTATTATTAATGCCCTTTTGCATAAGCAAGCAACTCTTCCATTGCGCCCATGTGAAACTTTTGTCTTTGGCGAACAAAAGAAAAATCACGTTGGAGTTTGGGTTCGAAAGAAACACATGTGAGAGTCTTTAATGCTATTTCTTTTTCTATTGCTGCTCGCGACATGACTGACAATCCCATGCGTGCTTCCACTGCCCTTTTTATAGATTCTGGGCTTCCCAGCTCCATGGTTATATTTAAATTATTCTTATCTAATCCTGCTTTTTCTAAAAAACCTAGAATAATCTCTCTTGTACCCGACCCCTCTTCTCTTGAAATAAAAGGAAACTCTATAACATCAGATAAAGATATCGATGAATTTTGTGCTAATTTATGGTCTAAAGAGCAAATAAGGACCAGCTCATCAACCTTGTACAACTCAACTTGTAAATTTTTATTCATTACAGGGCCTTCAACTACCCCGAGGTCAATCATACTATTTTCTACCATTGAAACGATGCCTTCAGTGTTAGAAACATTGAGTCGTAAATTGATTTCAGGATATTTGCTTGAGAATCCTCCTAGAATAGTGGGCAAAACATACTCAGCAATGGTTGTACTTGCCCCTATTGTCAAAACACCGCTTAGGTCTCCCGTAACTTCTTTAACAGAAGACTCCATCTCCGCATATAGCTCAAAAATTTGTTCTGCATACTTGTAAGCCGCCCTTCCAGTTTCTGTTAAACTTACGCGATTATGTGTTCGATCAAATAAGCGCGTATTAAAATGTTCTTCAAGCTGACGTATTTGAAATGTTACTGCGGGTTGCGTCATATGCAGTGTCTCAGCAGCTTTAGTAAAGCTAAGCAACTTTGCTACGGTGTAAAATACCTGCATTCTTCGATCAGCCAATGTGATTTCCTCCACTTAAAGTCACGAAAGTCTCTATACTTACAAAAAGAAAACTATAAATGCCATTATTACTCAAATGCGTACATCTAGACTAGCTTTATCGACAACTAAAGAAAAACCAGTTGATGCTGACACAGTAAGCCATCAATTAATGCTGCGTGCAAATCTCATAAAACAACTAGCCTCAGGCTTGTACACATGGATGCCTTTGGGGCTAATGGCGCTTCAAAAAGTTGAGGCAATTATACGCGAGGAGATAAATAAAACAGGGGCTTTAGAAATATTGATGCCTGCTGTCCAGCCTGCTGAATTATGGAAAGAATCAGGGCGGTGGAAAGAATATGGCCCTGAATTATTAAGAATCCGCGACCGACACGACAGGGATTTTTGCTTTGGGCCTACTCATGAGGAAGTCATAACTGATTTAGCAAAACGCGAGCTGAATAGCTATAAACAATTACCGATTACGTATTATCAAATACAAACCAAGTTTAGGGATGAAGTAAGACCACGTTTTGGCATTATGCGTGCTAGAGAATTCTTAATGAAAGATGCCTATTCTTTCCATATGACTCAGTCATCATTAGAAGAAACGTATCAGGCAATGTATACAGCATATTCAAATATTTTTTCACGTCTAGGCTTAGGCTATAAAGTGGTAAAAGCAGATTCAGGAGCCATAGGAGGCTCTACATCCCATGAGTTTCATGTGCTAGCAGACTCCGGTGAAGATTCAATTGCGTTTTCTGATGCATCAGATTACGCGGTAAACATTGAGCTATCGGAGAAAGAGCTGAAAACAGGCGACCCATCGCCAGATGGTAAAGGGACATTATCTATAACAAAAGGAATAGAGGTTGGGCACATATTTCAACTAGGAGACAAATACAGCAAATCTATGGGTGCCTCTGTATTAGACAAGGATGGTAAAAATCACATCATGCAAATGGGTTGTTATGGAATTGGTGTATCACGTATTGTTGCAGCAGCAATAGAACAAAACTTCGACGACAATGGGATAATATGGCCACAAACTATGGCTCCTTTTGCAATATCATTAATACCAATTAATATGCATCAATCTTCAGAGCTAGAACAGCGAGCAGGCAAACTTTATTCCGACTTAACAAACGCTGGGTTTTCAGTCTTATTCGATGATCGCGATAAAAGACCTGGCATAATGTTTGCTGATTCAGACTTAATCGGTATACCTCATAGAATAGTAATCAGCGATAAAACTTTGAAAGAAGAGAAAATTGAATACAAAAAACGTGATAGTGAAGATAAAACGGCAATCTCAATCAATGACTTAATAAATCATTTAAAGACTACAAAAGCCTGATAATAAAGCACAAACCCAGCTTACAAATATTAAGAAAAATATGAATATATACGAATATACTTATGTATATAGCTAGGGGTTGCTTCCTTCCTCTTTATCAGTAGAATCGGAAATTCGCCTCTACTATTTGTAAGTCAGTAAAGGCGTGTATAAAAAAACGCAGAATAAAACAATAAGAATGTTTTTCTGCAGTTAACTGCAATTAAACGCAATAAAGGACCTCTTAAGGAGGAGTAAAACTATGAAAACAAAAGCGTTAGTAACAAGTATGGCGTTAGCTGCTTCATTAGCAGTAACAGCGCCAATTGCTCAAGCTGGAGAAGGCGAACTATATGTTCCAATTCCTAGTTATCGAGTAGGTCCATACGCTGCGGGTGGAACCGGTTATTTCGGTGGAATCATAGACTACTATCAATTGCTTAACATGCGCGACGGTGGCGTTGGCGGCATGAAATTGATCTGGTCTGAGTGTGAAACTGAATATTCGGTTGAACGTGGAGTTGAGTGCTATAAGCGCTTAAAAGACAAAGAAGGCGGAGCAGTATTCTTTGATCCATTAAGTGTAGGTATTTCAACAGCTTTAATAGAAACTGGTCGTAAAGACAAGATGCCTATCATCGCTGTAAACCACGGTAAAACTGCCGGCCAACGTGGGGACGTCTTCCCTTATTACTTCATGCCAGGCATTAACACTTATGATGAGCACTCAATTATGGTGCATTTCATTGGTGACTATCTTGAAAAAGATAGAGCTAACTTGAAGGGTAAGAAAATTTGGATGTTATTCCATGGTTCACCATATGGTCGTGAAGCGATTGACTTCATGAACAGCATGTGTGAAAAACATGGTTGTTCACACAATCCAATTGAAATTCCGCATCCAGGTAACGAACAACAGTCTCAGTGGCTGAAAATTCGTAAAGGTAAACCTGATTATGTATTGCTTCGCGGATGGGGTGTTATGAATCCCGTTGCTATGCAGACTGCGGTACGTACAGGTTACTCAGTGGGCCGTTTAATCGGTAACATTTGGAGTAACTCTGACGAAGACGTTATCCCTGCAGGTGATGCAGCGCATGGTTATTATGCGATTACAACTCACCCAGCTGGACGTGTAGCGAAAGTAATTGAAGACATCGTTGACACTGTTTATAAAGCTGGTAAAGGTGACTTAGACGATAAAAGCCGTATTGGTTCAGTATATTGGAACCTCGGTATTTTAGCGGGTGTTTTCCATACGGAAGCACTTCGTATAGCACAAGAACGTTTCGGTCCTCAAGTAAACAGCGCACAAACTCGTTGGGGTTTTGAAAACCTTAAACTTGATACAGCTAGATTAGATGAACTAGGCGCTACAGGTCTTGTACCTGAAATCAACATTACATGTATGGACCACGTAGGTGGTCACTTGGCTAAGTTCCAGCAATGGGATGCTAACAAACGCCAATGGAATGTTGCTAGTGACTGGATAGAAGGTGACGTACCATTGTCACAAGCTATCATCGATGCTGGTGCTGAGAAGTATGCTGTTGATAATGGAATCGCAAAACGCGATTGCAACGATCCAGCAAGCCGTGACGACTTTGATTTATAAGTCGATCTTGTAAAGTCATAAAGAAATAAGGGCGGTGATTCACCGCCCTTTTTCTTTGATCAATGCTTTATTCAAACCAGATAAAACTTGCCATACGCCCCGTTTGATGGCTTCGTCTATATGAGAAAAATAAGTCATCACGTGAGTATGTACAATGCGATGTCCTAAATATTTTTTGTACACCAGCAGACTGCAATCTTTGTTCTGCAAGTTTATATAGATCCAAATAAACCAAATTGTCACCCTTCTCTGTAAACGCGGATTCAGATTCAGGAAATTTATCTAAGAATTTACTCATCAAGGCATTCCCAACAACATAGTGTTGACGGCTGATGCCTGGGCCTAACCAAGCACTTAGTTCTGAACCTGGCACTCTAAAACGTTCAGCTGTTTTCTCTATAATCCCGGCATAAATACCTCTCCACCCTCCATGAGCAATAGCTACCTGCTTGCCTGTGCAATGAGAAAATAAAACTGGCAAACAATCTGCCGTCAAAACTGTGCAAATATTGTTAGCTTTATTTGAAAATGAGGCATCAGCGCGAATATTAGGTTCTCCGCCGCTTGTATCTGCTATATCACAACCATGCACCTGCTGTAACCAAAATGGTTCACCCGGCAAACCCAAGTAATTACTTATTCTGTCTCTATTCTCTTTTACATTATTGTAATCATCTCCAACATTAGATGAGAGGTTCATACAATCGAATGGTTGGGTGCTAACACCACCCAATCTTGTTGTGCAACAAGCTTTGACATTAGTTGGAGCGTCCCATTCGGGAGTAATACACATGGGTTCAGAGAGATTCATTTTTCAAGGCTGCCAGAGTTCAATAATTGTAGTAATGTTTGGAAATCATCGGGTAGCCGTGACTCAAATGTCATAAAGTCTAATTTTTTAGGATGCTGAAAACTGATCTTTTTAGCATGTAGTGCCTGCCTATGGAACCCTGTAAGTTGCTTGATAATGTCATTATTGTAATGTTTTATGATTTTTTGCTTTCTCTTATAAACTCTATCTCCAACTATCGGCGTCTCATTGTGAAGCATATGTACTCTAATTTGGTGTGTACGCCCTGTTTCAAGCTTAACGTTTAATAAAGTACAAGTACGGTATCTTTTATTGATGGAATAGTGTGTTATAGCCGGCTTACCCTGCGCCTGTATAGACATTTTTTTGCGGTTCACCTTGTGTCTGCTTATTGGAAAATCAATCGTTCCTCCTGACAAGAGGTCTCCCCAAATAAGCGCCACGTATTCTCTCTTTATTTTATGCTCTTGCAACTGCTCGACTAAATTTTTTCTCGCGCTACTTGTTTTAGCCACAACTACCAAACCTGATGTATCTTTATCTAACCTATGAACTATGCCTGCTCTAGGCAACATCTTTAAATCTGGAAAATGAAATAGCAAACCATTCAGTAGTGTACCATTTTGATTCCCTGCACCCGGGTGCATTACAAACCCATCTGGTTTATTTAAAACAAGGACATGCTCATCTTCATAAACAATATTTAGAGGAAGATCCTCAGGGGAATATTCTGTTTCTATGTCTTCTTTAAAAAATACAAATACATGTTCTCCGCCATAAACAATATCGCGGCTACGTGGTGTCTCGCCGTCAACTGTTATATTCCCAGAAGTAATCCATTTTTGTATTGTTGAACGAGAAAAATCTTTCAGCAACTCTGTGAGAACAATATCTATTCTACTGCCAGATGATAACTCAGGAAGATAGCATTCAAAGCTTTTTTGATGCTGGTTATTGCTTAATTTATTCGCCATAATCTAATATTACTAAAATCCTGACACTCTGTGTGTTCTTAGTTATATACTTGCATATATGAAAAATTACAGATACAGAATTGTGCAATGCATTTTAGTAGGTTTGTGCTCTCAAACTCTCCCTGGATGCGGTTTTTTTCAAGAACATGTAGCAACAGATACTACTCGCCCCCCTGAGCAAATGTATGCAGCTGGCCGAAACTTAATAAGAGGGGGAGACATGACTGAAGCTATAAAAGAGCTCAAGGCTTTAGAAGCACGATACCCATTTGAAATATACACTCAACAAGGGCAGCTGGAGCTTGCTTACGCATATTACATGGATAATCAACCTGATGAAGCACTCGGTGTACTAGATAGATTTATAAGACAAAATCCTGTACATAAGAATATGCCATACGCTTACTATTTACGTGGCACTATAAACTTTTATAAAGGTAAAACTTTTTTGAATATGGTATTACCAAGAGAGGTTTCAGACAAAGACCCGACGCCATTAAGAATTGCCTTCAATGATTATAGTTATTTGATTAAAACTTACCCAGGAAGTATTTATACTAAAGATGCAAGAAAAAGAATGGTCTTTTTGAGAAATGCAATGGCTGAATATGAGCTACATGTTGCAGGCTTTTATTTGCGGCGTAATGCGTATGTAGCGGCTGCGAATAGGTGCAAATATGCAATTGAAAATTATAAAGGTGCTCCTGCAGTAGCAGACGCGTTACTTTTGATGGAAGATGCCTACATAAAAATGGATATGGTAGATCTAGCAAAAGATACGAGGCGAGTCTTTGAAGAGAACTTTCCAGGCCATGAAGAAGAAAAATTAAAAGAAGATACGCCTGGGTACTTCAAGAAAAAAAGTACAGCGTTAGCAGAATTGGCGGACAACCTAGCCTCCGTTATACTAGAAATTAGACCAGTTCCTATGGGTGACTGGAAAGCAGGCATGAAGCAAATTGAAGTGGAATCATTCGAAGAAGCAATAATTTTAGATAAAAATACGCAAAAGATCATTGTAAGCAAAAAAAATCCTGATGCAGGACCACCAAGAGAAAGGAAAAAAAAGAAAAAATCTTTTTTTTCAGCCCTCTACGACTGGACAAAGCCATCACCTAAATATCCAGAAATTAAACCTAGCTCCACAAACATTAATACTTCTCTCAAAGAAATTAGACTTCTAGAACCAGAAGAAGATCTTTTAAGTAAAACTCCTGAGAATGATGCTAATGACAGCATGAATATTGATATTAGAGACCTAACTGGGGAAGCTAGCGGTGATGATGAAACCATGACAGCAGAAAATACCGAAGACCTATCTACGAATATAGAAGATCTAACAACTGAAAATACAGATAGCGAAATAGATGCGATTACTCAGGATGCGATTGATTCTCTTCTGAATTAGGATCAGAACCCTTGAACTTTGATGTAATAGGATAGCGGCGGTCTTTTCCGAACGCTCGCTCGCTTATTTTGATTCCTGGTGGTGATTGCCTACGCTTGTGTTCGTTACTTAAAACCAAGCTTGTAATATGACGTACAATATCCTCTGAGTATCCATCCGAAATAATTGTCTGAATCGAGGCATCCTCCTCAATAAACCTTTTTAATATAGCATCTAGCTCACTGTAAGTAGGCAAAGCATCAGTATCTTTTTGGTCAAAAGACAACTCTGCTGTAGGTTCTCGTTCGATAGTTCTCTGAGGAATAATATCGCTTATGGAATTTCTATACTTTGCTAAACGATACACATCTGTTTTGTAAACATCTTTCAGTGGTGCAAATGCACCAGCCATATCGCCATAGAGCGTAGCGTAACCCACTGCATATTCACTCTTATTGCCTGTTGCTAATAACATGCTGCCGAACTTATTAGAAAATGCCATGAGTAGTGAGCCTCTAATTCTTGCTTGTATATTTTCTTCGGTTATGTCTGTCGGCAAATTTGCAAAATGCTGACCCAGTGATGAAAGATACTCTTTATTAATGTTTTCAATTGGCACCACTTCGTAACTTACATTAAGCCGCTTGGCTAGCTTCTCTGCATCTTCTTTGCTTACATTAGATGTGTATTTGGATGGCATCATGACAGCTGTAACGTTTTTTGCCCCTAGTGCATCCACGGCTATCAACAAAGTTAGTGCTGAATCAATTCCTCCAGATAACCCTATAATAGCTTTTGAAAATCCATTTTTGACAACATAATCACGTGTGCCACAAATAAGCGCTTCGTATAATTGCTTCTCCGTAGATTCAGGATATTTTTTGTTTTTGTATTCAGCGAACCCAGAATCTTTTGAAAACTGTACATTTTCAATTGCTTCTTCAAATGACGGCATTGCTGTTACTAGTTTATTCTTAGAATCGAGCACAAAAGATGATCCATCAAATACCAGCTCATCCTGCCCGCCGACCTGATTGATGTAAATTATAGGTAAATTTGTTTCCGATACCCTATTCCCGGCTACATTACGCCTGAGATCATATTTTGCTATATCATAAGGAGAGGCGTTAATATTTATTATTATGTTTGCTCCTGCATCGCAAGCTTCTTGTGCTGGCTCAGTTTGCCAAATATCTTCGCAAATAGTTAATCCAAAATTTATATCATTTATTGTAAAAACACAGGGCTCTGTCCCACTAGAAAAATATCGCTTCTCATCAAAAACATCATAGTTAGGTAAAATTTGCTTGTGATACTTGGTTAGAATACTTCTATTATGTAAAACAACGGCAGAATTATATATTTTTTCCTCTGACCTAATAGGCGTCCCCAATACAACATAATCTTTATCAATATTAGATGCGATATCTTGAACTGAGTTCTCTACAGATAACAAAAAATCATCTCTCATCAACAAGTCTTCTGGTGGATACCCAGTAATACAAAGTTCAGGAAACACCCAAAGGACAGGATCTTTCATTTTATTAGCATTGATAATCTCTAAAATGCGTTGAGAATTCTCATGAATATGACCCACTTGTGGGTTAAACTGAACTAATTGTATATTTTGTGATTTGCTCATGATTCATTAAATTACTATTAGCTGAAGTAGAAGTACAGGAGATATAGAAAAATAATGTTACGTGTAGGTCTTACTGGAGGCATCGGGTCAGGAAAATCCTTAGTTGCTAAGTTATTTAGGGGAATGCAAATTCCTGTCATAGAGGCTGATAATTTAGCAAAAAACTTAACAATGCCTGGAAAAATAGCTTTCGAGGAGATAAAAGAACGATTTGGACATGATATTTTGTCTGACTCTGGCGAAATCAATCGAGAAAAATTAAGACAAGAAATATTTACTAATGAAGATTCAAGAAAAACAGTTGAATCAATACTGCATCCAAAAATAATGAAAGAAATCAGGCTATGGTTTAAAGAACAAAAGCAATTAAATCAAAAATCTGCTGTTGCTGTTGTGCCTCTTCTGATAGAAGCTAATTTACAGGCAGAATTTGACAAAATCATAACGGTCGAATGTAAAGAAAAATATCAAATACAGAGAGTTATTAACCGCGATAATTGCACTGCAAGTGACGTAAAAAAAATCATAAGCAGCCAAGCTAACAGGAAAGATAGAATTAAATTTTCTGATCATGTGATTGAGAATAATGACTCTATCGAATTTTTGAATAGAGAAACTGAAAAGATAAATAAAATACTTTCAAGTGAATAAATCATTATGAGTAAAAATATAAGCTCAAAAATAATATATGAAACACCACTAAATGAGCGAATTAGAACCTTGCTAAGAGTAGAACACCTGATGAATCAATTTTATTTTTTTAAAGAGAATGAAGATCAATGGGGTGTTCGCTGTTCTATAGACACATTGCTAGAAATATTAGAACTTTTTTCGCGTAAAAATATAAAAAATGAATTATTAAAAGAACTAGAAAGACAACTAAGACATTTACAATCTATAAGTAAAGTTTCAGAAATAAACAATGACAAGCTAAACTCTATTATAGAATCACACAATACACACCTTGAAAAGATAAATGCTCTAGAAAATAAATTAAAAACACATTTACGCAATCATGATCTTTTAAATTCTATAAAACTACGCGAAGCACTGCCTGGTGGGCAGTCTAATTTTGATATCCCAGCTTATAATAGTTGGCTTAATAACCCGCGGATCAATCAAACCGGAATGATTGAGGAGTGGTTCAAACCTTTCATCCCTGTTAAAGAAGCAACAAACGATATCCTTATTCTGATAAGAGAAAGCTCAGACTTTGAGAATAAAGAAGCAGAAAGTGGTTATTACGAGCAAAAACTTACTTCTGACTATGTTTACCAGATGATCCGAATAAGATTACCAAACGCAAAAAAAGTTTTTCCAGAGATCAGTGCATCGAGACAAAAGTTTTTTATCAATTTTTGTTCCTACGAAATGCTTGAAAAGAAATCAAAACAGATTAAGGACACAATAGATTTTGAGCTTTCAGTTGGTACTTTTTAACTTTTAAAAACTATATCACTTCCAGAACTTACTAATACCTGAAACCCCATAAGCTCCATTTTTTTTTGCTAAAGCAAGATCATCACAAGATACCCCGCCAAGAGCATATATAGGTATTTTCGTTTTACTGCAATGCTCAGATAAGCCCTTCCATCCCATTACTTCTCTGTGACCACCTTTTGTGGAAGATTGAATAGGAGATAATACGGAAAAATCAGCAGATATTTTTTCTGCTTGAGAGATTTCTGCTTGAGAGTGACATGAAGCGCCGACGAGAAGATTGTCGGGCAAGGCTCTAGTGTTATATAAAAACATATCTTTTGCACTCAAGTGTATCCCATCAGCCCCTAATTCTGTGACTGTTTCAGGCATCTGGTTTAATAATATTAGAGAATTGTATTTGTGGCATATTTTAATAACAACTTTACATAATGATATGTATTCTAATTGATTCAAATGCTTCGATCTTAGTAAAACGAACTTATAATATGATTCAACATTTTTTTCCAATTGCAAAAGAAATGAATCCCCATAATTATATGGATCAGGTGTTATTAAATATTTTTCTGGAAGACTCTTAGTTACGATATTCTGCATTTATTTTGATGTAATCATAAGAAAGATCCGTTGTCCATATTCTCGAATTATTTTTACCGCAACCTAAATCAAGTCTAATCATTATATCTGTCTTGAGCATTAATTTTTGGAGAGCGCTTTCGTCATAAGTCTGAGATCCTAATGAATCATAAACACACATGTCACAGATGTATATTTTCAAAGACCCCATATCATATTGATTTTTGCCTGCGGCGGATAAAATCCTTCCCCAGTTAGGATCTTGAGCAAAAAAAGCTGTTTTCACTAATGGAGAATTTGCTATCGAATAGGCAACGGTGTCTGCCTGCTCTTTACTTTGTGCTCCCAGAACTTCAACTGTAATAAACTTTGTTGCGCCTTCGCCATCACGCACAATAGACTGTGCAAGATAAATAAAAACTTCTCTTAATAAAGAACAAAAATTTTCTTTATCTTTTTTATCTAAGTCAGAAAACTTATGGCTAGATGCAGAGGTAGACATTAATACGCATGCATCATTTGTAGATGTTTCTCCATCTACGGTAATACAATTGAAAGACTCATCAATATTTATTTTTAAAAGTTTATCTAAATCATCTTGATCTACAGAAATATCTGTTGCTATAAAAGCTAACATTGTCGCCATATTTGGCTGAATCATGCCGGCCCCCTTAGCGATACCAGTGATAGTAATGCTCTCGCCTCCATTGAGTGTTATTTTCTTGGAAATACCTTTTGGTTTGGTATCTGTGGTCATTATTGCCTCTGCAACACTTTCCCAATTATCTTCATGCAAATTATCTTTAAGTTGCTTAAAGCTATTAGATAAACGCTCAACCGGTAAAATTTCACCTATTACTCCAGTTGAAAAGGGCAAAACTTGTTCGATTTTGAACGCAAATAATTCTGACGCCTTTTTACAGTAAGAAATTGCATCTTCCATACCTTGTCTTCCTGTCCCAGCATTTGCATTGCCAGAATTTATAATCAGCAAACGCGCAGGCGCATTGGAGTGATGTGAACGAGCTACTTCTACAGGTGCCGCACAAGCAGTATTTTGAGTAAAAGCAGCAGACACATGACTTTTAGGTGGTAGCTCTATAATAGCTAAGTCTTTTTTATTTGACTGTTTAATACCTGAAGCACAGGCTGCAAGCTTGACGCCTTTAATGCTTAGTAACTTTTTCATAATCTAGAACTAGAAACATGGATTAAACCTTTTTTAAACACACTTAACAGAATCTTATATCATGGTCACTTGCCATGACAATGCTTGTATTTCTTACCTGAGTCACACCAGCATGGCTCATTTCTGCCAATTTTTTTATTTTTTCTGACATACGGCGCTTTCTCTTCTGAAGGCTGGGTTGCTGTCTTATCAGGATGCAGTGTATCCTCAGCATCCTTATGATGGTACTCAAGTTCCGCACTTGGTTCTTTTTCGGGTTGAGTGCTAATATCATTTGGAGATAAATCAATTTTTGCCAAAATAGTTACGAAATCTTGTTTGATTCTATCTAGCATTTCTTGAAACAAAGAGAACGCCTCTTTTTTATATTCTTGTTTCGGGTTCTTTTGTGCGTAACTCCTCAAGCCAATCCCTTGCCTTAAATGTTCCATCATAATCAAATGTTCCTTCCAGTGAGCATCTAATACTTGCAGCATTAGATCTTTTTCTATGCCCCTTATATTTTCACTTCCGATTTCCTCTTCTTTTGTGGTAAAAAGCTCATCTAAATTCTGTTCTATAACGCTTTGAAGAAGGCCGGGGTTATCTTTTTCTGCAATTTTTTGCAGCTCTCCTGTAGTAATTTTTAATCCAAAATTACTTTCCAAGTCTTTCTCCAAGCCCTCAATATCCCATTCGTGAGCGTTAGTATTTTCTGGGATATATTGACTTATCATCATATCAACGACGCTCGCCTTCATGCTTGTAACATTCTCATGCACATTATCAGCATCCATAATTTCCTTTCTTTGTTCGTACACTACCTTACGCTGATCATTTGCAACGTCATCATATTCCAGCAAATGTTTTCTTATATCAAAATTATGTGCTTCAACCTTACGTTGAGCATTACTAATTGCTTTAGTTACTAAAGGATGCTCAATTGAGTCTCCCTCCTCCATGCCTATTCTCTGCATTAATGATGTCATCTTTTCTGAAGCAAATATACGCATTAAGTTATCTTCTAATGACACATAAAACCGACTACTCCCAGGGTCACCCTGTCTTCCAGAACGACCTCTTAATTGATTATCTATTCTACGAGATTCATGACGCTCGGTTCCTATGACATGTAAACCACCTGCATCTACAACTTTTTGGTGCCTCTCTTGCCAGTCATCTTTGATATTCTGTATTACCTGCTCTTCAGTTTCTTCTTGAGAAGACAACTCTGCCTCAAGATTCCCACCCAACACAATATCAGTACCGCGTCCAGCCATGTTAGTCGCAATTGTTACTGTCGATGGTCTGCCAGCGTTTGAAATGATTTCTGACTCTTTTTGATGATGTTTTGCATTTAAAACACTATGAGCTATACCTAATTTCTCCAATAAAGCTGATAAATGCTCGGATGCTTCTATCGATGCAGTACCTACAAGTACTGGCTGTCTTTTATTTACAGACTCTTTAATGTCTTCGACAATAGCTTTAAATTTTTCATTAATAGTAAGATAAACAAGGTCTGCTTTATCATCACGAATCATTTCCATGTGTGTTGGAATAACAGCAACTTCAAGACCATAAATTTCTTGGAACTCATAAGCCTCAGTGTCTGCTGTACCCGTCATACCTGATAATTTTTTATATAGCCTAAAATAATTCTGGAATGTTATGGAAGCTAGAGTTTGATTTTCATTTTCAATAGACACATTTTCTTTAGCTTCGATTGATTGATGCAACCCATCACCCCAACGTCTCCCGGGCATTGTGCGCCCTGTGAACTCGTCCACAATAATTATTTGCCCATCTTGGACTATGTAATCTACATCTTTTTGGAATAAAACATTGGCACGCAATGCAGAAGTAATATGATGCAGGAACTTTATGTTTGAAGCCTCATAAAGGCTTGCAGAAGAATCAATAAGACCACTGTTTATTAATAAATCTTCAACGCTCTGATGCCCTTCTTCAGTCAAATGTATTTGTTTTGTTTTTTCATCAACGCTGTAGTCACCTGGCCCATCTTCATCCTTTTGTACATTAAGTTTTGAGACAAGTTTATTAATTGCAATATATAACTCTGAACTTTCCTCTGTAGGGCCAGAAATAATAAGCGGTGTGCGCGACTCGTCAATTAAGATGGAATCGACCTCATCAACTATTGCAAAACCAAGGTCTCTCTGGAATCTATCTTCTGGCCTGAAAGCCATATTGTCACGCAAATAATCAAAACCGAACTCATTATTTGTTCCATATACTATGTCTTTTTGATATATAGACAATTTTTTCTCTGACTGCATGTTTGAAACAATGGCTCCTGTTTCAAGCCCAAGATGTTGGTATATCTTTCCCATCCAGGCAGCATCTCTTGTCGCTAAATAATCATTCACAGTGATTATATGTACGCTGTCTCCTGATAAGGCATTCAAGTATGCTGCTAATGTCGCGACAAGTGTTTTACCCTCACCTGTACGCATTTCAGCAATCCTGCCTTCATGAAGGACTATGCCGCCAATTAATTGAACATCAAAGTGACGCATATCTAGTGTCCTTTTAGCAGATTCTCTGACTACTGCAAAAGCTTCTGGCAACAGATCTTCTAGCGTTTCTCCTTTCTGATACCTATCTTTAAATTCTAATGTTAGTGCTTTTAATGAATCGTCGCTGAGGCTTGAATACTTTGGCTCTAAGTTATTAATTTCAGAAACAATACCTGAATAACGCTTTAATAAACGCTCATTGCGGCTGCCAAAAAATTTTTTAAACATTGATAAAAACATACGTTGTAGATCTAGAGCTAAAAGAGCTCAGATTATACTTTGTATGTAAGCGGAATAAAAAGAACTTAGTCTTTGGGGGGTGTCTTTTTTGTATATTTTAACGGGTTTACGCTTGTGTTTTCGCCTTTTACTATCTCAAAATGCACATGGGGTCCAGTTGAACGGCCAGTGGAACCTACCACGGCGACAACATCACCTCTTTTAACTGCATCACCCTTTTTTACAGTTACTTTAGTGCAATGTGCATAACGAGTTTTGTAACCATTCCTATGATCAACTTCTACCATCTTCCCGAAACCTGATTTTGATCCAGCATAAGTCACTATGCCGCCCGCTACTGCAAAAATACTACTATTTTTTTTCGTAGCAAAATCCATGCCGTGATGAAATTGACGTCGTCCTGTAAATGGATCTTTTCTTGTTCCATAGTAAGATGATATCCAGCCAGATTTAACTGGGCGGCCCATAGGTAGAGTTGCTAATTCCGCACCTACCCTAGTATACAGATTATCAAGTAACACTAATTGGTTCTCTCTTTCTCTGATAACGCTTTGTAAATGTGATAAATCATTTTTAAGCTCCTGAATACTAAAATGTTCTTTCACTACATCTTTTTGCGGGCTCCTTCCTCCTGTCGATATAGTCTTTTTCTTAAAATTAAATTCACTATCTTTAATTTTAGCTAAAGCAACTAATTTGTTACCTAAAGCACTCAACTGGGTCACCTGCCCTTCAAGCAATCCAATCTTATGAGATAAACTATCTATTTCTGCTGTATGGTGATTTTCTATAATCTCCAGCTGTCGGTATTGATAAGCTAGATCCTCTTCCCATAATGTAATGATTGGAGCATGGCCCCATGTGACACCTAATAAATACCCTATCACGATAACCACTGCGGAGGCAGACACTACCACCAACCCAGCTACTGTATAATGCCACCATGATGATAGCTGGACACTGGCTTTATGGCCTTTTTTACGACGATAAAAAATAATATTCACAATTACCTACCATATATGAAACTTTTTAAACATCATTTAAGCTCTGATCTAATTGAACGAGCTCATTATTATAATCAGCTAACTAAGGTCATAAGATCTCTCTTGCCAGAAAATATTGCTTCTGGATGCTGGGTCTCAGATCTCAAAGACAACCAAATCACTATTCTTGTTGACCAAAGTGCTAAGGTATCAATTATACGCTACCAACAACATGAAATCTTAAAAAAGCTAAACACTGAATATGCTGATACCTTAGAGGTAAAGCTCAAAAAAATTAGGTATAAAGTGGCTCCGGGCTTTGAGGGGAAAATCTAAGCTAAACTGCCTGTTGTCATATACGTTATTGGTGCTTCTTCGCCGTCCTCAAATGTAATTTCTTCCCACGCACCTTGTGTGCTAAGAAGCTTGATTAAAAGTCTATTATTTAACGCATGTCCTGATTTATAGCCTTCAAAAGAACCAATTAAACTTCTTCCTAAAAGATATAAATCACCAACGGCATCTAGAATCTTATGCTTCACGAATTCATCGTCATAACGCAAGCCATCCTCATTGAGAATACGGTGATCATCAACAACAATGGCATTCTCTAAGCTGCCGCCAAGAGCTAGGTTGCGAGAACGCAGCATCTCGACATCGCGCATAAAACCAAATGTCCTTGCGCGACTTACTTCTTTTACAAAAGAAGTGGTTGAAAAATCTAAAATAGCTTTTTGTGAACGCTCAGTAAATTGAGGGTGATCAAAATCTATTGTAAAAGCAACTTTGAATCCTTCAAAGGGATCCAATCGTACCCATTTTCTTTCTTCCTTCACGGAAACAGTCTTTAGTATACGAATAAATTTCTTCGGGGCATCTTGCTCAACAATACCGGCAGATTGGAGTAAAAATACAAAAGGCCCGGCGCTTCCATCCATAATCGGAACTTCTGGAGCATTTAAGTCTACATACAAATTATCGATTCCTAAACCTGCAACGGCTGATAAAAGATGTTCAACAGTTGATATTTTTACATTACCAGATGCAAGTGTGGTTGACATTCTGGTGTCGGCAACATTTTCTGGGTGTGCTTTTATTGGTACTGGGGGATTTACATCTATGCGTCTTAAAACAACTCCTGTGTTTTCTGGTGCTGGGCTAAGCTTCAAATAAATCTTTTCTCCAGAGTGCAGACCTATCCCAGTAGCTCGAATACTATTCTTTAAAGTGCGTTGCCTTATCATGTTTTATTCTTGTTATATTTTTGACTTGTCTGTAAAAATACAGATCACGTAGAGATATTATAGTAAAGACCTTATATTTTAGAAAGCTTAATTAGGCAAATACAGACTGAATCACGGACTAAAAGTAGTCAATTGTGTGGAAAAATGACTAAACTTTACAAATTTTGCTGAAACCAGCTCTTCATGCTTTCCCAAATGGAATTTAATTGCATGCTTCCGCCATTGGCATTCAGCGTCAAAGATTTATTATCATCACGACTAAATAACAATAAACCTACCCCAGTTGCATGAATAGGATTTTTTACAATGTCAACTAAACCGGAAACATATTGTGGGGACCCAACACGAACTTGCAAATGAAATATTTCTTCAGCAAGATCAGCTAAACCTTCCATATTAGAACTCCCGCCTGTTAAAACTACTCCTGCAGGAATTCTATCTTCATAACCACTGCGTCTTAGTTCTTTTAATACAAAAGTTAAAAGTTCTTCATAGCGTGGCTGAACTATATCTGCTAGTCGCTGTCTGGAAAGTTTTCTTGGTGGGCGATCCCCAACGCTTGGAACTTCAATTGTTTCGTCGCTATTAACAAGCTGCGCAGACGAGCATGCATATTGAATTTTAATATCTTCTGCATCTTTTGTGGGTGTTCTAAACGCAACAGCAATATCATTGGTAACTTGGTCGCCGGCAATTGGGATAACAGATGTATGATGTAATGCGCCATCTGTAAAAACTGCTATATCAGTTGTACCGCCACCAATATCAACCAAGCACACGCCAAGTTCTTTCTCATCCTCTGTTAAAACTGAATGGCTTGAAGCTAATTGCTCAAGCACTACATTTTCAACTTCTAAACCACACCTTGTAACACATCTGATAATATTCTCTACTGCACTGAGAGCTCCAGTGATGATATGAACTTTTGCTTCTAGGCGTATTCCAGACATACCTTCTGGCACTTTCACGCCTGCCTGCCCATCGATTACATATTCTTGTGGAAGAACATGCAATATTTTATGTTCTGCAGGAATGGCCATTGCGCGCGCCGATTCAATAACTTTTTCAACTTCATTGCGTGTTATTTCATTTTCTTTTACTGCTGCAACGCCATGGGAATTTAAACTTTGTATATGACTGCCAGCGACTCCAGCAACTACTGAGGTAATGTCACATCCAGCCATTAATTCTGCTTCCTCTATGGCTCGTTGTATTGACTGAACAGTCAGTTCAATATTCACTACCACGCCTCTTTTTAAACCTGTGGAAATACGAGAGCCAACACCTATAATTTCAATTTCACCATCAGGGCTCATTTCGCCAACAATAGCTGTGACTTTTGAGGTCCCAATGTCGAGTCCAACTAAAATATTTTTATCTTGTTTGCGTGCCATATTATATTTCTTCTTTTATTTCCACCCAACGGAAAAACCATTAGGATAGCGTAAATCAATATACGATATATTATGCTTAAGTGTAGTATCAAATAAATTATATGCAACTACAAAACTCTGTAAATTGCTATTAAGCTCCTTAGTATCTCCAGAATAAATCACAATATGATTATCTAAATAAAGCTTTATAGATCTCCTATTGTTTTCTTCAATTCTTCTAATGCTCGACCCACTTTTTTCAATAATGTTATTAGCATGAATATATGTGGCTAATAGTTTTTTTTCACGCCCATCGTTTCCATGGATTACAGGCAGATCAGGTGTTAGATAAAGGGGTTTAAAGATCTCGCCATCACTATTTAATAAACTATTCTCATTCCAATTAGCTATTGCTTGATTTTCTACAATGGAAATTTGCACTTCCGATGGCCATACTTTTCTGACATTCACCTCTTTTACCCAAACTAGTTTGTTTAATACATTTTGAAGATCAAATAAATTTAAAGTGAAATAACCGTTATTTTTTAGAACTGGATTAATTAATTTTTCTATATCATCAGTCTTAATATTACTTAAGCTACCAGAGACTCGTACGGTATCAATTGGAAAAGAGTGAGAATCATTAATTCTTTCGTACGTAAGTAAAACTGAGATAGGGATAACAATTACAGCAAATACCTGAATAAATGAAGAAAATATTTTATTTTTTTGTAAGCGGCTAAGTTGTTTCACTTTCTTTCCTTATATTCTTATTTAAAGAAGTTGCTAGTATCTCAAGAACAAGTTCTTGAAAATTAATGCCTGCGTGTTTTGCAGCCATAGGAACGAGGCTATGGTCTGTCATGCCAGGCACCGTATTAACTTCTATAAACCAAGGCTGTCCAAACTTATCTATTATCAAATCCACTCTTCCCCACCCTGCTGCTCCAGTCAGTGAAAAACTTTTCAGTGCGATTTTTGAAATACTTTCTTCAACTTCTGCTTCCAAACCACAAGGACAATGATACAGCGTTTCATGTGAGTGGTATTTTGCGTCATAATCATAAAATTCATTACTTGGCTCTAACCTTATCATTGGCAATGCGTTGCCCCGCAGTATGCCTACAGTATATTCGGAACCTTGGACAAAAGACTCAACTAAAACTTGCTGCCCGTAGCTCATTGCATTCTTAATAGCTGGAGAAATCTGGTCGTGATTGTGAACAATGCTTATACCTAGACTAGAACCCTCGAAAACAGGCTTTATAACAGCAGGCAGCTGAATCGTTTCAATGACAGCATCTTCTAGCGTATTACTATCAACTATTACATAATCTGGCGTGGATATACCCATGTCTTTCCATATCGACTTCGTTTTAGCTTTATTGATGCATACTGCAGATGCATTTGCATCGCTCCCGGTATAGGGGATATTTAAGGTCTCCAAAAAAGTTTGTATAAAACCATCTTCACCGCCCATTCCATGCAGAGCTATAAAAGCTCTATCAAACTCGATACTTTTCAATGTTTCTAGGTTATCGGCTGTTAAATCGAAACCTTCAGAATCAACATTACTCTCTTTTAAGGCTTTTAAGACAGCCTTTCCAGTATTGAGCGAAATCTCTCGTTCAGCGGACCACCCCCCCATCAATACAAGCACCTTGCCAAAGTCTTTTGCTTTTACTTCTGTCATTAACGTGTACCAATAAATTTAACTTCTGTTTCTAACTTAATTCTAAACTTTTTTTCTACTGTACTTTGAATATGTAAAATAAGAGACTCTATATCTGCAGCCTTAGCTTCCCCAGTATTAATTATAAAATTAGCATGTTTTTTAGAAATTTCGGCTCTACCAACCTTATATCCCTTTAATCCTGCACGTTCAATTAAAGTACCTGCTGAAGTGTCAGCTGGATTTTTAAAAACAGAACCGCAGCTAGGCGCCCCGACGGGCTGGACACTACTCCTCTCTTTTTTGAAGACTTTGATTTTCTCAATCGGCTGCAAATCATTTCCTGCTTTTTCTAAACTTAGATGTGCAGCGACAAAACACTCGTTTTGGGATAATGAAACTTCTCTGTAATTTATATCAAAATCTTTTTTTGTGCGCTGATACATAACCCCATTTGAATCTAATATTTTAACATCATGAACAAAATCCCATATCTCGCTACCATAAGCGCCAGCATTCATTGCGAGTGCACCTCCGACTGTCCCGGGTATTCCTGATAGAAATTCAATACCTGTGAGATTCTTTTCTGCACATCTTTGTGAAAGTTTTACACATGAAACTCCTGCTTCTACATAAACTGTATTGTTTTGTAAAAATATAATTTTTCCTAACGATGGATGTAACACAATAACAACACCTTCAATTCCTTGGTCGCGAACTAAAATGTTGCTGCCTAACCCTATCCATGTAATTTTTTTCTTCTCTTTTATTAATTGTAAAAAAATGCTTAGGTCATCGGCATCATAGGGTTTATATAGATATTCAGCAAAGCCCCCTACGCGCCATGAATTATATTTCTTCATTGACACATCTTTAGCTAGAACTCCTCTAATTTTTTCTGATTTAAGTAAATTATCAATCGTGTTTTTCATAATTAATTTATATTAATCTACTTGATAATTGTTTCACTATAGAACTGATACTCCCCGCCCCCATGGTTAAAAGCAAATCGTTCGTGCTTGCCAGATTCTCAAGCGTGCCCAGTAATTTTTCTTCATTCTCCTCAAAAATAACTTGCGCGCCTTTTCTCTCTTTTATTGCATTACATAAAGATAAACTATTTATTCCAGCTATACGATCCTCACCTGCTGAGTATATTTCTAACAAGATTAATATGTCAGCTTGATTTAAAACATCAACAAAATTTTCAAACATTTCACAAGTTCGAGAATATCTATGGGGCTGAAAAACTACGATCAGTCTCTTTTCTGGCCAGACTATTCTTGCAGTTTTTATCGTTGCTAAAATTTCTGTAGGGTGATGGCCATAATCGTCCACCCATACTACCTTCTTTTTTTGCAACTGAAGCTCCCCGTTTAACTCAAAACGCCTGCCCGTTCCTTGAAATTCTTGTAAAGCGGTTTTGATATGCTCTTTATCTATACCTAGCTCTGTCGTAATTGCAATAGCAGCTAAAGCATTGAGGACATTGTGCTCACCGGGCAAACTTAGTTCCACTGTGAATCTTTCATTTGTTGCTTTTACCACAATATCAAAAATAGAACTAAGACCTTCATATCTGATATTCACCGCACGATAGTCTGCGTCGAAATTAATCGCACAAGTAACAAATGATCTTTTAATCTCAGGCAACAGTTCCTGTAATGTCTTGTCATCAATGCATAATGCTACAAGCCCGTAGAAAGGAAGATTGTGTATAAAATCAAGGAAAGCTTTTCTTAACAATGAAAAATCATCCTTATAGCTACTGAGATGATCAGTATCAATATTGGTTATCACAGACATGGTGGGATGCAAATGCAAAAAAGACCCATCACTCTCATCTGCTTCAGCAACCAAATATTTGCTATCACCCAAGCGAGCGTTTGTTTTTATCTCATTTATGCGCCCTCCTACTATGATAGTTGGATCCATGCCTGCGTGTTCCATTATATGAGCGATTAAACCTGTAGTTGATGTTTTTCCATGCGTACCTGCAACCGCGATGCCAAATCTTAAACGCATGAGCTCAGCAAGCATCTCTGCTCGCTTCATTATTGGTATTTTTCTCTTTTTTGATTCAATGAGCTCTACGTTATCAGAAGGTATTGCAGCAGATACAATTACTAAATCTTTTTTATCTACATGTTTTTTATCGTGTCTCACATAAGTCTTAACGCCAATTTTCTGAAGTCTCTCAATTGTTTTAGTGCTTTTTATATCACTGCCAGAAACTTCATAACCAAGGTTGTATAAAATTTCAGCTATCCCACACATGCCTGCCCCTCCAACTCCAATTAAATGGATCTTCGAAACTCTCTGCATGAGACTTGAATCAGATACTGTATTTAACTTATTTTTCAAAGGCTTCTCTTCTTGCTTCTAAAATAGATTCACATATAGAAAAAACAGCATTTGTATTAAATAAATTACGCGCATTGGTTGACATAGTTAATATGCGCTCTTTATTAGTTGAAAACATTTGTAGTTTTGCAGCAAGCTCTTTTGCATAGAAATTTTCCTCTAACATTAAAATAGCTGCTTCGGCGCGTACTAAAAAAGACGCATTATGATGCTGATGATTATCAACTGAATAAGGGTAAGGAACTAATATTGATGCCACGCCTGCTGCTGTTAGCTCTGAAACTGTTAAAGCGCCAGCTCTGCAAAGCACAATATCAGCCCACACATATGCGTCTGACATATCATTTATAAACTCAATAATATTGGCTTGAACACCATATTGGTTGTAGTTTGCTTGGGCAACACCTAAAGTCTTCCCAGCTTGGTGCTGCACTGCAGGCCTTTGATCTTCAGGTATTAGGCTTAACGCGTGCGGGACTACTTCATTAAAAATCTTAGCCCCAAGGCTGCCTCCTACAACTAATAAGTGCAATTGTGCCCCATCTCTCGATAATCTATTAGGGGGTTCTTCAATATCACATATATCTTGTCTAAGCGGGTTACCGGTATAAACTGCTTTCTTGCTGTTTATACTGTCAGGGAAGCCAAGGAATATTTTTTTACTAAATATTTTTAAGATTCGATTCGTTAAACCAGGTATTGTATTTTGCTCGTGTATAAATAATGGCACGCCGAATAACGCGGCGATAATCCCTGTAGGGCCTGAAACAAATCCCCCCATACCTAGTACAATACAAGGCCTGTATTTTAAAAGCATGAATGCGGACTGCAAAGCTGCTATAAAAAGAAAAATAGGAGCTTTAATCCAACTTACAAATTTTTTCCCTCTTAGCCCGCTGACAAATAACCATTCCATTTCTATATTTGGATGATTTACAAGCTTTGCCTCCACCCCACCTTTTGTGCCAACCCATACTATGGGAACATCCTTGCTTGATAAATAATTTGCAACTGCAAGGGCTGGGAAGACGTGACCGCCGGTGCCACCAGCTAAAAGCATTACTGGTTTATTGCTATTTCTCAACGAACACTCCTAATTCCTCCTCCTAGAAACAGGCCTCGATAAATATGTTAAATAGTTCTCTCTATGTATGCGTAATAAAAAACCAATTGCACATAAAGCAACGACGAAGCTGCTACCACCATAGCTCATTAATGGGAGAGTAAGCCCTTTAGTTGGCAAAAGTCCTATATTTACTCCTATATTTATGAAAGCCTGCAATACAAACCAGATGCTGATACCAAATGCTAAAAAACTAGCAAAATGTTTTTCTAGCCTTTGCGCCTCTTTTGCTAATTTAAAAGATTCAAAAAAGAATATTAAATAAAGCAATATAACAAATATAGCTCCCAGCAATCCTAATTCTTCAGCTGTAATAGCGAAAATAAAATCTGTATGAGGTTCAGGTAAAAAACCTAATTTTTGTATGCTGTTTCCGAGACCAAGGCCAAAGATTCCACCGCTACCGATAGCAATCAAAGAATTCACAAGCTGATAACCAGTATCATATTGATCCTGCCAAGGATCTAAAAAGGCGGTTAATCTATTCCAGCGGTATGGGGCTTGAATCATATATAAAATTATAGGTGTGCCTATAGAAAACAATATCAAAAAATGCCACACTTTTGCTCCAGCTAAAAAAAGCATTCCAGTAGTGATACACAATATAAGTATCATTGTTCCAAAATCAGGCTCTAGAAGTAACAAAAGCGCCAATATAGAAACCAACAAAATAGGTTTTATAAAAGCTGAAAAATGCTGCTGAATATTTTCTTTATATCTAGAAATATAACTAGAAAGATAAATAATAAAAAAGATTTTGACTAACTCAGAAGGTTGGAAAGAATAAGGTCCGAGGCTTAACCATCTTTGTGCATTATTTGCGCTTTTCCCAATACCTGGTAATAACACAATTACCAATAAGAAAATACTTAGAAATAACATTAACAGCGCATTTCTTTCTATATATTCAAGTTTTATTTGATAGATAAATATAACCAGAGTAATCCCTATAAGAAAAAAAACTAGCTGTCTTTTCAAATAAAACAGTGAGTCGCTCGCATTCTTAGTCTCTGCAACATCCATTGAAGCAGACGTCATCATAATTAAACCTATCGCAATCAAAAAAAATACAGTCAATAATATTCTGAGATTAACGTATGGTTTGAGCTGATATGCCAGTGGCTTTTTCTGTGAAGTTCTCTTACCCATCACTCTGCTCTGCAACATGTTTAATAAAAGTATTACCTCGATGTATATAATCTTGGTACATATCTAAACTCGCGCAGGCGGGAGATAGGAGAACATTCTCGCCGGGTCTAACTAATTCGCGTGCTTTTGATACTGCAGACCGCATGTCTTGGGCATGGAAAAATGGAACAGTATCAGACAATGCTTCTTCGATTTCTTGTGCCGCCTCCCCAAGAAGTATTACTGCATTTGTATGCAACAAAATGGCTTCACGTAATATCGAAAAATCAGCCCCTTTTGACTGACCTCCTAAAATTAAAATATTCTTTCGTGAAAAACTCTGTAATGCTGCTAAAGTAGCGCCAACATTAGTAGCTTTAGAGTCATCGTACCAATTTATGTCATCCTTGCTAAAAATTAGATTCGTCCTATGAGGCAACCCCTGAAAGTTTTTTAGGGTCGGAATAAGATTATCCAGTGGAATTTCTAAACATTCTATAATTGCAAGCGTAGCTAACGCATTGAGCAAGTTATGCTGTCCATAAAAATGTAAATCACTCGCAGCTACTAACCTCTCTTTGCCTCTGCATAACCAGGCGGCTCCGCGATTACTCCTAATGCCATACTCACTATCATTGTTTGGTTCATCTAAACCAAAACTTACTTTTCTGCTTATAGAATTTGAATATGTATTTTGATCATGCCTATTAAAAACTACAATTTCTGTATCCTCATACAAGCGTTGTTTAGCTTTTACATATGCATCAAAATCTGTGTGCCGATCTATATGGTCAGGAGTAATATTTAGAATAGAAGAAATTTTTGTTTTCAAGTGTTGGGTTGCCTCTAACTGAAAGCTCGATAATTCAAGAAGATAGTAATCAGGGCTCTTGTCACATAACAAACCAAGCGCAGGGTCTCCTATGTTGCCCCCGGTCGAAATTTCTAATGCTGAATCTCCAAGCATTGCTTTTAATAAAGTGATTACTGTGGTTTTTCCATTGGAACCAGTGACACCTATTATAGGAGCCGCTGCTGCCTCGCAAAAAATTCCTATATCGCTGTCAATTTTAATTCCTTGTTTTTTTGCTTGTAACAATAGGGGGTGTGATAACGGTACTCCTGGGCTTACGATGATACTGTTAGTTCCGTTTAGCAAATCATCATTAAAAGATCCCAGAGCTATTTCGACATCAGGCATTTCAGATTTGAAATCATCTAATTTAGGGGGGGAATCCCGAGTATCAAAGACTGCAAAAGTTACATCTTTTTTTGCTAAATATCTAGCAACCGAAAGACCCGTTTCACCGAGACCTATAATGACGGTTTTATATGTTTTTTGTGTCATATAGCCCTATAGCATAACGCCACTATTACAAGAATACCTTGCAGTTCTTGGTTATATTAGAAAATTAATCAGTCAGCTTGTCTCCTTAAAAAAGCAGGCACATCTAGATCCTTTCGCTCATAATCTGCATCGTCGGGATCTGGATCTGCTTCAGTAACACTTACAGTATCTTCGCTTATAGTGTCTTCGCTTATAGTGTCTCCGCTGACGGTCATCTCAGATTCAATGTATTGATCCTCAGATTCTTCAAAAATAAGCTCTTGAGTTTCTTCTTCATGCGCAACCTCAAATTCTGGTTGTGCCTCAACAGCAATATTTTGATCCGAAACATCAGGTGCAGCTTCTTCTAGATGTGTTGCTTCCGTCTCCTGCTCTCCTTGCGAAGAAGAAGCACTAGCATCAAGACCTGTAGCTACTAATGTAACACGCAAGTCATCAATCATTGCAGGATCAATGACATTACCAATTACTACTGTTGCATTGTCGCGCATTATAGAACTTATAGTAGCCCCAACCGCCTCATACTCAGAGATTTGCAAATCAGGACCTGCAGTAACATTTACCAATACGCCAGCAGCTCCTACAACATTTATATCCTCCAGCAGAGGACTGTTAATAGCATTTTCTGCTGCTTCCACCGCCCGATTAGAACCTGATGCTGAGCCTGTACCCATCATTGCTACTCCCGTTTCAGCCATAACAGTTTTAACATCAGCAAAATCAACATTGATTAGCCCAGGGCGTGTTATAAGCTCAGCTATACCCTGAACTGCTCCAAATAAAATATTATCTGCCTCTTTAAAACCATTTAGAAGTGTGACGTTTTCGCCCAAACATGTTACTAACTTCTCGTTTGGAATTGTAATTAAAGAATCTACATGTTGCCCAAGTTCTTCAATACCTTTGACTGCAGCCTTCATCCGCCTATCTCCTTCAAATTTAAAAGGCTTAGTTACAACGGCAACAGTTAAAACATCCATTTCTCTAGCAATTTTAGCAATCTCAGGAGCAGCGCCCGTACCTGTGCCTCCTCCCATACCAGCGGTAATGAACAGCATATCCGTATCTTGTATAACTTCTTTAATGATGTCTCGATCCTCTAATGCTGCCTGCTTTCCTATTTCTGGATCTGCTCCTGCTCCTAACCCTTTAGTAATGCCACCACCTAGCTGTAACAAAGTTTTAGCAGTACAATTTTTCAGGGCCTGAGCATCAGTATTTGCGCAAACAAAGTCAACGCCCTCTACACATGAATTCACCATGTGTTGGACGGCATTACCTCCGCCACCGCCGATACCCATTACTTTGATGACCGCAGTTTGCTCATGAGTATCCATGAGTTCAAAAAGGTCATTACCTCTATCAGTTGTGTTTGCCATATTTAGGTCCCCCCTTGTTTAAATGGAAAAACAAACATACTTTTTAAATTAACGCACTTTCAATGTAGCTAAACTAACTAAAACCAGAATTACGGTTATAATCCAAAATCTCACGATAACCCTAGGCTCTGGCCAACCTTTTAATTCAAAGTGATGATGCAATGGAGCCATTAAAAAAATTCTTTTTCCTGTAAGCTTGTAAGATACAACTTGGCCAATTACAGATAGGGTTTCAACAACAAAGACACCACCCATAATGATAAGAACTATCTCTTGTCGCACCAAGACAGCAATAACACCAATAGCCGCACCAATTGATAAAGCTCCCAAATTACCCATAAAAATTTGCGCGGGGTATGTATTAAACCAAAGAAACCCGAGCCCAGCCCCCACTAAACTGCTGCAGAAAACCACTAGCTCACCTGCTAAAGGCAAATAAGGAATAGCTAAATAATGCGAGAAATTTATATTGCCAGAAGCATAAGCAAAGATTGCCAGTGCGCCAGAAATTAATATAGCGGGCATAATTGCTAACCCGTCAAGACCGTCAGTTATGTTGACAGCGTTACTGGTAGCAACTATTACTAAATATGAAAGTGGAATAAACCATACGCCAAGATCAACAACGATTGATTTCCAAAATGGGATAATTAATTGTGTTTCTGGAGTAGTTTGTGCTGTTTTATATAATATATACACAGCGACAAATGATATTGCAGACTGCCAAAAGAATTTTGTAATAGCCGCCATCCCTTTGCTGTTCAGTTTGATTTTCTTGTAATCATCAAAGCCTCCCAGAATTGCAAACGAGACCATTACAAATAAAACTATATATATGTATCTATTTGATAAATCAGTCCATAACAATGTTCCCGTTAATACAGAAATTAAAATCAACATGCCACCCATAGTTGGAGTGCCAGCTTTATTGTAGTGAGATTCAGGTCCTTCTTCTCTAATTACTTCTCCTACTTTTCTTAAGGCAAGTTTTTCGATCACAATAGGGCCTATTAAGAATGATATGACGATTGCAGTAAGAGCGCTCAAAATGCTTCTTAGCGTTATATATTGAAACACGCTGAACCCGCTATAGTAATTTGATAAATATTCAAAAAATTCTAATAACATGATTACCCTCTGCCTAATTTCTCTCTACTAACAATTGAACAATATTTTCTAAGTGCATGAATCGAGAACCTTTTACTAAAACGTTTACAGTTGGGTCTATATGTAAAAGAATTTCGTCAAAAAGTGAGTCAGGGTCTTCAAAATGCTGCCCGCCTTCGCCAAACGCACGAATTGTCTCAGCACTTGCATCTCCTATTGCAAAAACTTTCTCAATTCCCTCTTTCTTCAGGTGTTCACCTAAGACATAATGCATATCTTTAGTTTTATCTCCTAATTCCGCCATATCTCCAAGAACAAGCCAGTGCCTTCCCGAACAGCTTTTTAATACATCAATGCCAGCTTTCAAAGAATCTGGGTTTGCATTATATGTATCATCAATTACACATGAACCCTGAATACCTTTTTTAAAATTCAGGCGCCCTTCCGTTGTTTTTATGCTTTCTAAACCCGGCTTAATGTTTTCTAGAGAAATTCCCAATGCTAAACATACTGCTGATGCTGCTAAAGCATTATAAATATTGTGCTTGCCTCGCAAAGGAAGAGAAAGAGTAATACTTTTGTTTTTATGAACAATCTTTATTCTACTCTGAGGTAATTCAACTGCAGAAACATCTGCATTTTTTTCCATACCAAAGGAAATTTGATTTATATCGCTCACTATATCTGACCAATAGTTTGCAAACTTATCATCGGAATTGATGACTGCAACGCCATTGGGATTCAAAAATTTAAATATCTCAGCTTTAGCTTTTGCAACACCTTGTATATCCCCAAAACCTTCTAGATGCGCGGATGCGGCATTCGTAATTAATGCGACATCAGGGCTAGCAAGCTTAGAAAGCATTGTTATTTCCCCTGGGTGATTTGCACCAAGTTCGATTACTGCGTAGTCATGCTTCTTTCTTATCGAAAGAAGTGTTAAAGGAACACCAATATGGTTATTAAGATTACCTACAGTAGCCGAAACATTAGCCGACACGCTCAGAATAGATGTGATCATCTCTTTTACAGTTGTCTTTCCGTTGCTACCCGTCAGTGCAACTATTGGCAGATTCAGTGTCTTACGCCAACATAAAGCCGCGCTGTTTAACCCGCTGAATGTGTTGTCCACTATTACTTGTGAGCAATTTACGTCCATCTTTTTAGATAACATCGCGCCTGCCGCAATATCCTCACACTGTGTTATAAAATCGTGTCCATCAAAATTTTCTCCTTGCAAGGCAACAAATAATTGCCCTTCCTTAATTGTCCTAGTATCTATTGAAATAGAATCAATATTTCTATCACTTCCTAGGAGCTCCCCTCCTGCCATCTCGGAAAATTCTGCTAGCGTAATCCAGCTCATTGCCCAATCTCCTGCAAGAACTCTTGGATAAATTTCATATCATCAAAAGGGTGTTTTTCTTCGCCGACTATTTGTTCTTCCTCATGCCCTTTCCCTGCCACTAATACAACTTCTGATGCGGCTGTCTTGGAAATAGCTTGCCTAATGGCAGTCGCGCGATCATGTACCACAGAAACTTCTTGTGTGTTAGTAAAACCCGAAATAATATCTTTCACAATGCCTTTTGGGTCTTCAGTCCTGGGATTATCATCAGTAACAATTATGCTCTGTGAATATTGTTCAGCAACTTTTGCCATTAATGGACGTTTTTTTGCATCCCTATCCCCACCACAACCAAATACACAGCAAACAGGTGACCTGAAATGTTGTTTTATAGAATGTAGTGCGTTTTCGAGAGCTTGGGGGGTGTGTGCATAATCTACAAATATTGTTGCTTGCTTTTTCGAAGCAAGTTTGTTCATCCGCCCATGCACGGGTATTAGCAAAGGGAGCACCCTAATTACACTTTTATAATCAACTTTAAGGCTACATAGGGTAGCTATTGATAAAAGTAAATTCTGAATATTAAATTCACCAAACAGCGGACTTTTTACCGTGCTGCTACCCCATGGGGTTACTACATCAAATTCTAAACCCTCGCTGGTATATTGAATATTCTTAGAAAAAACATCCGCTTTTTTGTTTGAAGAGCTGCAAGTATGGACCTCAATGCCAGAATTAGATAAACGTTTGCTGAGCTGCTCTCCAAAAAGATCGTCAATATTTAAAATAGCAGTTTGTAGTGACGAAATTTCAAATAATTTTTGTTTAGCTTTTACATAATCTTCTTTGCTTGGGTGGTAATCGGAATGATCATTCCCAATATTAGTTAATACCGCAATATCAAATGAAACACCATTTAGTCTGTGCTGGGAAAGACCATGAGACGACGCTTCTAATACTGCGAACATATCTCCCGACTGCACCATGTTATACAAAACATTCTGAATAATATTTGCTTCAGGAGTGGTGTGCACTGATTTTTCGAGGGCAGAAAGGTGACCATAACCTAAGGTCCCAATAAGACCGCACTTTCTATCCAAGTTATCTAATATCTGAGCTACAAACCCAGCAACAGAAGTTTTTCCATCTGTTCCTGTAATGCCAACAACTTTCAAATGCTCAGAGGGATGTGAATAAAATCTGCTGGCAATGAAACCTGTTTGTTTGCGTAAACCTGCAACTTTGATGCATGGAATTTTAAAGATAGGGTCATCAGATATTTCTTCTGTTGGCTCCCATGCAATCGCGGCCGCGCCTTGACTTACTGCCTGATCTGCATATTTCAAACCGTGAGTGCGAATGCCTGGGATTGCTATAAAAAGATCCCCTTTTTTTATTGCATTGCTGTTCTGATGGATCCCTGTTATTAAAACATCATGGTCTTTTTGAATGTTCACTAAACCTTCTAGTAAAAAAGATAGCTTTTGCTTTGCATTATCAGATGATAAATTTTCTATCATTTTCTGCTCCATGCAACTTGGCTGCCATCCATATGTATATCTTTATGCTTGAACATGTCTGGAGATATATTAAATTTTCTGAGAGCAACTTCCATAACTTTTGAGAAAACTGGTGCAGCAATTTCACCGCCAAAATAAACACCTTTGCTTGGTTCATGTATCACAACCACGCAGACCAATTTTGGGTTGGAAGCGGGCGCTATCCCTGCAAAAGCAGAAATATATTTGTTTTCCGAATAACCACCGCTACTACTGTATTTTTTTATAGTTCCTGTTTTACCCGCCACAGTATATCCGGCAATTCTAGCTTTTTTACCTGTTCCCTCTTCACTGCTAACAACCTTTTCCAATACCCTTAAAACAGCATTTGTGTGTGTTGCAGGGAGTACGCGGGCAGGTTTTGTATTTTTTTTCAGAAAGCTAATAGTGGGTAAATAACCACCGGTTGCAATAACGCTATATGCTCTTGCGACTTGTAGCAATGTTGCCTGCATATTATATCCAAAACTAAGTGTTGCAAGTTCGTGCTTGCTAAGTTTTTCTGAATCTTTCAAGGTGCCACTCATCTCTCCTGGGAACCCTGACTGAGTGTTTTGCCCAAAGCCAACTTTATGTAATATTGTATTAATTGCGTTTGGTTCAAGATCCAATGCTATTTTTGCAGAACCAATGTTGCTTGATTTTATGAGAACATTTTCGACACTTGTTTGCCCATTATCATGTATATCTTTAATTACATAATTTGAAACTTTGAAAGTACCAGGAGATGTATCTATTGTAGTACTTAAATTAAAACGGTCAGAGGCAAGAGCTGCAATAACTGTAAATGGTTTAATAACTGAACCTGGTTCCATTAAATCTGTCATTGCACGATTTCTCATCCCAGCAGGAAAATAATCGCTTCTTTTGTTTGGGTTAAATGCTGGGACGCTCGCCATAGCTAAAATTTGTCCATTGTATGGGTCGAGCACCACTATAGATCCAGACAATGCACCATGTCGAATAACTTGAGATTTTAAATCTCGGTAAGCTTGGTACTGCAACTGCCGATCAATGCTAAGAATTATATCCTGGCCTTCTTTTGGTTTTTTTAAGATTGAAATATTTTTTAAAGTATGGCGAAGGTTATCTTTTAATATGCGTTTTTTTCCTGGCTCCCCTCTAAGTAAAGCATTATAAAGTTTCTCTAACCCTTCCTGCCCTTCATCGTCTTTATCTGTTATTCCTACAAGTTGTGATGCCGTTTCTCCTCCTAGATAATAACGCTTGTATTCTTTCTTAAAATGTATGCCGCTTATTTTTAATTCTTTTATTTTCTGCGCAATGGTCGGGTTCACCTGTCTTTTTAAAATAATATACTTCTTGTGCGATTTATTTTTTAAATCGCGCTTTAATTTATCTTCTGTTTTTCCTAGTAGTTGAGCTAGCTGTGACAGATCTGTCGCAGACCCAATAGCTTGTTTTGGAACTGCACCTATAGTGTCTACTGGTGTGCTAATAGCTATCGGCTCACCATGCCTGTCAACTATATTTCCTCTATGTGCTGGGATACTGACCGTAGTGATTTGTCTTTTACGTGCTTCGGTTTTGTAATCATGCTTATCAAAGAAAATTATGTGAGAGATTTTAAACAATAAAGTCAGCATCGAGAAAATGACAAAAACAAAAACAGTATTTTGCTGCCAACAACAAGTTTTTTTTGTCTGTCTTTTCTTCATGGAACAATCACTCTTCTAGTTTGTTTTTCACTTGGTTTTACCATTTCTAATTTTTCTCTTGCCAACCCCTCAATTCTTCCTGGTGCAATATATGCGCTTTGCTCAAGCTGTAAGCGACCATAAGTTGTTTGCAATGAATAAAACTCGTCATTCAGCTGCTCTAAATCTTTATATAGTTCTTTATTCTCATGCTTAAAAAATATAACGCTTATTGCGCTAATAACATTTAAAAAAACAAGCAAACTAACGATAAGAATATTTTTCATATTCATATTTTTTCGGCAACACGCATTTTTGCGCTTCTAGCACGCGGATTACTTGCGCACTCCTCTTCTGTTGGCCTCGTTAAGCTGCCAACTTGAACAAGCTGAGGTACAAAATCTTTCAAAGGGGGTGGTAAATTTTTAGATGTAGGTTCAGGCTTACTATATTGACGGAAAAATCTTTTAACAATCCTGTCTTCTAATGAATGAAAACTAATTACTACGACCCTTCCTCCTTTAATTAAACATGACAAAGTTTGTTCGAGTACATTAGTTAGTGCATCTAGCTCGTTATTTATGTGGATACGAATCGCAAGGAAGGTGCGAGTAGCCGGGTGTTTATTTCTTTCCTTTTTTGGAATAACGCGGCAGACAAGATCAGATAATTGTTTGGTAGTCTTTATTGCCTCAGTCTGACGGAACTTAATTATAGCGTTTGATATTTGGGAAAAATACCTTTCTTCTCCGTAATCTTTTAGAACCATCTTAATGTCATCTGGGCTTGCATCCGATAGCCATTGAGCTGCGGTTACTCCGCCATTAGTGTCCATGCGCATATCAAGGGGGCCGTCTTCTAAAAAGCTAAAACCTCTTTCTGGGTTATCTAATTGCGGCGAAGAAACACCTAAATCTAAAAGGACACCATCTACTTTTTTACTAGCACCAATCTCCTCTAGAGATTGATTTAAGGATAAGAAAGGTTTTGAAATAAAAAAAAATCTTTTATCTTGTGCAAAATGCCCTTTTGCAAAATCTTTAGCCTCATGATCACAGTCAAATGCAATCACCTTTCCGTTCAAATCTAACTTTTCTAGTATGGCTTGAGTATGTCCTCCGCGCCCAAACGTTGCGTCGACATAAATTCCATCCCTCTTTATATTCAAGGAACTAACGGACTCCTTAAGTAATACCGAAGTATGTTGGCGCAACATGGTTCCCTCCATCTATTAAAGTTTTATAGATTCTAAAATTTTGTTAATTTCGTTCGTTCCTTCCTCTTCTTTTAACCAAGCTGCTCGTTGAGCAAGCCAAACTTCTTCTGACCACAATTCAAATTTATTTCCTTGCCCGCACAAAACAGCTTGTTTCTCGAGACCGGCAAACTCCCGCAGTGGAGGCGGTATAACTACACGCCCCTGCCCATCAAGCTCCAACTCACAAGCATGACCAAAGAGTAAACGCTGAATTCTGCGAACCTGTTTATTTAAGTTAGGTAATTCCATTATGTTCTTCTCGACACGCTCCCACTCTGAGACTGGGTATAAAAGCAAACAACCATCCCGATCGACAGTTATCACTACGCGATAGACTGGTTCTGGCGCACGAAGAAATATATCCCTGTAGCGTGAAGGAATCTTGACTCGACCTTTGTCGTCGATGACTAATTGGCTTATACCTCTGATCATATTTTTCAGTTATATTCAAAATTTTCCACAAGAGACCACTTTTGACCACTTAAGGGCACTATTATTGTTAGAATTGACATTAAGTCAAGATTTTTCCTTTATTTCACAATAACTTAGATAATGTTTATATATTTAAACAATCATTCTTATTCAGATTATTAGGGTATATTCCTAATAAATTACATTAAGTTTATGTGTGTAATTGTTGCTAGAAAACAACGAAAATTATAGGAATCTTGTGCTGTTGTGGAAAAAAGTGGATAAAAATGTGGAGTTAACCTATAAGCCGGGTTCTGTCTTGAACAGTCATTCCTCTTGAGTTCATGTCACCATGAACTTCTAGCGACCTACCCAGGGATCATGTGGGCCACATGTATCTATCCCTCTATTTGGTCTTGCTTCAGGTGGGGTTTACCTTGCCATTGCTGTTACCAACAACGCGGTGTGCTCTTACCACACCATTTCACCCTTACCGCATAATATTTGCTCGAGCTAAAAACTATGAGGCGGTATATTTTCTGTGGCACTTGCCGTTGGCTCACGCCTCCCAGGTGTTACCTGGCACCTTGCCCTATTGAAGCCCGGACTTTCCTCTGCACATACATGCAGCGACTGTTCGGTTAACTCCGGGAGCAAAGATACCAGACACAAGGGACTCTGGCTACTCCTTGTGCAACTTGAGTGCTAGATCATATATCTTGCTTTTTGGGGACCCCGTCTCTTTTGAAATAATCTCTGAAATGCTCTTTACTGAAAAGGACTGCTCCAATAGTATCCTGATTGTATCCTCAATAGGCATATTATCACTATGTAATTTACCTAAATACCCTCTAACTATCAGGACAATCTCCCCCCTAACTTTTTCAGAACTGTTGCACTTCTCAAGCAATCCAGCCACAGTAGATAGGCAAACCTCTTCATGCAGTTTTGTAAGTTCGCGAGCAAGCGTAGCTTCGCGATCACCCCCTAGTATGTCTTGCATATCTTCAAGTGACTTACAAAGTCTGTGGGGTGCTTCAAAAAAAACAAGAGTCCTGTCTTCTTTTTGTAGTTCTTGCAATTTTTTTCGCCTAGCTCCACTTTTTGCTGGCAGAAAACCTTCAAATACAAACCTGTTTGCAGGCAGTCCTGATACGCACAATGCAGCAAGCGCTGCACTTGCGCCAGGTATTGGAGATACGGAAATACCATTTTGATGTGCAAGCGAAACAAGGCGATAACCCGGGTCACTCACAAGAGGGGTCCCTGCGTCAGATATTAATGCTATTTTTTTTCCTTTTTTCAAATATTTGAGCAATTCATTGCTTTTCTTCTCTTCATTTTGATTATTAAGGTTGTGACACCTTCTGCCACTAATCCCAAAATGGGCCAAAAGCTTCTTACTGTGGTGAGAGTTTTCAGTGACTATGATATCAACGGTTTTCAGCACTTCTGCAGCACGGCTGCTAAAATCAGAAAGATTTCCAATCGGAGTTGCTACAATGTACAGTCTGCTAGCGAGGTCTGGCACTTTTTCAACAATGAATAAATTTTTACAATGTTCATCATACAAAAGCCCTAATGCAAAACAAGTTAAAAAATACTATTAGGCTGCATGCTTTTTTCCTGGCAATAGCTATGGGCTTTATAACAGCATCATGCCAAATGTCTTTTGAGGGTTACGAGGCTGAAGAATCCATTTCTCGTGAATTAAAGACTCAAACTCAAGCAATAGAATCTGCTCAAAAATACTGGGAAACAGCTGCCAATTCCGACTCGCCGCTTAAAGAAGAGCTGCAGTTAGAAGCTATCAAGATATTGATCGAATCAAAAAATATAGAGTTATCTAGAAACTATATAGATCAAGTGCCCAAAAACAATCTAAACAATAATCAAAATATAAAGATAGACCTTCTTCTTTCCAGGCTGCTCATCTTAGAAGGTTACCCAAAAAAAGCCTTGGATGTGTTGCCTAGCCATAATTTTAGTTTTGAAATCAATCTGCAAAAAAATATCCTACTGACAAGAGCAAAGGTGTTAAAAGCAAACAGACAAAACTTAATGTCCATAAAAGCACAACTGCAACTTGGTAGAGTAATGGCTCAAGAAGAAAAACACACTGCATATCAATTACTTTGGGAAAATATTCAACTCGAAGATGAAAGGCAATTAAAGAAATGGCTATATTCAGTCGAAGATACAGAGTTAAAAGCATGGCTAGAATTCGCATACTTAAGCAAAAGTACAGTTTTCCCAGCATCAAGCATTAAAGAGCTATTGCTGGAATGGAAAGAAAAAAATGAATCTCATTATGCTAGTGAAAATCTATACGAAAAAGTATATCAAGAGCTTGATAGCTTAATGTACCAACCAAGAAAAATAGCAATTTTATTGCCGATGACAGGTCCAAATGCAAAATTTGCTAAAGCAATTTTCTCTGGAATAGAAGTCGCGCACAAAGAATCATCCTCTAAAGAAAAACCTAGTTTACAAATCTATGATACAGGGGAAGATTCAATAAATATCGAGGAAACCTATGCATTGGCGATTCAAGAAGGGGCGGATTTTATAGTTGGTCCTTTAGATAAAAAGCGTGTCGAAACTTTAGTGAAAAATATTGAAAATAAGATAGGTATGCTAACTTTAAACTATGCAGACGAATATCTAATCGCTCCTCAGCATTTGTATCAATTCGGCTTACTACCTGAAGATGAAGCTAAAGTTGTTGCTGAAAAAGCTGCATTAGATGGGAAAAAATCTGCAATCGTGATCACGCCAGACACAGATTGGGGTAAAAGATTTTTTAATACTTTTAAAATTAGATTCAATGAGCTCGAAGGAAAAGTGGCCGCTTATGGGCAATATTCCACTGAAGAGAAAAACTATTCAGAGGTAATTAAAAAAGTTTTAAAAATAGAAGAAAGTGAAAAAAGAATAAAAAGCTTAAAAAATATTTTGAGCTTAAAGTTAATAGCTAGACCAAAGAGGAGGCAGGATATTGACATGGTATTTTTTGCAGCTTTCCCCCAAGAAGCAAGACAATTGAAACCACAACTTGACTACTTTTATGCAAAGAACTTACCAACTTATGCGACTTCACATATATATTCTGGAACCCCCGATGCTGCAAAAGACAAAGATCTCAATGGTGTTCTATTCTGCGATATGCCATGGACCTTAGACGCAACTGAGTACATAGATCAAACAGAGGTAATGAGCGAGCTAAGAGATCCAGAGCAGCCACACGCCTACCCGCGTCTTGTAGCTCTCGGTATCGATACATATAAGCTAATCCCTTATCTAAATAGACTGCAAATAAAAAAAAGACAAAGACTCTACGGGTTCACGGGAAAACTATCAGTCGACGAGTTCCAACGTGTCCACAGAGAACTGTATTGGGCAAAATTCTTAAAAGGACAGCCCCGCTTATTAAATTAAAAATACGCTATATTTAAACAGAGAAAGGTATATATAATTGGCCATGGATATGATTAAACAAATTGAAAATATTTTCGAGGAAAGTATTTCCTTGCAAAATAAAACATGCGAAGAGCTTTCGAGTAAAATCATGGAAGCTGGAAAACTACTTTCTCAATCTCTAAATCAAGGAAACAAAATATTAGTTTGCGGAAACGGAGGGTCTGCAAGCGATGCCCAACATTTTTCATCTGAATTAGTAAATAAATTTGAAAAAGATCGCCGCGCACTTGCTGCTATTGCGCTCACAACTGACTCATCAACTATTACTTCGATAGCAAACGACAGCAATTACAATGAAGTCTTCTCTAGACAAATTGCAGCGCTTTCAAAACCAGGAGACATACTTATAGCAATAAGTACAAGCGGGAATTCATTAAATATAATTTCTGCAGTTAATGCAGCGCATGAAGGTAGTATGGGTGTTATTGCTCTAACAGGAAACAAAGGAGGGGAAATACCCAAAATCCTAAGTTCTAGTGATATAGAGTTGAGAGTAGCTTCAGATTCAACAGCTAGGATTCAAGAGGTGCATGCCGTAATAATACATTGCTTATGTTCATTAGTTGATAATCTAGTTACGTGAAGAGAATTGCGTCCAAATGGAAAAATGGATTGACCCGTTAAAAAAGTTAATTTCCCCTGATCACTTGCTAACAGAAAAAAGCAGCTGCTGGGCCTACTCTTATGACAACAGCAATATACGCGTAGCTCCTGATGCTGTTGTATTTGCAGAATCCCAAGAGCAAATACAAAGTTTAGTAAGATTTTGTAATGATTTTCATATTCCTTTAACAACAAGAGGGAGAGGAACTGGGACAACAGGAGGCAGCGTCCCCACAAAAGGCGGGATTGTTTTAAGTTTAGAAAAAATGGACAAAATTCTCGAGATAGATGCAAAAAACAGGCTTGCCTGTGTTCAACCAGGGGTAATTAACCAAACATTGCAGGATTCTATTGGCGAATATAATCTTTTCTGGCCGCCAGATCCTTCAAGCTCTAATTACTGCACTATTGGGGGGAACTTGGCAAACAATTCTGCAGGCCCAAGAGCTATAAAATACGGAACACCGCGCGAAAACACCCTTGCTTTAAGCGCAATAACAGGGTCAGGAGAGTTGCTAAAAACAGGAGCAACTACAACGAAAAGTGTAGTTGGTTTAGATTTAACTCGTTTATTAATTGGATCAGAGGGAACGTTAGCAATAATCACAGAAGCAACGCTTAAGATTCTCCCAAAAAATGAAGCAATAGGAATGCTGCAGGCTTTCTATGCAGACATTGACTCTGCTGTCATGGCAGTCATAAACATAATGGGGCAATCGGTTGTCCCTTATACACTAGAATTTATAGATGACACATCAATAGAATTAATTCAGTCATTTTCGAATATAAGATTTCCAAAAAAAACAAGGTCTATGTTAATAATTGAGGTAGATGGGCAAGAAAAGCAAATTGCTGATCTTTTATCAACATTAGAAAAAACTGCAAATAATGCAGGTTGCATAGAGATAAAAAAAGCGAGTAGTGCTGAAAAAATGCAAGAAATATGGAAAACACGTAAAGCGCTCTCCCCTGCTTTGAAAAAAGTAGCCCCAAAAAAAATTAATGAGGATGTTGTCGTGCCGATAGCTAATCTCACAAAATTAATCTCTGGCCTAAAAGATATTAGTGAAAAACATACAATCAATATAGTGAACTTTGGGCATGCTGGGAATGGAAATATACATGTAAATCTATTAACTAGCGCTTCTAGCTATGAGGATAGTAATTTACAAAAGTGTCTTTTAGATGTCTTTGATCTAGTGCTGAAATTAAATGGAACTTTATCAGGAGAACATGGCATCGGAATTGTAAAACGTGACTACATAGAAAAAGAATTAGACTCGAATGCGCTCAAGATAATGCGATCTATAAAGGAGGAATTTGATCCGAATAATATACTAAATCCTGGGAAATCTCTTCCAGCGGAATAGCATTATTACCTAGAAATCGGGTAGTCTAATCTCAGTCTCAAACTCACTAAGACTTTCTTGAAAAGAAGGGCGCTCTGCAACCCTCTCTGCGTAATCTAAAATTACGCTTGCAGAAGTAGGCAAGGTAATAGAATAGTGAGGTAAACGCCATAGTATTGGGGCGAGACTGCAATCAACAAGCGTAAATTCCTCACCCAAAAAATATTTTTTTGTTGAAAAAAGCTCAACAGAAGCAATGAGGCTTTCTCTCATTTTTTTTCTTGCTGTGTTAGATTTTTTTGCTCCAGTCGAATTTAAATCTGGCACCAAGCTATACAAATCACGGTGTATATACTGCAAAACCATGCGTGCATGAGCTCGCGCAACTGGATCAACAGGCATTAATGGGGGGTGTGGGTAGCGTTCATCGAGGTATTCCAAAATCACCCTAGTTTCATACAACACTAAATCCCTGTCGGCTAATGTCGGAGTTGTGTTGTATGGATTTAATGCGGCAAGATCCTCGGATTTTACATTAGTATCGATACTCTCAATTTTTGTTGCGATATCTTTTTCAGCAAGCACAATACGCACTCTGTGGCACTGCGGACATCTTGGGTTTGAATACAAAGTTAACATTATTTTCCAATCCTAAAATTAATTATGAAGTAAGGCCATTCTGTGATTTTGCTAGTGAAGATCCTTCCAAAACTCGCGTTTTAAAAAGTAACCTAACAAACCAAATATTATAAAGAATAAAAGCACCCAAAAACCTATAGATTTTCTCTCTAACTGCATGGGCTCAGCAGTATAAGAAAGAAAATTAGTAATATCTTGAACAGCTATTGAATACTCTTGGCTAGTTAGTGATCCGTCCTGAATCAAAGATAAAGACTGAATCTCTTTGCGCGTTATACCATCCTCATCAGTAGTATTGACAAAATTAGCAGCTTGCATGCCTTGCAAAGACAAGAGCACATGTGGCATAGCAGTATTTGGATAACGCCAATTATTTACGCCAGTGGGACGATTTTCATCCTTATAGAAAGTCATCAAATATGAGTACACCCAATCAGTACCCCTGGCGCGCGCTACGAGAGTAAGATCTGGGGGTTTGGCAAGCAGCCACTGCTCAGCCTCCTGCTGGTCCATCGCAGATATGATTTTATCTGTGATTTTGTTTTTAGTAAAAATCAGGTTTTTTTCGATTAAATCATTAGTTAACCCTATGTCACGACCCGTTCTTTCGTAACTAGCATGCTCCAATGAATGGCAACCTAAGCAATAATTTACAAAATATTTTGCTCCTCGTTGCAAAGAAGCTTGGTCAG
Organism: Pseudomonadota bacterium; assembly: GCA_036687665.1. GTDB lineage: Bacteria > Pseudomonadota > Gammaproteobacteria > Poriferisulfidales > JAYYZZ01 > JAYYZZ01. The sequence continues at coordinate 93,326 of JAYYZZ010000003.1, read as the reverse complement.
AAATATCAGTATATGCTACATATTTGGCAAGCTCTGGTGATGTCTTGCTAGCTGCCATAACTTGGCTGCTAAAAACTATAAAAAAAATTGCAGTTATGTACTTGTTCATGTGAGTCTTTCGGGGACAGTCTTATCTTCGCTGATATTTGCAAACATAGGAAGTAAAAACATAAATGCAAGAAAGAAAAATGGCAGCAACCACCCAATTAAAACTAAAACTTGGGTGTCTTCGCTAACACGAATGAAATCATACAAAGTGATAACACCAAGAAGAGAAACAAAATATATGTAAGAAATCAATTTTGGTCTTGGTCTGCTAAGAAACCATAAAATAACAAAATATAAAAAGTATAACTCACTAAATCTTAAAGCCATTTCGCTATAGACAGGTACTGGTGCCCTCATACCTAGCCACCCGAGTACAAAAAAGGATAGAACAAATACAAATAAGTTAACTTTGAATAAAACACTCCGGTATCGTATAGATTTAATTGGATTCTGATCTATCCAGGGGAGAAAAAATAATATACCCAAGGCCAATAGCATCGCAAAAGCACCTCCTCCAGTATCAGGAATTGCGCGCAATATTGAATAAAATGGAGTGAAATACCATAAGGGCGCAATATGGTCTGGCGTAACTAACGGGTTAGCTGGTATGAAATTTGAATGCTCTAGAAAATAACCCCCTAATTCCGGCATATAGAACACAACTAAAGAGAAGAAAAATAAAAAGACAGCGAGCCCTACTATATCTTTGACAGTGTAATAAGGATGAAAAGGGATACCATCTAAAGGAACTCCGTCAGCATTTTTATTTTCTTTTATCTCGATGCCGTCAGGATTATTAGATCCAACAGCATGAAGGGAAACAATGTGCAAGAAAACTAGAAAAACTAAAAACAAAGGTACGGCCGCAACATGAAATGCAAAAAAGCGCGTCAAAGTTGAATCTGATACCGCAAAATCACCACGTATCCAAATTGCTAGATCTTCTCCAACATAAGGTATTGTGCTGAAAAGGTTTACGATAACTTGAGCACCCCAATATGACATCTGTCCCCAAGGTAAAAGATAACCCATGAATGCTTCAGCCATCAAAACTACATATATAACCATACCAAAAAGCCATAATAGCTCACGGGGCTTTTTAAAAGATCCGTAAAGCAAAGCCCGAAACATATGTAAATAAATAACAACGAAAAAAGCTGAGGCACCTGTAGCATGCATGTATCTAATTAACCAGCCAAACTCAACATCTCTCATAATATATTCAATTGAAGCAAACGCTAAGTTAGCATCTGGCTTGTAATGCATTGTCAGAAAAATACCGGTAAAAATTTGTATTACAAGAACTACTAGGGCTAAGGAACCAAAAAAATACCAAAAATTAAAATTTTTAGGTGCGTAATACTTAGCAAAATGTTCTTCCCAGACTTTAAGAAGTGGAAATCTTGCATCGATCCAACCGAGCAATCCTTGGAGCTTGCTGCTCATCAAGCAACCTCTTGATCCGGCATGACACCAATAATGATTCTAGTTGCACTCAGGTATTTGTGTGGCGGGACCTTTAGATTTGACCCAGCGGGGACTCCTCTGTATACACGCCCTGCTAAATCAAACCGTGAGCCGTGGCAAGCACAGAAAAAACCACCGCTCCAATCTTTACCTAAATCAGCTGGAGCAATTTCTGGTCTATAGCTCGGGTTGCAACCTAGATGAGTACAAATTCCTTCAAGAACCAAATATTCAGGATTGATGGAACGGTGTCTGTTTTTTGCAAAATCAGGTTGTTGGGCTTCATTGTCCGAATTTGTATCTCGGAATTTGACATGATTATCTTCAAGACCTCTTACCATCTCTGAAGTTCTACGAATTATCCAAATCGGTTTCTTTCTCCAAATTAGATCTATTTTTTGTCCTGGCTCCATCTTGCTTATATCAATTTCAACAGGGCCTCCTGCAGCACGCGCTCGCGCGCTTGGTTTCATTGAAGCCAAAAAAGGCCACATAGCAATAGCGGCACCAGCGCCTCCAACAAAAGTGACACTATTTGTCAAAAACTTACGGCGGTTTTTGTCAACTTTCTTTTCAACCATCTAGGCACTCAGCTGCTAAAGTATTAAAAATGAGGTTTATTAGATATTTGCTTTCTTGGTTTTGTGAGATTCAAAAAATACACAGTGCCGCATTGTAGCATGCCTTCTTTTTCTAGTGCTACAAATACCTAGCACAACAACCTTATTTTTCTTCTATACGAAATTTTGCTGCGAGAGCATGAGCATCTAGGCCTTCGCTCTCAGCCATTGTTGCAGCAGTATCTGCAAGTGCCTGCGCGCCTAACGAGGAACATTTTATTATGCTTGTGCGCTTTTGAAACTCATACACACCTAAGGGTGAAGAAAATCGCGAAGTTCCCATCGTTGGAAGCACATGGTTTGGCCCTGCGCAATAATCTCCAAAAACTTCTGGGGTATATTCTCCCAAGAAAATCGCTCCCGCATGACGAATTAAAGGCAAGATAGAATCAGCATCTTCAAGAAATAACTCAAGATGCTCAGGTGCTAAAAAATTGACTACTTCTGAAGCTTCTTGCAGATTTTCCACCTTAATAAAAATACCATTACTGCTCAATGATTTCTTAATAATTTCCGCCCGAGGAAGCTTATTAATGAATTTTTCAATACTCTTTTGCACTTGCTGTATATAAGGTTGTTTAGTTGCTATCAGGATTGCTCTAGCATTTTCGTCATGCTCTGCCTGTGAAAGCAAATCCATTGCTACCCAATCTGGGTTAGTTATTCCATCGCAAACTACAACTACCTCCGACGGCCCTGCAATCATATCAATACCAACATCTCCAAAAACTTTTTGTTTTGCAATAGCAACGTAAGTATTTCCGGGGCCAACTATCTTATCAACAGCAGAAATTGTTGAAGTGCCATAAGCCAGAGCGGCAATAGCTTGAGCACCGCCAATTTGGTAAGCAATATCAACACCTGCTATAGCAGCCGCAGCTAAAACCATCTCGTTAAGTTTGCCGCTTGTGGCAGGAGAAACCATAATCAAATTTTCAACACCAGCGACCTTTGCTGGAATTGCATTCATGAGAACTGAAGATGCATAAGCAGCTCGCCCTCCGGGCACATAAATGCCAACCGAGTCTACAGGTGTTATCTTTTGGCCTAGTTTATTTCCGTTAGCGTCCTCATACTCCCATGAGTGTAGCTTTTGATGTTCCGCATAATCTCGAATACGCTCAGCAGAATGCTCCAGAGCATTGCGCCTTTCTTGTGGAATTTGTTTCAGAGCTGAGTGAAATTCATCGTGGCCTAAAGCTAATTTTTTAACAGTGCTGGCATCATTTTTGTCAAAACGCTTCGTATACTTTAAAACTGCAGCATCACCTTGTGACTTTACGGCTTCCAGAATCTCAAGAACGACTCGCTCGGTCTCTTCCGCTTTAGTTTCTTTGACCGATAGCAGCTTCTTCAGTTCTGGATAAAAGTTTTTTTGAGAAGTCTCTAAAAATTGAATTTCAGTCATTTGATGTAGCCACTATTATGTTAGCTTCTTTTAGCAACTGCTTCTGACAAGCTAGACAATATCTTACAAGTATCATCCCAACCAACGCATGGGTCAGTAATACTCTGGCCATAAGTCAGCTGCTCCCCTTCTAAAATATCTTGACGCCCTCCAACTAAATTGCTTTCTATCATAACTCCTATAATACGCTTGTCTCCTTGCGCAATTTGAGAAGATATAGCTGCAGCCACATTTAATTGTTTTTCAGGCATTTTTTCGCTATTAGCATGACTACAGTCAATCATTACTCTTACTGGCAAGCTGGCTCTTTCCAAGCGACTTGCAGTTCCTTCGACACTTTCTGAATCGTAATTAATATTCTTACTACCGCCACGCATAATTATGTGGCAATGCTCATTGCCTGAAGTAGAAAAAATAGCTGAACGACCATCCTTTGTAACAGATAGGAAGTGATGGGGTCGGCATGCAGAGCCAATAGCGTCTACCGCAATTTGAATATTCCCATCAGTACCATTTTTAAAACCGACTGGGCACGATAATCCCGAAGCTAGCTCCCTGTGACATTGGCTTTCTGTAGTTCTTGCACCAATTGCCCCCCAGCTCACAAGATCTGCTACATATTGCGGACTTATAAGATCCAAATATTCCGTTCCAGCTGGGACACTCATCTCAGCTAACTGGAGAAGCAACCCACGCGCCATTCGCATTCCTTTGTTAATCTCAAAACTTCCGTCTAAATTAGGATCATTGATAAGCCCCTTCCACCCTACAGTCGTGCGTGGTTTTTCAAAATAAACACGCATAAATATAAGTAATTCTTTTTGGAACACATGGGCTTGTTCTTTTAATTTTTGCGCATAATCCAGAGCAGCACTAGGATCATGTATTGAGCATGGCCCCACGATTACCAAAAGGCGATTATCTTCTTTGGAAAGTATTTTCTGGGCTTGATTCCTTGCATCAAATACAGTCTTTGATGCTTGCTCAGTAATAGGAAGCTCATTATGAACTTCCTGTGGAGTGCTGAGCTCCATCATTTCCTTAATTCTTATATCATCAGTTACGTACATTGTTTGTTTTATTTATTCAGTTTTCTTAATAGCAGCTTCTAATCTCTCTATTAAATTTGAAATACGAGTATTTTTTATTTTCATCGCGGCTTTATTTACAATCAATCGAGAGCTAACATCAGCAATCTTTTCAATTGGGGCAAGCCCATTGTCTTTTAATGTATTGCCTGTATCTACTAGATCTACAATGTAATCACTTAACCCGGTCACAGGAGCAAGTTCCATAGACCCGTAAAGCTTGATCACTTCCACTTGTTGTCCTCGTGCGGCAAAATATTTTTGAGTAGTATTTACATACTTTGTGGCAACTTTAACTACTCGCCCACTTATATCTTTTTGATCCACGGGCCCCGCTAACATGAGTTGGCATTTTGCAACCCCCAAATCTAATGACTCATATATTCCTTCATTATTGTATTCTAAAAGCACGTCTTTGCCTGCTATTCCTACATCTGCCCCTCCGTGCTGAACATATGTAGGCACATCTGTAGCCCTTATAATCAATAATTTTATATCCTCACTTGTTTGTATAGCTAGGCTCCTACTAGGCTCAGTATTATTTAGCGTCTTGATACCCGCTCTTTCTAATAAGGGTAAACTCTCTTTTAATATACGTCCTTTTGAGACTGCTATAGTGATCGTATCGTTTTTGCTCACGTTGGAACTCTCATAATTTTTGCCCCAAGTTGTGATAATTTTTCATCTATATACTCATACCCTCTGTCAATGTGATAGATTCTATCAACAACAGTCTCTCCTTTTGCAACTAAACCTGCAAGGATTAAGCTTGCAGATGCTCTCAAGTCAGTAGCCATGACTTGCGCTCCCTTTAAGCTCTTGACGCCTTTTATAATAGCAATATTACCTTCTACTCTTATATCTGCGCCCATTCTTTGGAGCTCTTGCACATGCATAAACCTATTTTCAAAAACAGTTTCCGTGATTGTGCCCATTCCATTTGCAATAGAATTTAATGCTGTAAATTGTGCTTGCATATCCGTCGGAAAAGCTGGGTAAGGTGCAGTTTTAATATCTACACTATTAGGCCGAGGTTCTTGCATTTGCAATTCAATCCAATCGTCTCCAGTGTTAATTTCAGCTCCGGCTTGTTCTAACTTCTCGAGGATAGATTCAATTGCTTTTGGTCGTGCATTCTTAATTTTTATTTTACCCCCTGTTAAGCATGTAGCTACCAAAAAGGTTCCAGTTTCTATGCGATCAGGGAGTACTTCATATTTGCAGCCAGTTAGTGATTTAACTCCACGTATTTCAATAGTATCTGTGCCGACACCACTAATCTTGGCACCCATTTGTATTAGGAAATTTGCTAAATCAACAACCTCGGGTTCCCTAGCAGCATTTTCAATAATAGTTACGCCTTTAGCCAAGGTTGCGGCCATCATAATATTTTCAGTGCCTGTTACAGTCACACTTTCCATTCTAATTTTTATGCCATTCAGTCTTTTTGCTGTTGCTTTTATGTAGCCGGATTCAACTTCAATTTTTGCACCCATTAATTCTAATCCATCTAAATGCAAATTCACCGGCCGAGATCCAATAGCACAGCCACCAGGTAATGAAACAACAGCCTCCCCATAACGTGATAACAAGGGGCCTAAAACAAGTATTGAAGCTCGCATAGTTTTTACCATTTCGTATGGTGCAAAAAATTTAGAAATTGTGCTCGAGTCAACCTCAATATTCATACGCTCGTCTACTAAGGTAGAAACACCCATGCTACCTAGCAAAGATAGGGTAGTAGTAACATCATGAAGATGAGGAACATTGCTGATAGTAGCAGGCTTATCTATTAACAAAGTGGCTGCTAAAATTGGCAGCACAGCATTTTTTGCCCCTGATATTTTTATTTCCCCTTCTAGAGGATTGCCACCGTTTATGAGCAATTTTTCCATTTTATAGGGCTATTGAGACAAGATTTATTTGTACTTATTTTTAAAATAATAAAATAAGCTCTAATCAATTGCCTGTGTTTCATTCAAACGTTTTATAACCGCGGCTATACCTGTTTGTTCAATTTCAGGCTGGAAAGTGTTACGCAAGCTTTTTACCAAACGTATACCATTGGCCACTACTTCCACTATTTTCCATTCTCCATGAGTTTGCCTCATAGCGTAATCAACCTTGAATGGACGTTGCCCGCCTCCAAGATAAAGCTCGGTACGCACAAAACGAATCTTGCCGGTACCTTTTTTGTTCTCTGGTAAATAACCGACCTTCGCGTGCGAATGCTGCAAAATTGTTTTTGAATAAAGTCGTATTAATTGCCATTTCAGTGCATCGGCAAATTTGAGTCTTTGTTCTGGGGTTGCTTGACTGTAATGCTTTCTCCCCAGAATTTGCTTGGTCAAAGCATCAAAATCAAGGATTGGCGATAGTGTTTGATCAACAAAGTTAAACAGAAGATCCTCATTTTTTTCATAAGTAGATTTATTCTCGTGTATTGATATCAACAATTTATCAGCAGTAGCCTTAATTCGCTCTTGAGGTTGCTCAGCTGCAAAGCTATTACCGAAGTAACCTAATCCAAAGAGGAATATGCATATAAATGCAAAATGTATAGGTTTTATATATATGGCTAATCTTGACATAACTTTATTCGTAAAAATCCTTTCACTTTTCTAAAATTAGACTGCACAATGTACCAAATTTATTTACTTACACCAATTTTTTTTATGACCTACCAAGGGGTTTTAGAGCAATTAAAAGCGCTGGCAAAAAAGTGAGAGACGATAAAAGTGCGGTAAACATCGCCAAACCAGTAAGCAACCCGAAATAGATAGTAGGTATAAAATTTGATAGTGCAAGAATCGAAAAACCAACTATTATAGTTATCGAAGTATAATACATTGCCTTTCCAATACTACCATGGCAGCGCCTAACAGTAGCCAGATAGTCCCTATCTACAGGAAATTCTCGTCTGAAACGAACAATATAATGGATAGTGTTGTCAACAGCTATACCAACACTTATTGCCGCGATCGTTATAGTCATCATATCAAGTGGTATCCCTTTCCAGCCCATAAAACCAAGAACGAGTACAGCTGGTAACATATTTGGCAATATCGCAATTATGGCCAGAGAAAAAGAGCGGAACAACACTAAAAACATAATTAATATTGAAAAAAATACAAACCCAATAGTCTGAATTTGCGAGGCATACAAACTTTGTAACATATTATTGTAGAGTACTAGCATGCCAGTTATGTGAAAAACATCTTGGCTATAACCCATTTCATTTTCCAAAAAATGACTAATCTTTTGTATAAGATCTTTTCTTTTAAGTGAGTGGTTGGAATCAATAACTCGCAATGTTAAACGGGTCTGATTAGCATCCTCGGATAAAAACGGCCTGACTAAAACATCCTGCACATCTGAAGGCAGCGCTTCACGCATTGCTCCCACTTGGATGTCATCTAAAGATTCTCCCTCATTAACTATTTCTGCCATACGTACAAGCGTAGTGAGTGATAAAACTTTTCCTACCTCTGGCAAGCTATCTAAGTAATCATGTACTTTACGTATTTCTGCTAATTTAGGCTTATTGAACCAGAAACCCGGGGGTTGATCATCCTCATCACCAAAAAGCTCATCCATGTCGTCTAAAAACTCATCTTCCTCTGTTTCTAAATTTTGATTACTCTCTTGTTGCGCTATGAAATTAGGATCTGCATCCAGAATAATATCTAGTGGAGTTGTGCCTCCAAGCTGTTGGTCAATTTCTAACATTCCTTGGTGTATCTCTGTGTCTTCATGGAAATAGTCAATAAAACGATTTTCAACTTGCAATTGCGCAATACCAAAACCACTGAAAATTGCAATGAAAGAAGCAATCAAAATAATCTTTTTTGTATTCTTTTGTGTAAATGATGCAAAACTCAGTGTAAGTGTTTTTGTAAAATCGTTCTCATTCTGGCTCTTTCCTTGTTTTAAAATCATTAACACCGAAGGGAATAAAATGAAAGTAATTAGAAAGGCAGCGGTAATTCCCATAGTCATCATATATCCAAAATCAATAACGGGGCGAATATTGCTAACAAGAAGAGATATAAAAGCAACAATTGTTGTAAGAGACGTATAAACGCAAGGGATAAACATAAAATGCACAACTTGCTTCACCAAAGATTCTTTGTTTTCGTTTGGGAAACGAGAATGCATCTCACGATAACGAACGACAAGATGTATTGTCATTGACATAGTAATAATTAGCAGCAAGGAAACAAAATTAGATGAAATCACGGTAACACGCCAGTCTAAAAAGCCAAGCATGCCTATCATCATGACTACTGCTAAAGAACACCCAAGTAATGGCAGCGCTACCCACCGTACTGAACGATAAATAGTTATAAGCATAAGCAGCAAGAATATAAATACCCCTGCTCCAAATACTTTTAGATCACTATCGATGTAGTCAATCATGTCTGAAGTAATCATGGGAATGCCTCCCAAAAACATGTTGGCATTCGCTCTATGCTCATTCATGATGTGACGGACATCAGAGATATCCTTCTTTTGATTTTGGGCCACTAGAGCACTGTATTCGCTAAAAGCTGAGGTAGCCTTTTCTAGCTCTATACTTTCTGCATCAGAAAGAGATCTTTCTAGTTTAATCTCTCTTAATGTGTTTCGACTATTTAATAAATCGTAATACTTTTGGTCTCGATTGAAATTGACAAGCAGTACTGTTGTTTCTCCATTTGGGCTCATTAACAAATTTCTATAAAACGGGCTTTCTATAAACTCTTGCTTAGCAAGAATTTTACTAACATCAGGGTGATGTAATGTTCTAATACCTTGTGTAAGCTCTCCCATCGTCATTTGCGGGCTATTAATTAGGGGCACATCTAAAATTGTGATAACGTCGCTCACGCGGTCAAGAGCCTCTAGCTTATTTTGTAAAGCATTCAGGTCAGATAGGCTGCTTTCAGATAATAAATCGCCCTTTGATTTATATGTAATAACCAGAAAATCATCGCTGGCATAGCGGGCGCTTGTTTGGCGGTAATATTTTAAGTCCTGATCATTCTCTAATAACAATGAATCAGCTGATGCATCCAGTTTAAAGTTTGGCACAAAAGTTGAAAAAAACCCGATCACAATTAACATCAAAATCAGGGTTATTAGTGGCCTAGAAATCACTAAATTGTCATATTGTTTGACGATCCAAGCTCTCACATGATTCCTTTTTTAGTCGGTCAATTAAAGCATTGTGTATAATCAGAAAATAATTTTTACACAAGCTGCCTGTGGATCAATATTATCATTTATTTGCAATTCTAGGGTTCATTCTTCTGTATTGGGGAACGAATCGTTTTATTGATGGCTCTGTTGCGCTAGCACGATATTTCAGTGCTCCGCCGCTTTTAATAGGTATTGTAATTGTTGGGTTTGGAACCTCATCCCCTGAACTCTTTGTATCTGTAATGGCTGCTTTCGAGGGAACTTCGCAAATCTCTTTAGGGACAACAATCGGTTCGAACATCACTAACATCACTTTAGGGTTGGGTCTAACTGCAATGATAATACCTATAAAAATGGATAAAACTCTCGGAAAAACTGAACTTCCTATTTGGCTTGGACTCTCAATATTAGCGTGGTGGTTGCTATCAGACGGGCTACATGATCAGTGGAACGGTATCTTGCTGTTTGGTTTCCTCCCATTTATATTGATCTTAAGTATTCGTGTGGCAATGAAAACAAAAACTATTCCCGATGAAGCAGTTAATACACAATTAGTAAAAGAGATGTCGCTCGCCAACTCAATTATGTACTTGCTTGTTGGATTAGCTCTCCTTACTGCAGGCTCGCAACTCCTAATTGAGAGCGGTTCCTTTATTGCAAGAAGTTTTGGCATCAGTGAATTAGTGATTGGACTTACGATTGTAGCAATTGGAACGAGCCTCCCAGAAATTACAGCGTCGGTTGTAGGTGCCATAAAAGGACACCATGGAATAGCGACAGGAAATATAATCGGCTCAGGTCTATTCAACATCACAGCTGTGCTAGGGCTGCCTGCTATAATTCACCCGTTTCGAAGCACGGAAGAATTTTTTGTCACAAATTATGTTATTACTGGGGACTTCCCATTCATGCTAACTTTAATTGGAATTTTGCTAATAATATGCTTGCAACCTAAAAAAAATGTTGTAATTAGCAGGACTGTTGGATTTGGCTTGGTAATATCATATGCATTGTACATGTGCTTCAATTATTTACGGACATACAATCCAGAATTCCTTACAAATTTTTCCTTATGAACATAGATAAAAAACAAATTATTCAAACAGCAAAAGAACTGATACAGACAGAGCTAGAAGCAGTGGCCGCATTAGCGGACAGGGTAGATAACTCTTTCGTTGAAGCTTGCGAAATAATCACAAATTGTGAGGGACGCATTGCCATCATAGGGATAGGTAAATCTGGACATATTGGTCAAAAAATTGCTGCAACATTATCCAGTACAGGAAATCCGGCGTTCTTTGTGCACCCTGCCGAAGCAGGGCATGGAGATCTTGGAATGATTACCAGCCAAGATGTTGTCATTATGCTTTCGAATTCAGGGGAAACAGAAGAACTAATTAATATAGTACCAACACTATCAAACCTAAATATCAAATTAATTGTGTTAACAGGAAACTTAAAATCAAAGCTAGCAAAAAAAGCCAACGTATGTATAGATGTTAGTGTGGCAAAAGAAGCATGCCCTTTAGACCTTGCTCCGACTTCGAGCACAACAGCTGCCTTAGTTATGGGTGACGCGCTCGCAATTGCATTAATACAGACGAAAGACTTTAACCTAGAAGAGTTTGCTAGATCACATCCAAGCGGGCAGCTTGGGAAAAGACTCACACTGCGTGCAAAAGATGTTATGCGTACAGGCCAGCAAATACCAATCGTTCATAAAGGAGCAAAACTCAAGGATGTGTTAATTGAAATCTCATCCAAAGGTATGGGTATGGCTGTCGTGCTAGAAAAACAAAAGATTATAGGCGTATATACTGATGGTGATTTACGTCGTTCGCTAGATAGTGCTTTTGATATTCAAACAACTGCAATAGAAGAAGTAATGACAAAAAATTGTTACGCAATTGATAGTGAGCAGCTTGCAACTTCAGTACTTCACATTTTTAATGAGAAAAAAATCAATGCAGCGCCAGTGATCGATAATAGCAAACAGCTTGTAGGAGCATTAAACATGCATGATCTACTAAACTGCGGGATAACTTGAAAATGACTAATAAAGAAAAAGTAGCCAAAGTAGAATTATTAGTACTTGACGTTGATGGCGTTCTAACTGACGGAAAGATAATATTTAATGATAACGGGCAAGAATCAAAAGCTTTCAATGTTGCTGATGGGCACGGTATGAAGATGTTACAACACTATGGAACAAAAATAGCAATAATCAGCGGTCGTACATCAAATGTGGTTGCAATAAGAATGAAAGAGCTAGGAATCAATTTAGTCTATCAGGGCAGCCGAGATAAACTAATGGATCTAAATGACGCTCTTGATCAGCTAAGCTTGAGAAAAGAAGAAGTATGTTACGTCGGGGATGATGTTGTTGATCTACAAATCATGCCTCATGTCGGTTTTGCGGTTGCTGTAGCAGATGCGCACCCTCTTGTTAAAAAACATGCAGACCTTGTCACAAAAAATAATGGTGGTGCTGGAGCCGTGAGAGAGGTGTGCGAGCTAATTTTAGAATCAAAGAACCTGCTTGAACAAGCTTTGTCATATTATTTGGAAGAAAAGAAAAAATGAATTTACGCAACGTTATTATATTTTTTGCAATTATTGCTGTTTCAATATTGGTTTTAACACTTCAAGCAAATAGAGAATACATAAAACTTAAAACAAAAGATCAATTGCAAAGTGTTCCAAACAATATCTTCGAACAAGTATCTTATATAGCTATGGATGAGCAGGGAAAACCATATTTCCATACTAAAACACCAAAAATGCAACAGTATGAAAATAGCGAGACAATTGATATTGACTATCCAGAAATTACACTGTATTCCCAAAACACGGAAAAACCGCCTACATTTATAGTTGCAGAACGCGCTCGGTTTGCTTATAAGAGAGAAAATATACGCCTAAACGGCAAAGTTTATATAGACTATAAACAAAGTGCTAAAAAAGCCAGCGTGGTAATGAAAACAGAAGAAATGTATATATACCTTAAAGACCGCCTAGCTTTGTCAGATACTGATGTAAAGATCTCTAGAAAGAACCAGCTGCTAAAGGGTAAAGGGATGAAAGCAAGCTTAAAAGAAGGTGAATTCATTTTACTAGAAAATACAAGTGGGTTTTATGAACAATAAAGGGCTGTTGGTATTTTTTGTTTCTGTATATATAAGTGTCTTTTCTGGCATTTCTAGCTCTTTATCATCAGACGCTCAGCAACCTATACTGCTCGAATCTGATTCTGCGAAATGGGATGATAAAACAAGCACAAGTGTCTACAGGGGTAATGTAAAATTAAACCAAGGAAGCCTTGAAATAACGGGAGATGTTCTAACAGTATATGCGCCAGGAAAAAAAGTAAAATATATGCGTGCAGAGGGGAAAAGGTGCACATACAGACAAATCAATGACGAAGGAAAGTTAATTACTGCAGTAGCAAAAAAGATTGAGCATTTTATAGGTCAAGAAAAGATTATCTTAACAAACAATGCAGTACTCACCCAAGGTGAAGACAAAGTAGCTAGTAATAAGATTATTTACTTTACAAAGAATCAAGAAGTAAGTGCTGGAACTAAAGGCAAAAACTCACGCGTTCGTATGACACTTGTCCCAAAAAATGAACAAAACGGCAAAAATAAGTGAGCAAATTATCAGCCTCTAAACTAAAAAAATCATATAAATCAAAAGATATTGTTAATGAAGTCTCTTTAGATCTAGATCGGGGGGAGATCGTAGGATTGTTAGGTCCTAATGGTGCAGGAAAAACCACGTGTTTTTATATGATTATAGGTTTGATACCCTGCGACAGTGGAAAAATTATATTGAATGGGGAAGATTTGACATCACTCCCAATGGATGTGAGGGCCCGAAAAGGTATTGGCTACCTACCCCAAGAACCTTCTGTCTTCCGCAAGCTATCTGTCCAAGACAATATACTAGCAGTATTAGAAACACTCGCTATCAAAAGAGATGAGCGTGAAGAAAAGTGCGAAAAACTTTTGCAAGAGTTTAATATCTCTCACATACGCCACTCACAAGGGATAAGCTTATCAGGAGGAGAGAGACGTCGAGTTGAAATTGCGCGTGCTCTTGCATCAGAACCTTCTTTCATCCTACTTGATGAACCTTTTGCAGGAATCGACCCTATATCTGTTTTAGATATACAAACACTTATTACTCATTTGAAAAAAAGGGGAATAGGAATATTAATTACTGACCACAATGTTAGAGAGACCTTAGGAATATGTGACAGAGCATACATATTAGGTGATAGAGGTATAATTACACAAGGTTCTCCAGAAGATATTTTAAAAAATAAACGGGTAAAAGATGTTTATCTGGGTGAAGATTTCCGCTTATAGTATATCTTTGAAAGAAACGCATATAAAAAATGAAAACTTCACTAAATTTACAGCTGGTTCAACGCCTTGGCATTTCGCCACAATTACGTAAAGCAATTGAGCTACTGCAATTATCTAATATAGAGTTACTTGCAGAGATACAAAAAAATTTCGAAACTAATCCAATGTTAGAAAAGGATGATGAGATTGTAATAAAAGAATCTCAGGATACTGGCGAGGAAAATAAAACTAAAGAACGAGCTGCTGAAGAAATTACAAGATATTTAGAAAATATTTTTACAGCATCTTCAGATGGGTCATATAAAAAATCTAATATACATGATTTGGTTTTGAATCAAGCACATTCAAGCGAATCTCTGCAAAGTCACTTACAATGGCAGCTCAATATGGCAGGAGGGCTAAGTCCTGAAGAAAAAGTTGCAGGCATAGCAATAATAGACGCCATAAATGATGACGGTTATTTAAATGAACCGTATGATGAATTATGTAAAAGTGCAGTTGATGAGCTAGGATTAAGCAGAAAACAAGTCAATAAAGTATTGCGAGTAGTTCAAGAATTTGATCCTGTTGGTTGTGCCTCAAGAACTGCAAGCGAGTGTCTAGCTATACAAATAAAAGCATTACAAAAGAGCTCACCGTGCTCAGAAAAAGCAATCCTTATCGTGGAAAATGACCTTGAGTCTGTTGCAAAAAACGACACTAAAAAACTCTCCCGCAACTATAATTTAACTGAAGATCAATTAGACGATATTTTTAGCCTTATAAAATCTCTTAACCCAAAACCAGGTGCATCTATAAATAAAGCCGCCCCAAAATATGTTATTCCTGATGTGTATGTAAAAAAGATAGATAGCTCGTGGGCAATAACATTAAATCCAGACCTGGCGCCTAAAGTACATATCAATGAGCAATATGCATCTTTAGTGCAAAAATCAGATAGAAGTAAAGATAATTTATACATGAAAGAAAAGTTGCAAGACGCTAAGTGGTTTCTTCAGAATTTGAAAAACAGAAATGAAACACTATTGAAAGTAACAGAAGAGATTGTTAAAGCTCAGCAAAAATTCCTTGAATATGGAGATGAGCAAATGCGACCTTTAATTTTAGAGGACATAGCAAAAAAATTAAAAATGCACGAATCAACAATATCACGAGCTACAACTCAAAAATATTTGCATACCCCCAAGGGGATTTATGAATTAAAATATTTCTTTTCAAATTACGTAAATGCTAAAGATGGAAGTCCATGCTCTGCAACATCAATAAAAGCTGTAATAAAAAAACTTGTTGATGAAGAGCTTGCAACGAAACCCCTGAGTGATATTGAGATAACAAAGGGTTTAAACAAACAAGGAATTATATTGGCTAGAAGAACAGTTGCAAAATACCGTTCTGAAATGAATATTTTGCCCGTAAGCGAACGTAAAAAAATTAAATGAAACTAATTATTGTTACAGGTTTATCAGGCTCAGGAAAATCTATTGCTCTAAATACTTTAGAAGATGAAGGTTACTACTGTATAGATAATTTACTGCCATCCTTGCTCTTAAACTTTGCTGACCTTTTATCGCAGCCAGATGATTTATTTAGCTCACTTGAAAAAACGGCAATTGGGATCGATGCGAGATCTGGGATTGAACATTTAGAAGATTTAAAAAAAGTTTTTCGAGAATTGAAAAAGTTTGAAGTTGAATTAACTGTTGTGTTTTTAAAAGCAGATATAGGTACACTATTAAAGCGCTTTAATGAAACAAGAAGGAGGCATCCTTTGTCAAAAAATGGGCTGCCTTTAAAAGAAGCAATTATCGAAGAGGAAAAAAGACTACGCACAATTTCTAGTTATGCTGACATCGAAATAGACACAACCCAAACAAATGTTCATCAGTTACGCCAGCTTATAAAAGACAGGATTACAGGTTCAAATGACAACGTTTCATTGCTTTTCCAATCATTTGGCTTTAAACATGGCACTCCCCATGATTCTGATTTTATTTTTGATGTCCGATGTTTACCAAACCCGCATTGGGAGCCGGACCTTAGATGGAAACCTGGCTTAGATGAGAAAGTTATTGAATTCTTAAAAAAACACAAAGAAGTGGAAGAAATGTTTGAAAATATAAAAGTTTTTTTAGATCGCTGGATACCTGATTTTATAGAAAGCAATAGGAGCTATATCAATATCTCTATAGGGTGTACAGGGGGTTATCATAGATCTGTTTATTTGGTTGAAAAATTGGTAGAGCATTTTCGTAACAATTCAGAATTAGAGGTTAGTGTGCGGCATAGAGAATTAGGTAAGTAATTATTTTGTAAAAATTTTTTCTTGGGTTTGGGCCTCCCAAACCGTTAAACTTACATATCCTAAAGATTATTAAATAATTTCTTAGTGATATGCCAAAAACACCACCTAAAAATACGCCAACAGAACGTCTGCACAAAAATCCGCAAGCAGAACGGTTGCTAGAAGCTATTTCTGGTGCTCTGGGGGCTGGCACAACCATGCGTGCCAAACTGATGATAAATGGCCTACATCCCTCTGAAATAGCTGACCTGATCGAATCATTGCCGCAAAATAAACGTTCAATTGTCTGGGCAATGCTAGATAGAGATCAAGATGGAGAGATACTGCTTGAGTTGGGTGACGAAGTGCGCTCAAGAATTATCAGCGAAATGGATGAAGAGTCTTTGCTTTTGGCAATAGAAGGTCTAGATATTGACGACCTTGCTGATCTTTTAGTAGATTTCCCAGACACCGTCATGCGACAGGTGCTAGATGGAATGGACTATCAATATCGGCAACGAATAGAAACTATATTAGATTACGACGAAGATACAGCTGGCGGTCTTATGAACACAGACGCAATAACGATCCGTGCAAATCTAACAGTAGAGGTTGTTTTAAGATATTTAAGAATAAGGGAAGCAATACCAAGTAACACAGATAGTTTAATTGTTGTTGACTACAATGAGCATTATTTAGGTGTTTTACATTTACCAACTCTGCTATCTAGTGGGGCAAATACTCCAGTCTCTGAATTAATGGATACAAGAATAAAAGCCTTGGATGCTGAAACACCAGCCGCACAAGTGGCTACTTTGTTTGAAGACAGGGATCTATTGTCAGCCGCTGTAATTGATGAGGAAGGTGGTGTTCTGGGACGCATAACTGTAGATGATGTGATCGATATTATTAGAGAAGAAGGAGAAAATACGGTATACCATATGGCCGGATTAGCAAAAGACGAGGATCTCTTTTCCCCAATAATACCTGCAGCTAAACGCAGGGGTGTCTGGCTTGGTATTAATTTATTTACAGCTATTATTACTGCTATCGCGATCGGTTTTTTCCAAGAGACAATTCAAAAAGTAGTTGCTTTGGCAGTATTAATGCCAATTGTCGCCAGCATGGGGGGAATTGCCGGCGGACAAACGCTGACTCTAGTAATACGAGGTTTGGCGCTAGGGCAAGTTGCTCGAAGCAACGCCCGAGTATTGATGTCAAAAGAAGTAATTGTGAGTGCGCTAAATAGTATTTTATGGGGTGCTGTTGTAGCAATCATTGCAGCAGTATGGTTTAACGACAAGACAATAGGATTAATAATTGCATTGGCGATGATAGCTAACCTAATCTTTGCTGCCATTGCTGGGGTCAGCATACCTATGGTTTTACGAAAGCTTGGTGTCGACCCTGCCCTAGCAGGCAATGTGTTATTAACCACTTTTACAGACGTGATTGGATTTGTTGTTTTCCTAGGATTAGGAACAATGCTGTTGCTTTAGTGCTGCAGCTTTCTTCTTTAATTAAGCGCTTAGTTTTTTTTGGTATTGTTCTTGTCAGGGGTCAGTCCAGAAACTTTGCTTTTAAATTTCTTTAGTAGCTTTCTTGCCCATATGAACTCTGTCGCTAGGATAGCTAAACCAAAGGGTATTACTATAATTGCAGGCCCAGGTGTCGCAATCATCACCACACCTAGTAAGATGATTGTCGCGCCAATAATAAATATTACATAACGGCGAACAGATTTGTAAATGACATTAAGGTTTTCCATTTACATTGCTATGTTTTTGGTAAAGTAACCCCTTCCTGCCCTTGGTACTTGCCGTCCCTATCCTTATACGACGTTTGGCATACTTCATCTGACTCTAAGAAAATTACTTGTGCCACACCTTCATTTGCATAAATTTTAGCTGGGAGTGGAGTCGTATTAGAAAACTCAAGAGTCACATGCCCTTCCCACTCTGGCTCAAGCGGCGTAACATTGACTATGATCCCGCACCGAGCATATGTTGATTTACCTAAACATAAAGTCAAAACTGATCGTGGTATTCGAAAATACTCAACAGTGCTAGCAAGGGCAAAAGAATTTGGGGGAACAATGCAAACATCACCAACATAATCAACAAAACTTTCATTGCTAAAAGCTTTAGGGTCTACCACTGCAGAGTTAATATTAGTAAATATTTTAAACTCATTTGAGCACCTCATATCATACCCGTAACTTGAAGTACCATATGATATGCAGCGATTTCCTTGATTTTTTTTCACTTGCTTAGGCTCATAAGGGTCAATCATGTGATGTGATGCAACCATTTCAGCAATCCACTTATCAGACTTTATTGACATAAGATTAATCGTTTTGAATAACAATCTTTGGAAATTTAGCGCTGTAATCTTTAGCTTTCATTGCCAATCTTGCGCTAGCGGTACGCGCTATCTCTTTATAAATATCTGTAATCCTGCTTTCGGGATGAGAAATCACAGTTGGTTTTCCGCTGTCAGTTTGTTCTCGTATGCTCATATCTAATGGTAGCTGCCCAAGTAAATGCACAGAGCTTTCTTTTGCAAGATTTTCACCACCGCCAGTACCAAATATTGGCTCTTCTTGCCCACATTTACTGCAAATATGAATACTCATGTTTTCAATCACGCCCAGAACTGGTACTTCGACTTTCTCAAACATTTTCAACCCTTTTCTAGCATCTAGTAATGCGATATCTTGAGGTGTAGTAACTATTATTGCGCCGCTGACGGGAATTTTTTGTGCAAGAGTTAACTGCACATCCCCGGTTCCAGGGGGTAAATCAATAATTAAGTAATCAAGCTCGCGCCACTGCGTATCATTCAATAGTTGCTCTAGCGCTTGAGTAACCATTGGACCTCTCCATATCATTGGAGTTTCTTCCTCGATGAGAAAACCAATCGACATAGCTTGCAAACCATGGTTTTCCATAGGCTCCAGAGTTTGATCATCTTCAGAATGAGGTTGTCCCGAGATTCCAAGCATTCTTGGTTGGCTTGGACCATAAATATCAGCATCTAATATACCAGCAACAGCTCCTTCTGCAGCTAATGCTAAAGCAAGATTGACTGCTGTCGTTGATTTTCCTACGCCACCCTTTCCTGAAGCCACAGCAATTACATTCTTAACATTTTTCATAGGTTGAAGGTTTTTCTGGACTGAATGAGACGTAATTTCCCATCCAACAGATACCTCAGCTGACTCAATACCTTGAGTTGCCAGAAGCTTGTTTTTTATTTCTTCCTCTAATTTCTCCTTATAACTCTTGGCTGGGTAGCCCAACAAAACCTCTACCTTCACTGCCTTTTTGTTAATTGAAATGTCGTTAATTGCCTTGCTGGAAACTAAATCAGCACCAGTATGTGGATCGTGGAGTTCTTTCAAAACACCCTTTATATTATCTATACTCAATTCCATGGAAGCTACCTACTGAAGATTAAAATTTTTACGCATACACAGATGGTTTTATATTAGATTATTATATACTAGGAGAGGATTGCAGATACCCAATAAGACATACATGGCTTCATTAAAACGCAAGATATTGGTAACTAGTGCCCTACCATACGCTAATGGGCCCATTCACCTCGGCCATTTAGTAGAGTACATACAGACTGATATATGGGTTCGATTTCAGAAGTCTTGTAAAAACCATTGCCTATATGTGTGTGCTGACGATGCTCATGGCACACCCATTATGCTGCGCGCTCAGCAAGAATCGATAACCCCGGAAGATTTGATAAAAAAAACACAGGATGAGCATGAAAAAGATTTTAGTGATTTTTTGATTGAATTTGATAATTATCACTCGACTCATAGTAAAGAAAATCAATCAATCTCGAATAATATATATGAGGCATTGAGCTCAGCTGGGCATATTAGAAAAAAAATAATCTCGCAATTTTATGATGAAAAAGCTGAAATGTTTCTACCAGATCGTTTTATTAAAGGTGAGTGCCCACATTGCAACGCTTCCGATCAATATGGAGATGCCTGTGAAGAGTGCGGGGCAACTTATTCGCCAACAGATTTAAAAGATCCCAGATCTACCCTTACAGGAGCAACTCCAATTACAAAAGAATCGGAACATTACTTCTTTTTATTGAACAATTTTCAAAAATCTTTGAAGAACTTTGTGGATAATAAAATTACACAAACTGAAATGCGAAATAAGCTGCAAGAATGGTTTGATAGCGGATTGCGGGACTGGGACATTTCTCGCGATGAACCTTATTTTGGTTTTGAAATACCAGGAGAAATAGGAAAATACTTTTATGTTTGGTTTGATGCTCCTATTGGATATATTGCTTCATTTCTAAACCTCTGTAATAACAAAAAATATAATTTTGATGAATATTGGGCAAAAAATAGTGAAGCTGAGCTATACCATTTCATAGGAAAAGATATTGCATATTTTCACACTCTTTTTTGGCCAGCATTGCTTGAAGGTTCGGGCTATCGCCTACCAACAAATATTTTTTATCATGGCTTTTTAACAATTAATGGTAAAAAGATGTCAAAGTCTCGAGGTACATATATAACTGCACGCACGTATATCAAACATTTAGAACCAGAATACTTGCGTTATTATTTTGCTGCAAAATTAGGGGCTGACATTGAGGATATTGATTTAAACTTAGATGATTTTATCGCTCGCATTAATAGTGATCTAGTTGGAAAATTTGCAAATATCGCAAGCCGATGTGCGAGCTTCATAAATAAAGATTTTAAGGGAGAGTTGTCAGAGGAAATAGATAACCAACCTCTTTTTGATGAGTTTTGTAATACCAAGGATTTAATCGCAAAATATTTTGAAGATAGAGAATATTCCGCTGCTATAAAACAAATTATGAAACTTGCAGATAGCGCTAACCAATACATTAACGATAAGGAGCCTTGGAAATTAGCAAAACTGGAAGGCAAAGAAAAAGACGTGCAGGCAGTATGCTCAATGGGTATTAACCTGTTTAGAGTATTAACAATATATCTAAAACCTATAATGCCCAACATTGCAAAGACGACAGAAAATTTTTTACAAACAGAACCTCTTTATTGGTCAGATATAGAAAAACCTCTTTTGAAACATAAAATTAAAGAATATACCCCTCTCGTTGAGAGGTTAGACAAAAAAAATGTTGCAAAAATAATATCGAATTAAAGTAAAAATCAGTATATGGATAATCAAAAAAACAGTGAGATAGATTTCGAATATTTTTCAAAAGTTGATTTGCGTGTTGCTAAAATTGTAAATGCGGAAGAAATCGAAGATGCAGATAAACTAGTGCGCTTGACAGTTGACATGGGTGAGAATATGCGAGAAATACTCGCTGGCATAAAAAAATCCTACCCACTGAAAGATCTGATTGGGAGACATATAATTGTAGTGGCAAATTTAAAACCAAGAAAAATGAGATTTGGAACCTCAGAAGGCATGCTGCTAGCTGTTGGCACTGAAGATGAAGGAATATTTTTACTGACAGCAGACATCGGTGCGCAACCAGGAATGCAAGTTAAATAAAATTCACTTTGCAAATCAATCCAAACAATAAGCGAGCTTTTATACATGAAGAATATTGTGTAGGTTGTGCTATTTGCCTAAAAGTATGCCCATTCGATGCAATTGTTGGAGCACCAAATATGTCGCATACGATAATTGAAGACCTCTGCATTGGTTGTGATATCTGCATTACTCCTTGCCCTGTCAGCTGTATTGAAATAATTCAAATAACGGAAAAATCTGACTCAAAAAAGAAAGAAAAAATAAACCTTGCAAAAAAACGCTATAAATCTCGAAAAGAAAGAATAAATAATTATAAAAATTTTGAAAAAAAAGTACATCAAGAATTAAAAGATAATTTATATATATCCGAAAATAAGATAAACAAAAAAGTAATTAATGATGCTATAAAAAGAGCAAAGAATTTAGAATAACAAATGAATAATGCAAATATAAATAAATTATTTTCTCGGCTTGAAAAACAAAACCCAAACCCGACAACTGAACTCAAATATAAAAATCCATTTCAACTCTTAATTGCAGTTATTTTATCCGCGCAAGCTACAGACATTAGTGTTAATAAGGCAACAAAAAAACTATTTATTAAATCAATAACACCTGAAAAAATTTTAAATCTAGGAGAGAAAGGCCTTAAAGAACATATTAAAAACATAGGGCTTCATAACACAAAAGCTAAAAATATAATAAAAACATGTAGGATTTTAGTTAAGCAGCATAATGGTGAAGTTCCGGAAATAAGAAGCGAGCTTGAATCTTTACCCGGGGTAGGCAGAAAAACTGCAAATGTCGTTTTAAACACGGCATTTAACAAAAAAACTATTGCTGTCGATACGCATATTTTTAGGGTATGTAATAGAACGGGTCTTGCCCCAGGAAAAAATGTACTTATCGTAGAAAAAAAATTATTAAAGCATGTTCCCGAGAAATTCAAAAAAAATGCACATCACTGGCTTATATTGCATGGTCGTTATATTTGCAGTGCAAGGACACCAAAATGCCCAAATTGTCTGTTAAAGGACATTTGTCTTTACAAGAAAAAAGCATTATAGACAACAAAAAAAAATAGAGTATATTGATAACTTAATATTTACATTAAAAATGTTAGGAGATTTGGTGATGGCAAAAAAAGAAAGACTGACACCCCTCGCTATAGCTATAGGTACAGTAGCGATAACAATGACAACCTCTCAAGCAGTAAACGCCCATGAAGACCCCTTTACAATGAAGGAACTATCTTCTGGCTATATGGTCGCAGGCTCTCATAAGAAAAAAGATGAGAAAACACATGATGAAAAACATGATGAAGGTAAGTGCGGCTGTGGCGGAGCTAAAGCTAGCGAAAACAAAAATGATGAAGGTAAGTGCGGCGAAGGTAAGTGCGGCGAAGGTAAGTGCGGCGAAGGTAAAGATGGTGAAGGTAAGTGCGGCGAAGGCACGTGCGGCAACTAAAACTAGCTACAATCCTGTCTTAACCATTGTATGAGCAATAATTTAGCGGCTATACGCGGCGCGGGCTTAGGCTTGCGCAGAGATATCATAGATGATTTGGAAAACACTACACCTAAAAATGTAGATTTCATGGAAATAGCGCCAGAGAACTGGATAGATGTAGGCGGTTCTATCGGGCAGCGTTTACATACATTTACAGAAAAATTTCCATTTGTCACTCATGGCCTTTCATTGTCATTGGGTAGTCCAGCTCCATTAGATTATGTTTTACTTGAAAAAATAAAAAAATTTCTTGATTTACATCATATTGCTTTTTACACAGAACACTTGAGTTACTGCTCAGACGCAGGCCATCTGTATGATTTGATGCCAATTCCATTTACCAATGATGCCATTAAGTATGTAGCATCCAGGATTCAAGACACACAAAATATTTTAGAACGCAAAATAGCAATAGAGAACGTTTCATATTACGCCTCTCCCGGTCAAGAAATCAGTGAGCTAGATTTTTTGAATGGAATACTTGAGGAATCAGGATGTATGCTGCTTCTTGATATCAATAATGTTTATGTAAACTCTATAAATCATAAATATGACCCTTTGCACTATTTAGAAGGACTACCAAGAGACAAAATTGCGTACATGCATATTGCTGGACATTCACAAGAAGATACGGATCTTATCGTCGATACGCATGGGGCAAATGTTATAGAACCTGTTTGGAATTTGCTTAAACACGCATACAAAGAATTTGGACCTATTCCCACTTTACTAGAGAGAGACTTTAATTTCCCGCCAATCACAGATTTATTAACTGAAGTTAGTACAATAAAAAAGTATCAAGCCCAAGCACAACAATGACTAAAAAAAAAATTTAAATTTTCAAGATATACAGCATGCTTTCTCTGCACATTTAAGAGATCCTGACAATGTTCCGCCTCCTAGCGGAGTCGAAGAGAGGCGTCTTGAGATTTATCGTAAACTTTTTTTTAAAAATATAAGTGGCTTTATTAATAAAACTTACCCTGTCTTACGTAGCCTATATACCCCAATAGAATGGGAAAAGAAAATAAAACTATTTTACGCCTCTCACAATTGCAAAAGCCCTTTTTTTTATAACATTGCCAAGGAATTCCTAAGCTATTTGCAAAATGAGTACAAATTCCAAGAAAACGATCCCGTCTTTTTATTAGAGCTTGCGCACTATGAATATATAGAATTGGAATTATTAATCTCTAATGAACAAGTTGACATGAGCAAAATAGATCCTGTCGGCGATTTATATAACGGCATACCTGTTATTTCACCATTAGCTAAATTATTACGCTACAACTACGCTGTGCACAAAATAAGTAAAGATTTTGATTTAAAAGAAATACAAAAAGAACCAACAAATCTTATAGTGAATAGACGTAGTGATGGAAAAGTATATTTTGTAGAAATAAATCTCTACTCTGCTCTTTTGCTAGAAAAAATACATGAAGAGAAAAAGAAAACAGGTGAGGAAATTTTAAAAGAAATGGCCATAATACTTAAAAAAACAAATGACCAATCAATAGTGGAAGGCGGGCGAACAATTTTCAAGAAACTTCTAGATGCAGAGGTGATTATAGGAACAACGAAAATTAAATAGACGGATTCCAGTATTTCTCTTCCACTAAATCTGCCGCTGCGATTTTTCTACAATACACGAACAGCAAATCTGATAAACGATTGATATAGGCTAACAAATCATTATGTTTATTGTTATCAGAATAATATGCTACTACGCGGCGTTCAGCTCTTCTGCAAATTGCACGTGCCAAATGACATGTCGCTATCTCAATACTACCAGACGGAAGAATAAACTCTTTTAAGGGCGGCAAGCTTTCGTTATACAAATCTATTTTTTTTTCAACCCAAGCGACCTGGTCGCTTTTGATTAAGAATTTGTCAGAAGAGCTGAGTTCTCCTCCAATATTAAACAGATAATGTTGCACTTGATTTAAATCATCTTTTATCTCCTTTGATATTGAGAGGCTTAAAAGCATACCAATAATGCAATTTAGCTCATCAATATCACCGATTGCTTCTATAAGGAGGCAATCTTTTCTAACACGTTCGCCGCTTGCAGTGCCCGTCGTTCCTGCATCCCCTGTTCGGGTGTATATTTTGTCGAGACGATTCTTCAATCTCAATCTCCTTGCAATATCTTTAGATCAGCAATTATTTCTCTGCTGTGTTTTTTTACATCTACAGATCTGTAAATCTTGGCAATATTCCCATCAGGAGCAACTATAAATGTATGGCGTGATGCAATCTTGACTGGGCCCAATTTAATCAGTGAACCATATTGTGCCGCTATATTTCCATTTGCATCAGATAAAAGAGGGAAAGGAAGACGATATTTATTGCTAAACTTTTTGTGGCTACTAACGCTATCAACACTTATACCAATCACCTGAGAATCTTGCCTAGTAAGCAACTCAATATCATCTCTAAAATTGCAAGCTTCTTTTGTGCAGCCAGGGGTATTATCTTTAGGATAAAAATATATAACTATCCACTTCCCAGGATATGATGCCAAAGAATGATTCTGGCTATTTTGGTCTTGGAGATCAAAATCAGGAGCCTTGTCGCCTATATTTAATTCGTCAGCCATTATTGGATAAACTATAAAAAATGATAAGAATATTGATAGTAAAGCATTAATAAAAATTCTTTTAATAGAAATTTTTGTATTAATCAATCTTCTTTTTGGAGAAGCTTGCATAAGTCTTTACCGAAACACCTTCATTATTACTCTCTGAATTAAACCATCTTAGTTTTTTGTGCAGTTTGACAACTTCCCCAATAATTATCAACGTAGGGGGTTGAACATTATTATCAGCAACAATTGTAGGAAGCGTAGTAAGATCCCCAAGGTAAACTTTTTGATTGGACGTAGTTCCCTGTATGATTATTGCCGCTGGTGTTGCAGATGGCAATCCATGCTGAATAAGTTTTTCACAAATTGTTTGACAACCAATAAGTCCCATATAAAAAACTAAAGTTTGCTTCTCATTTGCAAGCATCCTCCAGTTTAATTTTACCGTCCCATCCTTTAAATGACCCGTTGCAAAAATACATGCTTGAGCAAAATCTCTATGTGTTAGTGGTATACCGGCATAGCTTGCACATCCAGATGCTGCAGTAATTCCTGGCACTATCTGGAATGGAATGTTTTCATCAATTAAAGTTTCTATTTCTTCTCCCCCCCTTCCAAAAATAAATGGATCGCCGCCTTTGAGTCTTAAAACTCGTTTTCCTTCTTTAGCAAGATTCATCAAAAGCGAATTGATTGAATCTTGCGGAAGTGCATGTTCTGCTCTTTCTTTGCCCGCGTAAATTCTCTCTGCGTCTAGTCTTACTAATTTTAATATTGGTTCGCTGACTAATCGGTCATAAACTACAACATCTGCCTGCTGCATTAACCTTAAAGCCCGAAATGATAGAAGATCAGGGTCGCCCGGGCCTGCTCCTACCAAATAGACCTCACCAACGTCATTTTGTAATTCGCTATCTCGGATTTTCTCTCGTAACAATCTTCTCGCTTTCTCATCTTGTCCAGAAAATATCATTTCAGCTACAGGTCCTTGTAAAACAGACTCCCAAAACTTGCGCCTTTGATCAACTGAATTGAACTTTTCTTTTACTGTCTCGCGAAAATCTTTAATGAGATTGGCAAGATTTCCGTAAGTGGATGGGATAAAGCTTTCCAATTTATTTCGCACCAATCTAGCCAACACAGGTGATGCGCCCCCTGTAGAAATAGCAATCTTCATTGGAGCCCTGTCTACAACGGATGGAAGTAAAATATTGCCTGCGGATGAGTCATTTGCCACATTCACGAAAATCCCATTACTTTTGGCTATATCAGCAATATGTACATTTAAATTAGAATCATCTGTAGCAGCCACTACGAGGAATTGGCCTTTAATGTCCCCGTCTTTGAATGCTCTCTGTAAATATTCAATTTTTCCTTCTTTTGACATTTTGCTTACTTTTTCTGTGCTATTTGGGGCTAATACAGTGACTTTTGCGCCGCTCTCTATTAGCATTGACAGTTTTCGTGTGGCAATGGAGCCCGCCCCTACAACCAAGCAAGGCTTATTTTGAACATCTATAAATAAAGGTAAGTGTCCCATAACAATATTGTAATGCACTAATTTGGCACGATATACAGAAATGGTTTAGCATAACACCCCCCATTTGCAATAATTGATGGATTTGACTAAATATATACATTAGGAGAGAACATGGCATTAACCCCGGAAGAATTAGAAGCGATAATGGAGCGTAAAGGAGAAATGCGCCGAGAAGCCTATGATCGGCGAAATGCGCAGGAAGATAAAGACATAATTAGCGCATCAGCCTGCAAATTATTTATGGAATTACCTGAGTATAAAAACGCAAAAGTGGCGATGTGGTATATAGATTGCCGATCTGAGACCAGGACAAAACCTGAGCTTCTTGAGGAAGTAAAAAAGGGAGAAAAAAAGATTATAGTTCCATACTGTACTGTAGACGAAAACGGCGATAATAAGCTTGGTTTATGGTACATGGAGAGTTTAGAAGAAATGGTTGTTGGTAAATGGGATATTTTAGAGCCTCCAAAGGAACGTTGGGGTGAGCCCGGAAAAGAAGTAGCGCCTGAAGATCTTGATCTGATAATGGTTCCAGGTGTTGGCTTTGACCGTCAAGGTGGTCGTATGGGAAATGGGCAAGGCTACTATGACAGGTTAATGGACAAAGTAAGAGCGGATTGCGCTTTGATCGCTCTATGCTATGAATCTCAACTATTTGATGAAATATTAGTTGCACCTCACGATGTCTACATGGATAAAGTGATTACGGAAAAAACAATATATGAAGGAAAAGGCAGGGGTTAATAATTGTGACGGCTATTATTGATGATACTTACGCAGAAGCTTTTAAAAGTATATATGTAGAAATTTTAATCACGGCAAAAGACCATAAGTGGGTTCAACATGCTGTGAATGCTGTAACCGGTAACGGTGCTAGCTCTATTTTATGTGATTGCGAGGCAGGCATGGATCGATATGTGGGCCCGGGTGGTGATGAAAGTTTCATAACGCCGGACGGTCGACCTGGGGCAATAATACAGCTGCATGTTCCGAGATTCTGGAAAGACCGAGAACAACGTCTTGAAAGGTCA
Organism: Pseudomonadota bacterium; assembly: GCA_036687665.1. GTDB lineage: Bacteria > Pseudomonadota > Gammaproteobacteria > Poriferisulfidales > JAYYZZ01 > JAYYZZ01. The sequence goes on along the minus strand of JAYYZZ010000003.1, from coordinate 64,680 downwards.
ACTTTAGTTAGAGTAAGCCAAAATATATTAACTTGCCCTACAGCATCATGCTTTAGTTTGCTAGATTCCGAGGAATATTTTCAAATAGGCAGAAAAGTTGCATATTTTGGAAATAAACATCAAAAACGGATTGAGCGCCATGGACGAAAAATGTGGTGGATACCGATACTAGGAGGAGAATTTATTTTAGATCGTCGTTTTGGTTTTGACGATGGGCTAATGGGCGGTAATCTCTGGTATTTTGGAAAAAATACTGACGCGGCACTGGAGGCTGCAGAAAAGGGTGTTGAAGCTATTTTACCTATGCCCGATGTCATAACGACATTTCCTGGCGGGATAGCGGGAAGTGGCTCAAAAGCAGGCAGTGATTACGATTTCACTATAGCAAGCACTTATGAAAAATTTTGCCCGATGCTGCAGGATAAACCCGATGTAGAAGCTGGTTTGCCGGAAGGGGTGGGCTCTGTTATGGAAATAATAATGAATGGTAAAAATATGCAACCGATAATCAATGCAACACAAGCTGCTATTGAGGCATCTCGAGACACTAAAGATTTGATAATGATTTCGGCAGGAAATTATGGTGGAAAATTAGGAAAAAGTTTTATTTACTTGAATCCAGACAAGCAACCCCAGGCTGAGTAACAATATAAAGCCCTAAACAACAAAATTAAACAATGGATATATCATGGCAAATACAGCTCTGCTATTAGATGGCAAATTAGTAGCACAAAAAATAAGAAATGAAATAAAAGAAGAAGTTAGTGCTGCTAAAGGCAACGTAACTTTGGCAACTGTTCTTGTTGGAGAAGACGAGGCCAGCAAGATATATGTTGCCATGAAACAAAAACAGGCAGAAGCTGCCGGCATAAAATCTCTACATGAAAATTTACCTCAAGATATTACCCAAAAGGAAATAGAAAATTATGTAAAAAATTTGAGCGAAAACCCGGATGTAAATGGAATATTAGTTCAAATGCCGTTACCTGAACACCTAAATAGTGAAGCCGTGATTGAGATGATCAAACCTGAAAAAGATGTAGATGGTCTGACTAATAATAACCTTGGTAAATTAATAACAGGTAACGCGCTACTAATGCCCTGCACACCATTAGGAGTTATGCGCTTAATTGAACACTACAAAATCACAACAACAGGAAAAACAGCAGTGGTTGTTGGTCGGTCAAAACTTGTTGGTATGCCTCAGTTATTAATGTTGGCAAAAAAGGGTATTGATGCAACTGCATCTTTAGCTCACTCAAGAACAAAAAACTTAGAAAAGTTAACCGGGGATGCGGACATAATTATTGCAGCCACTGGCATACCTGGGATGATAAAATCAAATCACGTAAAACCAGGCGCTGCAGTTTTTGATGTTGGTGTCACACAAACCGAAAAAGGCATTGTGGGTGATGTAGATTTTGAATCTGTAGTGACTGTTGCCGGTGCTATCACACCGATGCCTGGAGGGACAGGGCCCATGACAGTTGCATGTCTTCTTGAAAATACCTTGCAGGCTGCAAAAATCCAGGGTGTTATTGATTAAAAAGAGAACATTCAGAATAACTTGAGAGGTTGGTGGTCCTTGTGGCATTATTGACGCCCTGCGTAATTAAGAAAAAGCCTAGTAAAAGGGCTGATAACTAGAAAACTACTATTAAGAAATTAATAAAAAGGAAGAACTATGCCAGGTGAAAAACTAAGATATCCGGGTCGAAATTATTTATTCGCGCCGGGACCAACACATATACCCGTTGAGGTGCAAAATGCCATGGTAGTCCCTATGGAAGACCATAGAGCGCCAGACTTTCCAGATCTGGTAAAACCAATTCTAAAAGATTTAAATCAGATTTTTAAAACTAAGAGTGGGCAGTCCTTTGTTTTTCCTGCCACAGGGACCGCTGGTTGGGAAATTGCATTGACCAACACAATGTCGCCAGGTGACAAGGTGCTTACTTCTCGTTTTGGACAATTTAGCCACCTATGGTATGACTTGGCAGTACGCATTGGTCTTGATGTCGAGCTCGTCGAAACACCATGGGGTGAAGGTGTGCCAGTAGAAAAAATTAAGAAAATATTGCAAGCAGACAAAAAACATAAAATAAAAGCTGTTATAGCCTGCCACAATGAAACAGCTACAGGAGTAACTAGTGATATCGCGGGGCTTAGAAAAGCAATGAACAGCGCCAAACATCCAGCATTACTAATGGTAGATGCAGTAAGTTCAGTAGCTAGTCTTGATTTTAAAATGGACGCCTGGAAAGTGGATGTCGCTGTCAGTGGTTCACAAAAAGGCTTCATGTTGCCAGCAGGATTAGCGATTGTTTGTTTTAGTAAAAGAGCTCTGGCTGCACGTAAAAAAGCAAAATGTGCAAGATGTTTTCTTGATATTCAAGATCATATAGATACCAATAAAGATGGCTTTTTTCCATATACACCTTCAGTACCATTACTGCGCGGTCTGCGAGCATCTATTGATTTAATTTTGCATGAAGGATTGGAGAATGTATTTAAAAGACACCACCGCTTAGCAGAAGGTGTGCGTCAAGCTGTAAAAGCTTGGGATTTAAAACTCTGCGCTAAAGCGCCAAAATGGCATTCAGACACTGTAAGTGCAATTTGGTTAGAACCCGGATCAAAATATAATCGAGATGGAAAAAAAGCACTAGAAGTTATACATATTGCTTTTCATCGTTATAACATTTCATTAGGGGCTGGATTATCACAAGTTGCTGGAAAAGTTTTTAGAATTGGTCACCTTGGGGATAATAATGAAGTACGAATGATGGCTGCATTGGGCGGAGTTGAAATGGCTATGATTGATGCAGGACTCAAAATTAAACCTGGGAGCGGAGTGGGTGCTGCCGTGCAATATTACTGCAAAACAAAAAACAAAATTAAACCTATTGGGGGCTCTGGTTCCCGCGATACTCGTATTAAAAAGAAGAGGAAATAAAAATGAGTCATACATTATTTGAACCTGCAACTCCAAGAGTACAACGCTGTGAGCTAGCCGTGCCTGGCTCTAGCCCAAAAATGTTTGAAAAAGCATTAAATAGCGCTTGCGACTATATATTTTTAGACCTAGAAGATGCTGTAGCCCCTGATGATAAGCCACAAGCTCGCATCAATGTTATACAGGCATTAAAAGATCTAGACTGGGGCGGAAATGGTAAAACAATTTCTGTCCGCATCAATGGTCTTGATACTCACTACATGTATAAAGATGTTGTAGATGTTATAGAGCAAGCAGGAGACAAGCTAGATACAATCCTAATTCCAAAAGCTGGTGTGCCAGGAGATGTTTACATGGTGGAAGCTATGGTTAATCAAATCGAAATGGCAATGGGTTTGACAAAAAAAATTGGACTTGAGGTATTAATTGAGACTGCATTGGGTATGGCAAACGTTGAGGCTATAGCACAATCTTCTTCACGCCTTGAAGCAATGCATTTTGGTGTAGCTGACTATGCTGCGAGCAACCGAGCTCGAACCGTCAATATAGGCGGGCTCAACCCCGATTACCCAGGAGATCAATGGCATGCTGCGCTAACAAGAATGACAGTAGCTTGCCGAGCGTATGGCTTACGTCCTATTGATGGGCCATTTGGCGACTTCAAAGACCCTGATGGCTATTTGTTAGCAGCTAGAAGAGCTGCTGCTCTCGGTATAGAGGGGAAATGGGCGATACATCCATCTCAAATTGAATTGGCCAATGAAGTATTTACGCCACCCGAAGCTGAAGTGAATAAGGCTAAACTTATACTTCAGGCTCTTGAAGATGCTGCAAAAGAAGGGAAAGGGGCGGCATCTCTAGACGGAAAACTCATTGATGCGGCATCAGCACGCATGGCAGAAAACATTGTCAGAGCTGACGAGGCCATAAATAAAAAAACAAAATAGAAAGGATATAAGGAAAATATAATGGATATTCATGAATATCAAGCAAAGGAAATTCTTTCAGAATACGGTGTACGTGTTCCTGAAGGTGTATTAGCAGACAGTCCTAGAAGAGCAGTAACTGCATTTGATCAATTAGGAACAAAAAATTGCATGGTGAAAGCTCAAATACATTCAGGAGCAAGAGGGAAAGCCGGTGGTGTTAGATTATGTAGCTCCGATGACGAAGTAAGTTTAGCTTGTGAAGAATTATTAGGCTCCCGGCTTGTTACAAATCAAACAGGACCCCAAGGCAAACTTGTAGAAAAACTATATATTGAAGAAGGGTTGCAAATAGCAAAGGAAATTTATCTCGCTTTTGTTATGGACCGAGCAAAACAAAGAATAGTGCTAGTTGCCTCGAAGGAAGGTGGCACAGAAATTGAAGAACTAGCTGCTGAAAAACCCGATGCTATAACAAGAATTGAAGTTGATCCCGCAGTTGGGTTGACATACTTTCAGGCAAGAGAATTAGCATTCAGTCTGCAGATTGACCCGAGCATAATAAAATATGCTGTTAAAACATTTATGGGTTGTTATAAAGCAATGATAGAGCTAGATGCAAATATGGTAGAAATAAACCCATTAATAATTACAACAGATAACGTATTAATGGCATTAGACGCAAAAATTGGGTTTGATGATAATGCCTTATTTAGGCACCCAGAAATTGCTGAGCTTCGAGATACATCGCAAGAAGACCCTCGTGAAACCTCAGCATCAGAGCATGACTTAAGCTACATTGGGTTAGAAGGAAATATTGGATGCATGATCAATGGTGCTGGTTTGGCAATGGCAACAATGGATATGATCACTCAGCGCGGTGGTCAACCAGCTAACTTTTTAGATATTGGTGGTGGAGCCTCCCCCGAGAGGGTGGCGAAAGCATTTGAGCTCGTTCTCCAAGATGCTTCAGTGAAAGCTATGTTAGTAAATATTTATGCAGGGATAAATAGGTGTGACTGGATTGCAGAAGGTGTAGTAAAAGCATTAACAAAAATGGAATTAAAAGTTCCTCTTGTTGTTAGATTATCGGGTACCAATGTGGAAGAAGGAAAAAAGATCATCGCTGATAGTAAGTTACCCATAATCATGGCAGACACATTAGCTGAAGCCGCAGAAAAAGCGGTAGAAGCATCGCAAGCGAAATCATAAGGGGGAATAAATAAATGTCCGTTTTGCTAAATGAAAAAACAAAAGTTATTGTCCAGGGTATAACTGGACGTATAGGCACCTTCCATGCACAAGAGATGCTAGATTATGGAACAAATGTAGTTGGAGGCGTCACCCCTGGAAAAGGTGGAACAACTCACCTTAATCTCCCTGTCTTTAATACAGTCAAAGATGCTGTCGAAAATACAGGTGCTGAGGCAAGTATTGTATTTGTGCCTGCAGCAGGCGCTGCTGACGGGATAATGGAAGCAGCCGACGCAGGAATAAAATATTGCGTATCAATAACTGACGGCATTCCAGCGCAAGATATGATCCAGGTTAAACGCTATATGCTCCGTTACAAAAAGGAAGATAAAATGATTCTAACTGGGCCAAACTGTGCAGGAACAATCACCCCTGGGAAAGCAATGCTTGGAATTATGCCTGGTCATATATATATACCTGGCAATGTTGGTTTAATTGGTCGTTCAGGCACGCTAGGTTATGAAGCTGCATCACAAATGAAAGCTGAGGGTGTTGGAATCACAACTAGTGTCGGTATTGGTGGTGATCCAATAAATGGTAGCTCATTTAAAGATATACTTGAGCTATTTGAGGAGGATCCTGAAACAAAAGGGGTCATGCTTATTGGAGAAATAGGTGGGCCACAGGAAGCCGAAGCAGCCTCTTTTATAGAAGAAAACATGACAAAACCTGTAGTTGCATTTATAGCCGGGCTGAGTGCCCCCAAAGGTAGAAGAATGGGACATGCGGGAGCAATAATTTCTGGGAAAGGAGATTCTGCCGCCGAAAAAGCAGAAATGCTGCAAGAAGCCGGTATCACTGTTGCGCCAAACCCATCTGAGCTAGGCACTACAATGAAAAAAGTAATGTCTAAAGCTTAAGAAAAAAGCTAATCATGAGCAAACCAAGAATAATATTAACACGCCGCTGGCCAGAAGAAGTTGAAGAGCATCTAAAAACATCATACGACGTTACGATTAATAAGGATGATGTGCCGATGTCTAAAGAGCAATTGCAAGAAGCTTTGCGTAATTACGATGCATTTTGCCCAACTGTTACAGATCCCGTGGATGCGGAAGTTCTAGGTATATCAGATATAAAAGCTAAAATTATTGGCAGTTTTGGTGTTGGCTTTAACCATATTGACTTAGATGCAGCAAAAAAAGCGGGGCTAGTCGTCTCAAATACACCGGAAGTATTAACTGATTGTACAGCTGATATTGCAATGATTCTTATTTTGACTACAGCAAGAAGAATTGGCGAGGGTGAAAGGCACTTGAGAAACGGTGAATGGGTAGGCTGGAGGCCCACTCATATGCGAGGAACAAAAGTTACGGGCAAAACACTCGGTTGTATAGGATTTGGAAGGATTGCACAAGCAACAGCTGATAGAGCCCATTTTGGTTTTGGAATGAAAATTATTTTCTCTGACCCATACCCTCCTCCCGATGAAGTAATAAAAAAATATAATGCACAACAATGCGATTCAGTAGAAGACGTTCTGTCAAAAGCTGATTTTGTGTCCATACATTGCCCAGGCGGAGAATCTACTTATCATTTAATTAATACAAAAAGCTTAGCTTGCATGCAGCCACATGCATTTCTGATCAATACTGCAAGAGGCGATGTTGTGGATAATGATGCTTTGATTGCCGCATTAGAAAATAAAGTAATTGCCGGTGCTGGCCTTGATGTTTTTGAAGGAGAGCCAAACCTTAAGAAAGATTTTTTAAAGTTTGAAAATGCAGTTCTACTACCGCATCTTGGTAGTGCTTCTAAAGAAACGCGGATTGCTATGGGAATGAGAGTAGTTGAAAATCTTGATGCTTTCTTTTCTGGGAAAGAGCCAGGTGACAGAGTCGCCTAACGTAGCTTAATTTCGGTATTTATTGCTTCAATATTTTTTTTTATCTTGAAAAATAGCTCCGTATTTTCAAGAGCAACTTTTTCGGCCTCAACATCCTTATAACTGCTGGTCAAAGAAAGCGTATAGCTTCCTATAATACTTTGATCATTTTTTTTATCTTTTTGCAACTTGTCGTAAATGCTAGAGTACGACCGGATGTTAGTCATCATAGCTATATAAGTGAAACCAATCTGAAAATCATAAGGCTTGTAATCTTGTAGCGTTCTTATATGTGGCCTAAATTCCTGGATAATTCTATCAAATGTAGCTAAAGAATTTGTGAGCTCTTGTTTTAAAGGATCCTTAATTTGATATTCACGAATAATTTTTGGGATAACTATTAATATTTTTGCTCTTTGGTCATCATATCTTAAAAGAGCATTCAATAAACTTGCTTGCGCTTCATCAAGATTTGTATATTTTTTATCAAGGCTTGATAGCTGCTTTAAATATAACTTTCTCTTTGATTTAAGTTCCTTTAAATCTATTCCTGTAAAATTTTTTTCTATTTCATCCGTTTTAATTGCTGAATCAATAACAGGGTGAAGTCCATCCACATCTCCAAAAGATAGGATAGGAAAAAAAATTAGCAATAAAACAGCTGCTATGCATAGTTTTTTAGAGCTAAAAACTAAAAGCTGAAAATAACTAAGAACCATCTGACCTAATAACTAATAATTTATCGTATAACAAATCTTGATATGTATATGGGATGCCGCCAGTACCCATGCCCGACGTTCTGAGCCCAGCAAATGGCATCCAATCAACACGAAATGCTGTATGGTCGTTAACAATAACTGTTGCGGCCTCCAAGTGATGGTGTGCATACATTGCAGTATTAATATTTTGAGTGAAAACAGAAGCCTGGAAAGCTACATTTAGTGAATTTGAAAAATTTATCGCCTCATCAAGATCATCATAACTATATATACATATAACTGGACCAAATATCTCTTCACAACTTACTGGTGAGTCTTTAGGAGGATTTAACAAAATAGTACAAGCATAGGTTGTTTCGGATAATCTTTTCCCGCCTGATATCAGTTGCGCACCGTTATGGACTGCCTCTTGAACTAATGCATCAATCCTCTCTACCTCGTCAGGTCTGATAAGTGGACCAACCTCTGTTGCACTTTTTTCTGGATCACCTACTATCATCTTATCTGCTATATCTGCAAGACCACTGACAACCGCATCTACTAAAGAACTATGAACTATGACTCTTTGCACAGATACACATACTTGCCCCGCATGATAGAAACCGCCTTTTGCAATCAATGGTAAAGCATCTGAGATATCAGCATCGTGCGTAATAATAACCGGGGCCACGCCTCCGTGCTCAAGAGCACATCTTGTGCCAGGTGATAGTTGTGAGCGCAGCTTCCAGCCAACATGCGCGCTTCCGATAAAACTAAAAAAAGCTACTCTTGAGTCGGTAATCAGTTGCTCGGTAACAATATGTTCTTTTATATTAACGGCTTGACAATATGCGTCAGGAAGCCCTGCTTCGCGCAATATTTCTACAAAATGATGACACGATAATGGTGTTTTTAACGCTGGTTTTATTATTACAGGGCATCCAGCTGCAATAGCTGGGGCGACTTGGTGCACTACTAAATTTAAAGGATGATTAAAAGCGCTCGCCGCAACAACAACTCCTATTGGGTATTTTCGTGTTACTGCGATACGATTTGCAGATGCTGTGTTTAAATTCATCGGAATCTCTTTTCCGCTGCTAGTTCTTATGCACTCAATACAGCTTTTTAAACCATCTATTGCGCGGGTTACCTCAACTTGTGCATCACTTAAAGGTTTGCCACCTTCTCTTGCAATGATTATTGCTAAATCATTCTGTCGCTGTTGCATAATGCTGATGGCATTAGAAAGTATTTCGATACGCTGCTCGGCTTTTAACCATAATGATTTATCTGAAAATATTGAGTATGCGGTATCTAAGACAATATCGACATGTTCTGAGGATATGCATTCAACCCTTGCAATAACTCTAAGATCCCACGGCGCTATTACATCTTCTAGAACTTTTAAGTCTTTTAACTTAGCAGCTAATGTTGAATATTTTTTCACTAAAAGATATCTGGCATTAAATTGGGCAAACTATCTCACCCAAGTGTTTAGTTAATATCATGTTCTCTCTGTAATCAATAGGAACGACTATCAGGCTTGGGCCTTTTTCATTGAATGCTTGCTGAAGAGCAGCTTTTAGATTGGCGCTTTTATCAACAAAATGTCCACTCCATCCAAAGGATTTTGCCAACTCCTTCCAGTTAGGATTACCAAAAGAAACATCAGTATGCTGTCCAAATTCTACCTCTTGTTTCCAAGCTATTAAGCCATACGCATTATCCTCCCAAACCATAGCAACAATATTTGAATTTAGTCTTTTTGCTGTCTCCATTTCTTGAACATTCATTAGAAAACCAGCATCACCACATATCGCAAGAATCTTTCTCTCTGGGAAAATCAACGAAGCAGAAATCGCTGCAGGTAAAGCAAAACCCATAGAACAAAAACCATTAGGAATAATGCAGGTGTTTGGCTCATAAGAGTGGTAATGACGGGCAATCCACATTTTATGTGCTCCAACATCAGAAAATAAAATATCGTCCTTTCCCATTAGCTCTCTTGTATCATGCAACACTTTCTGAGGCCTAATACAGCCCTCCTGATCATCTTCATTGTATTGAGCAAGCTCTTTTAACATTGCATTACGTGTTGCTAGCTGCTGCCTAGTGTCAACAGTAAGACCTCCATTTTTATCTACTAAATCAGTAAGCATCATCAACACAGATGCAATGTCTCCAACAACTTCAATCTCAGGGCTATAGTGAGAATCTATTTCTGCAGGTAAAAAATCAATATGAGCAATTTTTTTATTGCCTTCTGGATTCCATAATATTGGCCTATATTCAACGAGGTCATATCCTATTGTGATTACAAGATCTGCTGCATCAAGAGCACATGCAATTAAATCTTTAGCACCAAGTCCAATTGTAAAAAGGCAATATTCAGCATCTAGGCTAACACAACCTTTTGCCATGAATGTGCTTATCACCCCAATCCCTGTTTTCTCACATAAAGCGCGCAACTCTTTGTTTGCTCGTTTCCGTGCACAACCATAACCAGCAAGAATGACTGGTCTTTTTGATTTCTGTAGCGCACTAAAAACTGATGCAATTTCTTTTGGGCTACCCACTGGGCGCAAAGGCTTCACGGGCTTAATAGGTTTAGAAGCGGTATTTAGTTTTGCAATATCTTCTGGTAATTCTATATGTGTGGCTCCTGGTTTTTCTGTCCTAGATAATCTAATCGCCTTACGAACTATCTCAGGGATATTATCTTGATGCAGAATAGATGTTGTCCATTTTGTTATAGGTCGGAATAAATTTACTATATCGAGTATTTGGTGTGACTCTTTATGTAAACGCTTAGATGACCCTTGACCTGTAATCACAAGCATAGGCACTCTATCCATATTTGAATCTGCAACACCTGTAATCAAATTAGTCGCCCCAGGCCCTAAAGTCCCTAAGCAAACTCCTGTTTTTCTAGTAAGACGCCCATAGCTTTCTGCCATAAAAGCTGCTCCTTGCTCGTGTCTTGTCAAAATAAACTGTATTTTTTTTGATTTTTGCAAAGAAACTAAAAAATCAGCATTCTCTTCTCCTGGAACGCCAAAAATATATTCAACGCCTTCTTCTTCTAGGCATTTAACTAATATGTCTGATGCTTTCATATCGTTTATTCCTGTAAAATCCTTAATATTCTCTAGGTTAATTAGAGCAAAATATAGTCTAAAAAGCATAGAATATTGCCATGACAAACCAAGTAAATGAAATAAAAATGTGGGTAAGTAACCTACTTCCGCGAGAAAATTTCACTATCGGCCAAATAGCTGGCGATGCAAGCTTTAGAAAGTATTATAGAGTAAAAAACTCAGCCAAATCATATATTGTCATGTATGCGCCGCCAGAAAAAGAAGACACGCAAATATTTATAAAAATATCCCAGCTTTTTGCTAATGCAGGGATAAATGTGCCAAAAATAATAGAACATAATGAGCAACAGGGTCTCATTTTGCTTACAGATTTTGGAGATGACCTATATCTTTATAAATTGAATAGCGACAATTCCCATGAATTGTACAGAGATGCCATTAGATCTCTTCATGAAATACAAAAAATATCAGCGACCTCTTTACCTGAATACACTACAAATCTATTGGTGCAAGAGATGGAGTTATTTACACAGTGGTACTTAAAAAAACACCTATCTCAAGACATTTCTGCGAATATGCAAAAGTTAATTAAAGAAACACATGGCACCCTGGTGAAATCAGCCTTAGAGCAGCCAGCAGTGACTGTACACAGAGACTACCATTCTCGAAATTTGATTTATACAAATAAAAGAAATCCTGCAATTATCGATTACCAAGATGCAGTTGCAGGTCCAATAACATATGATTTGGTATCACTACTGCGTGACTGCTATATCAATTGGGAAGAAGAGCAAATCATAAACTGGATAAACTACTACAAATCTTCTGCAGAAGTACAATCATTGATATCGGGTATTGATGATAAAACTTTTATAAAATGGTTTGATTACATGGGAATACAAAGACATTTAAAAGCTATAGGGATATTCTGCAGATTAAACTACAGAGATAATAAAAATTTTTACTTAGATGATATCCCAAGGACAATGCAATATATTCTTGATGTAAGCAAAAAATATCCGGAGCTTAATAAATTTCATAATCTGATTATGGAGCTTATTTAAATATTATGAAAGCAATGATACTAGCAGCGGGGCGCGGAGAAAGACTAAAACCCCTAACAAATTCTACGCCCAAAGCTTTAATTAAAGTTAATAACCAATCCCTTATTGAAAAACATTTACATGCCCTTGCTAGCTCAGGCTTTACTGAAATCGTAATAAATACCTCATACCTGGCTAATCAAATTGAAGAAGCTGTTGGTAATGGTGAAAAATTTGGGATAAAAGTGATATTTTCTCGAGAACAAAAAGAAATTCTCGGAACAGGTGGGGGCATATTTAATGCACTACCATTACTTGGTGATACAGACATTCTGGTGATTAATGCTGACGTATACACGGACTATGTATTTACTCAAAAAATGATTGGTCAAAATGACCTTGCGCATCTAGTTCTTGTTAAAAACCCAGAGCATAACCCTAACGGAGATTTTTGTTTTTCGAAAAACAGGGTTGTTGAATCCAGTGAAACAAAGCTGACTTTCAGTGGTATTGGTTATTATAAACCAGGATTTTTTGCAGAATGCAAAGGGGGGAAATTTCCATTACTCCCATTGTTGCAAACAGCAATCTTACAAAATAAAGTAAGCGCAGAGCAATATAATGGAAAATGGGTAGATGTTGGCACTCCAGAACGTCTTCAAGAGGCTAATAAATTAAATTCTGGTTAGCTCTTTCCATGATGAGTGCTTTGAGACTAAGCGCAGAGCTTTACCCAAAAGTGTTTTGCCAGGCTCCATCCGATGCCAAGTGCTCGCCCCAGATGGGTGAGGCAATGGTATAAGATCAGCTTCTAAACTGTGATAATCAATCTTATATGACTTACCCACGACCTCTTTTAATGTGTTAAAACTAATGAACTGAGAGATTGCTAGTTTGCCAACTGGCAATATTAATTCGGGCTGCAACAATGTTGCCTCTTTTTTTAGCCATCTTGAGCAATTCTGAATCTCCTGTTCTGAAGGAACCCTGTCGCCTCCCTTCGCATTTTTACCTGGAAAACAGCGGCAAACTGCTGCCATATAAACATAGCTTCTAAATTCTTCCTCACTTAAACCAATACTGGAAAACCATTTAAATAAAGTTTTTCCGGCAGTCCATGCAAACGGTTTTTTAAACTCCCCTTCCTTTATCCCTGGTGCCTGACCAACTAATAAAATCTTCGAAATTATAGGTGACCCAACAATAACAGGGCCAATCATATTGCCACAAGATTTACATTTTTTAAGGGCCTTCTGGTGTTTGCTAATCTGTGATAAGAGAGTCATTAACTCTAAGCCTAGAACGTAAGTTTTTTATAATTCTTTGCAATGATCTTTGTATAAATCTAGTATTGAAAGTGTCTGATTGCCAGCAAGCCCATTACCTATATCTTTTCCATTAATTCTGGTAACAGGCATCACACCTTTTCCAGAACTAGTTAGGAAAATTTCTTCTGCAGCAAGGAGCTCATTCTTGGTAATATCTTTTTGCTCACACGGAAATGAATTTTTTTCCGCTATTTCTATAACTATATCTCTCGTTATCCCAGGCAGAAGCAGATTGCTATTCTTTGGTGTAATAATAGTTTTGTTGACAACTATAAAAATATTGCTAGCAGCTCCCTCGGTTGCAATATCACCTCTTATTAAAATTGCCTCGTCATATCCGCCTTCGATTGCTTCTTGTCTTAATAAAACATTCCCTATCAAGCTTGTAGATTTAATATTGCATTTTAACCATCGAAAATCTTCTAGAGTAACTGCCTGGAAACCCTTTGATGCTTGCTCATCTGTAATATGAGACAGCTTATCTGTGTACATAAAAACGGAGGGCTTTATATTTTTAGGGTAAGCATGATCTCTTGGTGCTACTCCGCGCGTCACTTGCAAATAAGTATATATATCTTCATGTTCAGAGAAGCCTACTAATTCAGTTATATATTTTTTCCAACTCTCTTTATCATATGGGTTTTTAATATTAACTAACTCAAGGCTGGTTTGGAGACGAGACAAATGACTATCCAAAGATAATGGAGTTTTATGATGAAAGGGAATCAGCTCATATACTCCGTCACCAAAAAGGAAACCTCTATCAAACGGAGAAACATTCGCTTCCTCCAAAGGCAAAAATTCTCCATTCCAAAAAACGATACCGTTATTCATCTAAAAGATTCTTATAAAAAAGAACTACCCGGTCGTATATTCTTCTAAAAAATCCACCCTCAGCAACCGCTTGTTGCGCAAGCAAAGGAACATTGCCTATTTCTACTCCGTCTTGTGTTATTTTTATTCTCCCTAAAATTTCGTTTATAGGGAAAGGGGCGATTATTTTTGGGCTAACATTGATAGATGTTTTAAGGCTATCAAATGTGCCTGTTGGAATTGTAATAAAAACATCTTCATCAGGGGCTATAGAAACCACTTGCTCTTTCCCCATCCAAACTCTGGGTGTTCCTAATATCTCACCAGACTTATATAAATGATGTGTTTTGTAGAAACGATGTCCGTGTCTTAGTAATTTTTTAGTAATATTGCGTCTAGATCTTGTGTTCTTTGTTCCCAGAACAACTGAAATTAACCTCATATCGCCAACTTTTGAGGATGTAGCTAAGCAATATCCAGCAGAATCAGTGTGACCAGTTTTAATTCCATCTACGGACGAATCAAGCCATAACAAACGATTTCTATTTCTTTGCGTAATATTGTTATATGTATATTCCTTTTGAGAAAACATTTTATACAGGTCCGGAAAATTCAAAATTAAAGCGCGCGAGATAATAGCTATATCTGCTGCTGACGTGTAATGTTTAGCATCTGGCATACCTGAAGAATTCATATAAAAAGTGTTACTTAACCCCAGAGTAGAAGCCTCATGGTTCATCATGCTAACAAAAGATTCCTCTGTGCCTGCTATATGCTCTGCGAGGGCAACGCTTGAATCATTGCCTGACTGAATGATAATGCCTTTTAATAAATCATGCACACTCACATATTCTCCAACTTCAATAAACATCAATGATCCTTTCATCATCCAGGCTTTCTTGCTTATCAAAACTTTATCCTCAAGCTGGATTTGCCCTTTTTTCAGTGACTGAAATGACACATACACTGCCATGATCTTTGTAATGCTTGCTGGATGCAGCCTAGCATCTGGATTTTTTGAGGCTAAACGTTTACCGGTCTTTGCATCTATTAAAATATAACTTTTAGCATCGAATTGTGGGAGATTGGGAATATTTTGTGAAGCTGCATTTGCAGTATAAGCAAACATGCAACAGATACAAACCAAAAAATAATATAATTTCCTTTTCATTTTAAACTTGCGCTCTTACTATATATTCTATCAATTGATTATCACGCGATAATCTATTATTCCTATATTTTCTAGCTGTATTTTCATTTTTTGAGTACTTTCGTCTTCAACCATAGGTCCTAAAAGAACTTTGAAAATAGACTGATCTGCATTTATATTCTGATGAAGACTACTGGACTCTATTCCATTAGCAACTAAGGATTCTATAAACTGCTCTGCATTTTTCATAGTTGAAAATGCTCCTAATTGAAAAAAGACTTCACTTGATACAGGGTTTTGACTAATCTGTAAAGGCTGTTGTTCATTTTTATTTTTATTTTCTGAGGCTAGTGTAGCTGGAGTCACTGTCCTCACCTCAACTCGTGCCGTACCGGTATCGATCACACCCAATTTAACAGCAGCTGCATATGATAGGTCAATAATTCTTCCTTTATGAAATGGGCCTCTATCATTAATTCTTAAAATCATCTTGCGGTTATTTTCTAGGTTCCACACTTCAGCATAACAAGGAATAGGAAGTGTTTTATGAGCGGCTGTAAGTTGAAACATATCGTATGTTTCTCCGCTTGATGTTCTCTGCCCATGAAATTTTTTTCCATACCAAGACGCGAGTCCGCGCTCAAGATATCCATTTGCTGATTTGAGCGTCTTGTATTTTTTTCCAAAGACAATATACGATTTTGGATTCCCATATTTACTTTTTGGCTCCCACTTCACAGTTACAGCTTCAGCTGAATATGCCCTTGCTAAATCTGCTTCATCAGGTGGTCCATCAAAATCAGTGCTTACTTTCCTTACCGAACAAGATAAACCGGAAAATAAAATAATGCTAATTAAAAATAAACTGTATATCTTATTTTTATTCAACATGTGGTTGGCTATCTTTTATTGCGTCACCAATCTCTCTGCTCAATTGCAACACAGCCATCGCATAAAGCGGGCTGTGATTATAACGTGTAATAACATAAAAATTATTGAATCCAATCCAATATTGTTTTTCTGCACCTATCTTAAATTCATAGAAAGAAACTTTTTCTTCATTAGTTGCAAGAATATTCGAGACTGAACTTATACTTTTGAAGTGACTTAAATCAATTGTCGGCTTCATACCTTTTTTTAAAAATGGTTGAAAAGAAAGATCCTGATCATCAACCTCAATCTGCAGCGCGATGGGTCGCTCCTCTTCCCAGCCATGTTGTTTAAAATAGTTAGCAACACTTGCTATTATGTCGGGATAACTTTTCCATAAATCTCTGCGACCATCTTTATTAAAATCAATGGCATAATGTCTATAACTGCTCGGCATGAACTGCCCTAGGCCCATTGCGCCAGCATAAGAACCTTTTAACTGGTGGATCCTCAGGTTTTCATTTTTTGCTAACAGTAAAAGCTGCGTTAACTCAGATAAAAAAAACTTTGAGCGCTTTTCGTAACCAAAACCTAATGTAACAAGAGTATCAAAAACCGGAAAGCTACCAATATTACCACCATAAGATGTTTCCACTCCTATAATTGCTAGTAAAATTTCTTTAGGAACACCGTAAGCATTTTCGACTTCTTCAAATATCTCTGAATTATTTTTCCAAAATTCAACACCTTTTTTAATTCGTCTTTCGGTGATAAATATTTTTCTATAATCTTCCCATGGTTTTGCTTCGGCGGGGCTCTGCATTAACTTTAAAACTCGATGCTGTGTGTGCACTCCCTTAAAAAGTTGCATGAGATCTGCATGGTCTAAATTATTTTTTTTACTAACAAGGTCTATATAAGAAAGAACTTCTTTTTTCTTTGTGTAATCTTCACCTGGATTATTTGATGCCACCGCAACAAACAAAGAGAAACTTAATATAATCAAGATGGCAATTAAAAAACGAGTTACTATCTCCATTAATTTAAGCCATCCTTTTTTTATGTGAATTTATAGACATTAGAATACCAAACCCTATCATCAATGATGCTATGTATGTGCCACCAAAACTTAACAAAGGCAAGGGAGCGCCAACTACTGGAATAATGCCGATAACCATACCTATGTTCACAAAAATGTATAAAAGCAACCCAAGCCCTAAAGTTCCTGCAAGTATCCTGCTGTAATGGTCAGGTGCGTTAAATGTAATCTGAAATATCCTCCTTAGGATAAGCCCATAGAGTATAAGAAGCAAGACAACTCCAATAAAACCAAACTCTTCAGCAAAAACAGCAAAAATAAAATCTGTTGATCTTTCAGGTAAAAAATCAAGATGTGATTGTGTCCCATTTAGCCAACCCTTCCCATACAAACCACCGGACCCAACTGCTATTTTTGATTGAATAATATGGTAACCAGCGCCAAGAGGGTCTGCTTCAGGATCAAGCAAAGTCAAAATTCTTTGTTTTTGATAGTCATACAATAAATACTTCCATGCAAGAGGAACCGTTGTCAGCACAATAAGAAAAAAAACAGAGAAAATCCACACGCTTATTCCAGACAAAATAAGTGAAATAAATCCAGATGCAGCTATCAAAAGAGAAGTTCCTAAATCAGGTTGAATTGCAACTAAAATTACCGGAATAGCAATAATAATTAGTGAAGTAAGCAACCGGAGAAAAGATGGTGGTAAAGAATGAGCTCCAAGTATTAAAGCTAGCATCATAGGCATAGTAATTTTCACCAATTCTGAAGGTTGGAAACGAAATAAAAAAAAGTCCAGCCAACGCTTGGCACCATGCCCAGCATCTCCTATTGCTAGTACTAAAACTAATAGTACAACACTAACGAGAAAGAATATCGGAGTCCATCTTCTAAGAAAAGAAATGGGTATATTTGAAAAAATAAATAACAACAAAAAACCAATTAACAAGCGTATAAATTGATGCAGAACTAGTGCACTATCTTGTCCGCTTGCGCTATATAAAACAACTAAACCTAGAAAACTAACAAGAGCAATAAAAGCAATTAACGCTGGATCAATAAAAGTAAAGGAAAAGCGCAACCTGGGCATTTGCAAAACTGGCATACGTATCATCATTAAAGATCAGTGCTCCCTAAAATATATGTATCTATCACCTTTTTAGCAATTGGTGCAGCTCTCTCACTTCCGGTACCGCCATGCTCAACAACCACAGCAACAGCTATTTTAGGTTCTTTTATAGGTGCAAAACCAATAAATAAAGAATGGTCTTTTAAATGCTTCGACAATTTCTCTTTATCATAACTCTCAATATTATCCAAACTAACAACTTGTGCCGTACCAGTTTTACCGGCTGCACTATATTCAGTATTTTGCCATGTTCGACGGGCGGTTCCATTAGAATCAAAATTAACTCCAATCATTGCTTTAATTACATTATCCCAATTTCTTTCAGACTCTAGTGAAATGCGAGCAAGCTCTACTGGTTTTCTTATTTTTAAAACATCATTTATTCGATTCTCGCTCCCCAATAAGAACCTTGGGCGAAATCTGCGTCCTTTTGTAGCAATCACGCTTGTTATTGTGGCTAATTGCAAAGGTGTTGTAAGCATATAGCCTTGCCCAATTCCTGTTATTACTGTTTCTCCAGGAAACCAAATAGTACCCATTGTTTTTTTCTTCCATTCTCTCGAGGGTAAAATTCCAGTAGCTTCTCCAGGAAAATCAATTAAAGTTGTTTTCCCGAGCCCAAACTGAGATAAAAAATTATGGATTCGGTTTATGCCAAGACGGTATGCTAAATCGTAAAAATATACATCGCAAGATTGAATAATTGCCTTTGATAAATTCACCCACCCATGCCCCTCTTCCTTCCAGTCTTTGTATCTTCTTTCTTGATCGGGCAATTTGAAATATGGGCCAGCAAAAATTGTTCTTCCAGTCGTTGTTGCACCATATTCTAAGCCTGCAAGAGCAATCAAGGGTTTTATTGTTGAGCCGGGGGGGTACTGACCCCCTATTGCACGGTTAAAAAGTGGATGGCGAGAATCTCGCTCCAAACTACCAAAAATTTTACTACTGACTCCGTGTACAAAAATATTAGGGTCATACCCAGGCATGCTGGCAAAAGCTAGAATATCTCCTGTAAGCGGATCCATCGCCACTATAGACCCTTCATATCCTTGTAAGGCGTTTTCTGCAACGCTCTGTAATTTAGAATCAATTGTGAGATAAACATCTGAACCAGGCACAGGAGATTGCTTATCAAAAACTCTGAGCACTCTGCCTTGTGCATTTATTTCTACGTGCTGGAAACCTGTTTTTCCGTGTAATATTTTTTCATAAGCTTTCTCGATACCGAGCTTACCGATATAGGTCGTGCCTCGATAGTCAGAAGAATTCAAAGTGCGTAACTCAGATTCATTAATTCTTCCTACGTGACCCAAAGCATGCGAGGCAAAATCTTTTTTTGGGTAGTTTCGAGTAAGCTGTGCAACTATATCGACACCAGGGAATAAATGTCGGTCAACGGAAAACTTTGCTACCTCTTCGTTTGTTAAATTAAATTTTATGGGGATGCTTTGGAAATCTTTTTTTCGCCTTAAGGCTTGTGTAAACTTTTTTATATCATAATCACTTATAGTAATAATGTTGCGTAACTTTTCTATTGTTTTTCTCACATCTCCAGAATTTGAAGGGATTATTTCAAGACGATAAGTTGGAAAGTTGTCTGCAAGAATCACTCCATTTCTATCATAAATTAACCCTCTTGGAGGAGGAAGAGCTGTTAGTTTGATTCGATTGTCGGTAGAAAGAGTGGAGTAATGCTCAAAACCAACTATCTGTAAACGAGCAAGTTGAAATAACAACAAAAAAAATAACAACAAAGCTATAAAAATACAAAAAACAAGACGCGAACTTAGAAGCCTAGATTCTTTAGATTTGTCTCGAAAAGCCTCATTCTGGTACATATTAACTCTGCTTATGCCTATGGCTAAAATATCAATTATATATTTTACTCAGTATACTTAGAATCATATTTAGATTTATAAGTAGAAGGAAAATCCATGGCTTTTAATGCTATATATAGCCCAACTATCCTCAGTATATTTGGACTTTTGGTCGCTTTGTATATCTTTATTTTGGTCCTCAAATACCCAAAGGGGTCAGAAAAAGTTGCTGAGATTGCCAAATCCATACATGAGGGAGCCATGGCCTTTATGCATAGAGAATATAAAATCCTTTTTATATTTGTGCTGTCACTTGCAACAATTATATTCTTTTCAGATTTAGGAATTAACACAATGTATGCATTCTTGCTTGGTGCATTGTGCTCCTCTTTAGCAGGCTATATTGGCATGTATACTGCGACACAAGCAAATGTTCGAACAACAACAGCAGCACAAGCATCAGACCCAGCGTCTGCACTAAGAATTGCATTTTTTGGTGGATCAATTATGGGTTTGTGTGTAGCAGCCTTAGGATTGCTAGGTCTGGGTGTGCTCTACCTATTCTTTGGGTTAGACCCAGAAACTTCTTATGTAATTCATGGGTTCGGAATGGGGGCATCTACTGTTGCTCTTTTTGCAAGAGTAGGTGGAGGGATATATACGAAAAGTGCAGATGTAGGTGCGGATTTAGTTGGCAAAATTGAAGCTGGTATTCCAGAAGATGATCCAAGAAATCCTGGAGTAATAGCTGATAATGTCGGAGATAATGTCGGCGATGTTGCTGGCATGGGCTCCGATATATTTGAATCTTATTGTGGAGCAATTATTGCTACCATCGCAATTGCATCAACACTGGAAGCAGAGTCAATAAAAATATTAGGTGAACAACAAAAGCTAATGTTCCTACCGTTAAGCATGGCTTCTGTTGGGCTTATATGTTCAATCATTGGTATTTTCATTGTTCAACTTCTTTCAAAAAAAGCGAAAAATAAAGCACCAGAAACTGCTCTACGCTATGGCACGTTAACAGCTGCCGTGAGCTTTATAGTTCTTTCTTACTACCTAATTACTGAGATAGAGTTGAATTTTGGAATATGGGTTGCAGTTCTTTCGGGTGCTGTTGGCGGAATAATAATCGGTCTTACAACAGAGTATTTTACAGGGGGGGCCACTGTTAAAAAAATTGCTGGGTCTGCTGAAACCGGGCCTGCTACAGTTATCATAAGTGGTTTAGCAGTGGGAATGAAGTCAGTTCTAGTACCTATTTTATCTATAGCTGGAATAATTTTTTTGGCTAATCACTTTGCGCAATTATATGGTGTAGGTATAGCGGCAGTCGGGATGCTCGCAACAGTAGGAATCACAATGGCTATCGATGCATATGGCCCAGTTGCTGATAATGCTGGTGGAATTGCGGAAATGGCTGGGCTTGGCGAAGAAACTCGAAGGATCACAGACAATTTAGACGAAGTTGGCAATACTACAGCTGCTATAGGTAAAGGTTTTGCAATAGGAGCGGCAGCACTTGCTGCGCTTGCCATCATTACTGCCTTTATTGCTGAAGTAAACCACGGTCAAAGCCACCCTATAGCTTTACAACTAAATAACCCAAATGTCCTAATAGGTTTGTTTATTGGGGGAATATTCCCATTTATTGTAACTTCATTAACACTAACCGCAGTGGGTGATGCGGCATACGAAATGATCAAGGAAATTAGGCGTCAATTTAAGGAAATACCAGGATTATTAGAAGGAAACTCAAAACCAGATACATTGAAATGTATAGATATAGCAACTCAAGCTGCCTTAAAAAAGATGGTTCTTCCTGGCTTGCTTGCCGTTTTTTCTCCTATAGTCGTTGGTTTTGCTCTAGGCCCAGAATCACTCGGTGGTATGTTAGCAGGAGCTCTACTTGTGTGTGTGCTACTTGCTCTAATGATGGCTAATGCAGGCGGGGCATGGGATAACGCAAAAAAATACGTCGAAAAAGGAAATTTAGGAGGGAAAGGCTCTGATATTCACAAAGCCCTTATTGTTGGTGACACTCTTGGAGATCCATTCAAAGATACATCTGGGCCATCAATGAATATATTAATCAATGTTATGGCAATCGTAAGCTTAGTAATTGCTCCCCTGTTATAAAAAATATCTTCTACTTGAAAGAAATCTCTTCAAACCGTTCTTGCAATCATCAGTGATTAAGTAAAAACACGGCAAGACAAACAATATCAATATTGTCGAAAATAAAAGACCAAAACCTAAGCTGACAGCCATGGGGGATAAGAAACGTGTTTGCCCTGTTGCAAAAAATATTAGTGGTGAAATCGCCAGTATTGTCGTAACTGAAGTCAGTAATATGGGTCTAGCCCTGACCCGACATGCATTTAATGTTGCTTCGTAACGATCTATGCCTCGTTTTCTTTCTTTCTTTAAAA
Organism: Pseudomonadota bacterium; assembly: GCA_036687665.1. GTDB lineage: Bacteria > Pseudomonadota > Gammaproteobacteria > Poriferisulfidales > JAYYZZ01 > JAYYZZ01. The sequence continues at coordinate 42,293 of JAYYZZ010000003.1, read as the reverse complement.
AGTCTATAAGTATTAAGGAATCATTTACAACTATCCCTGTAAGTGCAAGCAAACCAATAATTGATAAAAACTGCAAATTATAAGAAAACAAAATATGTCCTAATATGACACCAACCACTCCAAAAGGTATAGAAAACATAACAACAAGAGGGTCAGTGATAGACTTAAATAATACGGCAAGTATAAAAAATATAAGAGCTAGAGCAACAAGCAACACTCTTTTCATATCGGAAAATGATTCCTGAGTTCTTTTTTTAGAACCTAGATAAATAAGGTCATATCTATTATTACTAAATTCCTTTCTAAAATTCTTTTCTACCAGCTTTATTGCTTCTCCTGGAGTAATAATTGAGTCATTTACCTCAGCAGTTATTGTTGCTAAACGCTGACCATCGCGTCTCCTTACTGTGTTTATTCCTCGATCAATTTCTATATTTGCAACCTCGGATAAGTAAACAGTTGCCCCGTCATCTAAAACTATTGGCAACTCAAAAACACTACTACTATCTGTTCTAGAGCTTTCAGGATAAATCAAACGGACAGGGATGCGTTTCTCTCCTATGTTCACCTGAGTAACTTCCAAACCAAGAAATCCACTTCTTACTGACTTAGAAATATCTGCCTGGCTTAATCCAAGCTCTTTTCCTCTCTCATTAACGGAATAACGATATTCTATTTTACCTGGCTCTTGGTCATGACGAGAATCTTGCACGCCGGGCAATCTTTGCAAATAACTTTTTATCTTTTCCGCATAATTGAGCAAGTCTGCTGTTTCTGGGCCAGTTACCCCAATTTCAATGTCTGGTCCAGCAGGACCTGCATGTGGCCTAAGTATTGAAAAACGCTGTATACCTGGCACGCTTGCCAGTCTGCTTCTTAACGCATCGATTATTGAAGCTGTAGTTCTTTCTCTTTCTCCAAAATTATCAAAAGTAAGATTTACAACAGGTGTTACTGCGGCATCGATAAAACCTTCAGGCTTGGATTTATGCAAACTTATGACCATCTGTATGTAGTGGCTCCCAGATTTAAAACGATTGAAGTCAATCAAACTAATGCCAACATTGGTCAAAACACTTTCAACCTCAGTATTATCTAACTCTTCAAAAATAATACCCTCAATCTTTTTAGCCAGATCTTCAGTATCTTTAACCCCATAAGTAATTGGAGCTTCTATATTAATAAAGAACTGCCCAGTCTCAATCTTCCCAAGTAAATGATAAGGGATCCTAGTTGCAGCAAAAGCAACAACAATTGCAAGCATTCCAATAGTTAAGCTTGAAACTAAATAACGGTTCACGATCGCATTTTTCAAAAGTTTTGTATACCTATCTAATAATGAATTCCAATCTACTGCGTATTTCTTCCTGTTCCGCTCTAATTTCAGAAGAAACGCAGAATGAGAAGGTAAAATTAAAAATGCCTCAAATAAAGAACCAATAAGTGCTGCAGTAACAACTACCGGTATCACTTGAATAAACACCCCAAGTGTCCCTGTGATACCAAACATCGGTAAAAATGCAGCAATTGTAGTTAGTGTCGAGGCAACAATTGGCCAAAATACTTCTCGTGCACCTTTTATTGCTGCAAGTTGAGGGGTAAGTCCGGACTCAATATGCCGATAAGTATTTTCTGTAACAATAATTGCATCATCAACAATCATCCCTAAAACTACGAGAAATGCAAATAAAGAAACCATATTGATTGTGTAACCCATGCCGTTCATGACAACAGCAGCAATCAAAAATGATACCGGTATACCTAAAGCAGTAATCACTGCAACTCTTAAATTTAAGAAAATATATAAAGAAAGCAATAACAATAAGAGACCAATAACACCAGACGAGCGGACCGTATCTAAACGCTTCTTCACATTCTTTGAAAAATCACTATATACCCCTACTTCTACCCCATGAGGCGTTTCAAAATTAGCAACAAGATATCGAACATTTTCAGATACATTAAATACTGAAGCTTCTGCAGTTTTGGTAATAGTCATATTGATGGCTCTTTTACCATTAAACCTTCCAAGCGTCTTAACCTCTTCTAGTCGTTTTTCTATTACAGCAACTTCTCGTAAGAGCAATTGCCCGCCTTGTGGATTGCTTCTTAACACTATATTTCCAATAGAAACAATATCTGTGGCACCTACGCCACGAAGCAAAATATCCCCCTCTTGTGATTTCACTGACCCACCAGGCAGATCTCTTACATTTGCCTGCAGCACTCTAATAAGGCTATTAATTGAAACCTGTTTTGCTGATAAAGCAGCTGGGTTGACAGTCACCCATAACTCCCAATCTCTGTTTCCAGCAACACCAACTCCTGCGACTCCGCGCAACTGCAATAACTGTTGCTTGAGCCTATCTGACAAGTCAAATAAAAAACCTGGAGCAGCTTCACCAAAGAGGCTAACGCTGATAACTGGGAAACGAGTTTTTACTCTTGTTATCTCAGGTATTTCAACTTCCTCAGGAAAATCAGTAATTGCATCAGCCGTATCGCGGACACGACGCATAAATTCATCAACATTTGTGCCAGGCTTTAATTTTATAAAAACTCGTGAAAAGTTTTCAGCGCTGTCTGATGTAAAAAAATCAATATCTTGCAAATTATCTAAAGACTCTTCTATTGGGGAAGTAACCTGCTCCTCAATTTCTTCAGGTGACGCGCCTTCAAATTTAGTCAGAATTCTAACTGCGTCTTTATCGACAACAGGAAACATCTCTTCTGGCATACTCTGCCACGAAACAACCCCCATGATAACAACTAGCAATAAAAGAAGGTTAACAACTAAAGGATTCTTTATAGAAAAATCAATCATAATATTATCTTTTAGATATTAGCCATCTATATCTAGATTGTATTATTTGGTATCCACAGGAATAACTTCCTGATCTGCAGACAAAGCTGCAACATCTTTGGATATTATTGTATCCCCTGCACTTAATCCAGAAAGTACAACAATAATATTTTCATATCGTGTTCCAGTCTGTATCTCTTTTTTTAATAATCTTTGGCTTTCGTCAACTAAAAAAACATATTTTTTTCCTTCATCAGTCAAAACAGATGTAACGGGGATAGTTAAAACTTCGGTGAGTTTTTTTAGTGGCAGTATTGCTGTTGCAAGCATTCCAGAACGTGCGTCTTCAGAAGTGACACGCACCCTAACTGCATGTGTAAACGTCTTAATATCAGGATCAGTTTGGTAAGCAATTAAAGTTCCTTTCTCAAAAGAGCCGTTGATATCAATTGGTATCTCTTGACCAAGCCTTAAGTTATCAATTACATCGCCACGGACTTCTAGATAAAGATCAAGCTTCGTAGTATCAACTAATGTGGCAACAACTTCATTTGGGGAAACTGTATCTCCTGCCTCAACAAAAACTTCGTTAACATAACCCTCAAAACGTGATTTCAATTGCGTCCTTTCAAGATCTCTTTTTGCTTTATGAACAGTTGAAGCAATTTCTAGTAACTTTTGTTTTGTATTATCTAATTGAGATTTTGATAATAAAGATTCCTTGCCTAATTCTTCTACCCTATCAACTTCTCTCTTTTGCAACTCTAGATTTTCATGTGCAATATTAAAAAGCTTTTTATACAAGTCGTACTCATCTAATACTAAGAGTACTTCTCCTGATTTAACAAATGCCCCTGGCTCTACCATTTTTTTCTTAAGCCGACCGCTAATTTCAAATTTTAGTTGTGCGCTCATAAATGGTTTTAAACGCCCTGTATATGTTGCGGTAGGCATAAATGTTTTATATTTCACACCTGTAACATTTACTGCTAATGGGGTTCTTTTTTCTAGTTTTTCTTCTGTCGCTGGCTCAATAATAAATAGAAGTGCTGCAAAAAATAACAGCAACACTAATGTAGCAAGGCTCACCAAGGGTTTGTTGTTGCTCAATTTGCTTATTTTATAGGGCATCTTTTAATAAACTTCCTTATTATCATGAATTCTACATTTTTAATTGCGAATTTTACCCATAAAAAAGCTATGATTTGCAAACTTATAGAACAAAATTACTAGATATGGGCATATACCCTTCACCAAAAAGTGTTTTACTTGAGTATAGAGGCCTTTACATAGTTGGCAAATATTTAGCGCTTGCCTTAATGTTCCTGGTTCTTATTGCTCCAAAAAGTTTTGCAAGAGACGCAAGCTTAGACACTATCATTGATAAGATTGTCGCAGAAGGAGTCAGCACAGTCAAAAAAACGCAACCCGCTAAAAAAATTACCGTAAAAAACAATAAAGAAGAAAATGTCAAGATAATCCAGAGCGAAAATGTTCAGTTATTGCCTTTAGAGAATACTAGTGATACAGATGGTGCTGATTTTGAAATAGAATCACCGCCTAAAATTTCTGGAAATAGTTGCAGTATCAAGAATGTTAAAAAGAATGAGGCTGAAAGCAAAAAACCTCCCAATCAAAAAATTCTACTACAAGCGAATAGATCATACAGTGATAAAAAAAGGGGGATCATAATCTTGCAAGGTGACGCAAGATTTCAACAAGAAGAAAAAACAATTTCTGGGAACATAGCAAACTACCTAGAAAAACAAAAAAGACTTCGTGTTACTGGTGATGTTCGTTATGCAGGTGAAGATATAAATGTTAATGCTCCTTATCTTGAACATGACACAAATAAAAAAGAAACATATTTTCTTGGGGCAAGATATTTTCTTCCTGAATCAGATATCAATGGAAAAGCAAGGGCAGTTAAACGCTATGCAGATAAAACTGTAAAACTAACTAAAGCAAGCTACACGACATGCGACCCATCAAATCCAGAGTGGGAATTAAAATCTAAAAAAGTGAAACTAGATGTTAATGAAGGTGTCGGGGAAGCAAATCATGCAATCTTTAAATTTAAAAACGTACCTGTTTTTTATACGCCATGGATTCGGTTCCCACTCGATGATAGAAGAAAATCTGGTTTTCTTGTGCCAAGCTTTGGATCAACACATGAAGATGGACATGATCTTGAAGTTCCATACTATTGGAACATTGCGCCAAATCAAGATGCCTTATTCTCTCCCAGGTACTTAGAAGATCGTGGTCTTTTGTTAAAAAATAAATACCGTTATTTAGATAAGTATCGCGAAAGCATGATACATTTTGAAGGGATTGATGATGATGTTGCAGATGACGACAGATATTTATTGCAAGCGAAGCATAAGGGAAAATCAAAAACGGGTAACGCCAACTTTGATCTCATTTATAACCAAGTATCTGATGACGAATATTTCGAAGATTTTGGTAACACCCTTGAGTCCATAAGTACAACACACATGGAAAGAAGGGCAACATTATCTTATAGCCGAAGCAAGCCCCGCGGTAGTTGGAGTGCGTTTGCACAATTCCAAGGGTTTGAGGTAGTCGACGAAAGCCAGACCCGAAGCAGCTACCCTTATAGAACTTTACCTTCAATTGGGTTTAATGCTAATTGGTACAGACAAAAGCATGGGCTAAATTATGATTTATTTGGAACGTTCGCCAAATATGACCATGATGTATGGGTTGAGGGGGAAAGATTTGATGTCAATTGGGCTGTAGAGCGTCCTTATCGTGGAGATGGGTGGTTTTTTACACCTAGATTCAAGCTACAACACACGGACTACAGTTTAAACCAAGCAGATGTGTCTAACTCATCAGACGGCAGCAGCAGCAGCCCATCAAAGACTTTACCTTTTTTTAGCCTTGATAGCGGTTTAATTTTTGAGCGCAATGTAGCAAATTTAAACTGGGTGCAAACTCTAGAACCAAGACTTTTCTATTTAAAAGTGCCACATAAAAAACAAAATGATATGCCAATATTTGATACAGGGGAATACGAATTCAGTTTTGCACAACTATTTCGTGATAATCGCTTCACGGGAGCTGACAGAACAGGGGATGCTGACCAACTATCCTTAGCTTTGACTACAAGACTTATAGACACTGAGAATGGCCAGGAAAATCTAAATTTGAGTATTGGTAAAATTATTTATTTTAGGGATCAAAAAGTACAGAAAGATCTAAACGCAATAAAAAAGACAAGGAGGCACTCTGAGCTAGCAGCAGAGATTAGTTTTAAGCAAAAATCATGGGCTTTTACAGCATCTACGCTCATTGACCCTCATGAAAAAGGTAATCCAACAGAAAGAAGCGCGTATAGTTTATATTTCCATGGAAAAGACAACAGATTACTTAATTTATCATATCGTCACCGCCGTTCAGAAATCATGCAAACAGATGCTAGCTTGGTAATGCCTCTGACTAATGAGCTTAACTTTGTCTGGCGTTGGAATTATGATATGCGCAAAGGGAGAGATTTAGAAGTTTTAACAGGATTTGAATATGAGACATGTTGCTGGGCAGCTCGCCTAATAAGAAGAAGATTGTTAGCAGGTGAAGACGAAAACACATTAAATGATATTCAGTATGAATCTAACATTGAGCTGCAATTTATTTTCAAAGGATTAACGGGTGTGGGCTCAAAGTTAGGCAAAACATTTAGAAAAAGTATAGGCGGATATGAGGAAGAAATATACTAAAAACCATTCTGTTTTTTTAAAAAACTTCGTGCGCAAGACTATTTTTAGCTCAATTATTTTTTTTATTTCAACAGCAACAAGCATAGCATTTTCTGAAGAAATGTTGGATAGGACTATAGTGATTATTGAAGATGAAATTATCACGGAAAGAGAATTCTTAGAGCATTACAATGTGACTATGCAATCCATGACAATACCTAAAGAAAATCTACCGCCAGAAGAAATTTTGCAGAAACAAATATTAGAACGCTTGGTTGTCGATCGCCTGCAATTAATAGAAGCGAAGAAAAGAGGAATAAGAATTGATGATTTTGCGTTGAATAATTCTATGAGAAATATAGCTGCTGGGAATAGGCTTGACTTAGATGGATTCAGAGAAATGCTTTTTAATAAAGGAATAATTTATGCGCAATTTCGTGAAAAAATACGAAATGAAATGGCAATAGAACAATTAAAAAACCGTGCAATCATCAGCAATATAAATATTACGGCACAAGAGATTGATGACTTTATTAAGCATAAATCAGAATTGTTGACTCAAGAAGAAAAATACCACCTGCTCCATATACTAATTGCTTTGAATGAGGCTGCAAAACCTCACGAAATACAAAAAGCAAGTGAAGAAGCAAAGGGGATCATGAAAAAAATTAAAGAAGGTGTAGATTTCAGTGAACTTGCAGTAACTCATTCTGACGGACAAACTGCTTTAGAAGGAGGAGATATTGGGTGGAGATCTCTAAGGGAAATGCCGTCAATTTTTGTAAATCCAGTGCAAAACATGGCAGTAGGAGAAGTGAGTCCCATTATTAAAAACCCAAGCGGCTTTCATATAATAAAGCTTGCAGAAATACAGGGGGGCCTAAATTCTATTGTAAAACAAACACACGCAAGACATATACTGATACAACCAAATGCTTTAATAGATGACAATGAAGCAATGACAAGACTTGAAACAATAAAACAACGCATAGAAGGCGGAGAAAAATTTTCTGACTTAGCTAAAGCAACTTCAGATGATAAAGGCTCCGCTGCAGAAGGTGGTGATTTAGGATGGCGCAGCCCAGGCCAGTTAATTCCTATTTTTGAAAATGAGATGAATCGTTTAGAATTCGGCGAAATAAGCGCACCCTTCCGTTCTCAATATGGATTTCATATTGTGCAAGTTTTAGATAGACGTGAACGAGACAACACAGAAGAAAGCTTGCGATTACGTGCAGAAAATTACCTTAAATCGCAAAAAGCACAACAAGAGATTGAATCATGGTTACGACGTTTGCGAAATGAAAGTTATGTAGAATATTTATTTTTGCAAGATAATCCTTCGGGGTAGCTACTAGATAATATTACTGATTTAACATGCCATAGAGTGAGAAAAAAAACAAAAATTGTTATCACCCCTGGAGAACCTGCAGGTATTGGAATAGATATAACAATTAAACTTTTGCAAAAAAACATCCCTGCACAAGTGATTGTAATATCAGATTATGCCCTGCTTGAAGATAGAGCAAAACAAATAGATATACCTATAATAATAAAAGAGCATGATCACGAAGTTTTTAAAGAACATAGTCCAGGAACAATTGAAGTACTACCAATAAATCTAAAATCAAAAGTTGAATCTGGAATTCTTAATAAAAAAAACTCAAGTTATGTAATAAAAAGTTTAGAAACTGCTGTTTTGGGTTGCATGGAAGGACAATTTGATGCATTAGTAACTGGTCCTGTGCAAAAGAGCATCTTAAAAGAATCTGGCTATGATTTTTTAGGCCATACTGAATTCATAGGGCATCTTGCACAATCCTCAGCTGTTATGATGCTTGCAAACGACAAGATGAAAGTAGCTTTGGTTACAACCCACATTCCTTTGTCTGATGTAAGCTCTCATATAACTAAAGAGAATATTCAAAAAACAATAAAAATTGTAGATGCTGAACTAAAACAAAAATTTCATATAAAAAATCCTATGATATATATTTGTGGATTAAACCCACACGCAGGAGAAGAAGGGTATCTTGGAAAAGAAGAATTAACCCAAATACTCCCAGCCATAGAAGCTTTAAAAGAAGAAAACTTGAATCTTAGGGGCCCTATCTCTGCTGATACTGCTTTCACAAAACAAAGCTTAAAAGAGTGTCATGCTATTATCGCAATGTACCATGACCAGGGGTTGCCAGTCTTAAAGAGTGTTGGCTTCGGAAATACTGTAAATATAACATTAGGCTTACCCTTTATAAGGACATCCGTTGATCATGGCACAGCTTTAAATTTAGCTGGATCAGGTAAGGCTTCTAGCAGCAGCTTAGAAGTCGCCACAAAAACTGCTATTGATTTACATAAAAAAATATAGAGAAAATGAAAGATATTCCAAAAGAATTCGATATTGCATGGGATGAAAGGGAACCCAATGCAGTACTTACAACAATAGATGCAAATGGTATACCTAATTCAGTCTGGGTTTTATGTTTGCATAGATTAAATAAGAGAAAAATACTGATAGCAAACAACTCTCTAAATAAAACACTAGCTAATATCAAAACTAACCCCTACGGAGCACTATTATTTTTAGCATCCGATAGGCGTGCTTATCAGGTAAAAGGAAACCTCGAATACCATACTGATGGAGAGATTTTTCAAAATATAAGGGAATGGCTAGATCCAAAATATCCTGGGCATGGTGTTGCCGCTTTGACCATAGAAGAGATTTATTTTGGTGCTGAAAAAGTATATGAAACTGTCTCATAACCCTAGAAAAAATCTTGGGCAGCATTTCCTGAAAGACAATGATGTAATACAAAAAATAGCAACATGCATATCCCCACAAGACAAAGATATATTGTTTGAAATTGGGCCTGGGTTAGGGGCAATCACTGAGGTTTTAGCGCCTCAATGTAAAACTTTTTATGCTATCGAAAAAGATCAGAACCTTGCAGAAAATTTGAAAAAAAAGTTTGCTCAAGAAAAAAATATAAAAATAACTTCTGGTGATATTTTAAATTATGATATTGAAAATACTAGTGCAAAAAAACTCAGAATAGTTGGCAATCTCCCTTATAATATTAGCACGCCTGTAATTTTTTATTTATCTAGGTACAGAGAATCAATACATGATATGCATTTGATGTTACAAAAAGAAGTAGTTAATAGAATTATTGCAAAAAAAAGCACAAAGCAATATGGGCGTTTGACTTTAATGACAAAATTATTTTTCACATCTGATCTTTTATTTGATATTAAACCAGAAAGTTTTTACCCAAAGCCGAAAGTAACATCCTCTTTCATTAAAATTATACCAAGAGAGAAGCAGCTTTTACGTGCAGATGATATTCTAAAATTCTCAGATATGATACGAACAGCATTCAATCACAGGCGTAAAATGGTTAAAAATACTCTACATGAATATATTGATCATAAAGATTTTATAGAACTAAAAATTAACCCTGATAATCGCCCAGAAAACTTAAGTCTTAATGAATTTATAAAAATTTATAAATACCTTTCTAAAAAATGAAAAATTTTATAATATACAAACTTGTGATATTTTTATGAAGTACTAATGGAAAATCTTGAAAATCATAATATAGTTGTAAATGTGCAAACAGTTTTTGTTGAAGCTCAGTCTGAGCCTGAAGAAGACCGTTACGTTTTTGCTTATACTATAAAAATCACAAATGAGGGGGCGAAACCTGCCAAACTTTTAACTCGGCATTGGATAATTACTGACTCTAATGGCAAGGTCCAAGAAGTCAAAGGGGAAGGTGTTATTGGTCAGCAACCATACTTACAACCAGGAGAATTTTTTCAGTACACCAGTGGAACTGTGATTGAAACACCTGTCGGAAGCATGCAGGGTAGTTATCAAATGCTATCTGATGATGGAAGTCATTTTGATGCAGAAATACTGCCATTTTCTCTATCAGTACCTAAAATGCTTCATTAAAATCTTATGAGCCTTTATGCCATTGGTGACATTCAAGGCTGTTTAAAAGAATTTAAAGCTCTTTTAAGAAAAATAAATTTTGATCAGAAAAAAGACCATTTATGGCTAGTTGGTGATATGGCAACCCGTGGACCACACTCACTAGAAACATTGAGATATATAATTGGTCTTCAATCCTCTGTTACTGCTGTGCTTGGAAACCACGATATTAGCTTGTTAGCTGCCTACCATGAAGTAAAGGAGCCAGATGCAAGTCTTAAAAAATTACTTAAAGCTCAAGATTGCCCTGAAATAATTAAATGGCTCACTAAACAAAAGATTCTTGTGTATAACAAAAAAATAAATTCTCTGCTTGTGCATGCAGGATTACTTCCGCAATGGGATCTTGAGTTATCAGAATCTTTAGCAAAAAAAATAGAAGGCCACTTAAGAGGAAAAAATATAAGTGCTTTCCTGGACCTGATATTTAATAAAAATACCAAGGCAACAAAATGGTCAAAGAACATGCCAGAAGATGAACAGTTACGCGTAGCAATGAATGCTTTCACCCGAATAAGATACTGTGATAAAGACGGCATAATGGATTTATCAGAAAAACGCTCTCCTGGAACACAAAATTCTAATTTATATCCTTGGTTCGATATACCAAACAGGAAAACTAAGAAAATTCGCATCGTATGTGGGCACTGGGCATCTCTTGGTTACCAAAACAAAAATAATGTCTGCAGTATTGATACAGGTTGTATTTGGGGTGAGAAGTTAACAGCTGTTAAATTGGGATCAATAAAAATTCAACCAATATCTGTAAAATGTAATCAATAGTTTAATTATTTCTTACGCTTATACTCATAATTTGAAAAAGAAAAGGCATGTTCTTCGTCAGCCTGATGGAATGAAATAAAACTCTTTTCCCAATCAGGTGAATTAATTTCTGGAAAAAAAGTATCTCCTTCGACATTTGCATCAACAGCAGTTAAGTATATTTTTTCAGTAAGCTGTATGGTTTCTTGGTAAATACTTTCCCCCCCAATAATAAAAATTTCTTTTGCTCTCGATGCTAAACTTAAAGCCTCCTTTACGGAATGTGCTAACTGGCAGTTAGGGTAAAAAAGATCGCTTTGGTGAGTAATTACTATATTTTGACGTCCAGGTAACGCCTTACTTAAAGATTCAAAAGTCTTTCTGCCCATAATAATTGGACTTCCCATGGTTATCTTTTTGAAATTCCTTAAATCATCTGGAAGATGCCACGGTATTATGTTTTTTCTTCCAATCACTCGGTTCTGTGACATTGCAACTATTATAGAAAGCATCTTATATGGCCACAGGGGCATTTATATGCGCATGGGGTTCATAATTAATTAGAGAAAAATCTTGGTATTGAAAATTAAAAATGTCCTTAACTTCAGGATTAAGTTTCATTTTTGGAATTGATCGTGGTGTGCGTGTTAACTGTAATTTCGCCTGTTCTAGATGATTCAAATAAAGGTGCGCATCTCCGAAGGTGTGAACAAAATCTCCAAGCTCATAATCCGCAACTTGTGCAAGCATCATAGTTAACAATGCATAAGATGCGATATTAAAAGGCACACCCAGAAAGATATCTGCGCTTCGTTGATATAGTTGGCAAGATAAACGCTTATTAGAAACATAAAACTGAAAAAGTGTATGGCAAGGAGGTAATGCCATAGTGCTAATATCATTAACATTCCAGGCAGACACAATTAAACGTCTTGAATCGGGAGTTGATTTTAATGCACGCACAAGTTCTTCAATTTGATCAATGCCGCCGCCCTCGTGGTGCCCCCAAGACCTCCATTGGGAACCATATACAGGCCCTAAATCGCCAGCCTGGTCTGCCCATTCATCCCAAATAGTTACTCCATTTTTTTTCAGATAATCAATATTCGTTTCCCCTCTTAAAAACCACAACAGCTCATAAATAACTGATCGTAAATGTATCTTTTTTGTTGTTACCAGTGGAAATCCTTTAGATAAATCATAGCGGTTTTGATATCCAAAAACAGACAGAGTGCCAGTGCCTGTTCTATCTTGTTTTTTTTCTCCATGCTGGATTACATGATCTAATAGCTTGAGATATTGTTTCATTGTTCAAAAATTTACTTTTTAAAAGCCCTTATATACACAAAAAAACCTAAAACAACCATAGGTACGCTAAGCAACTGCCCCATTGTTAACCATTCCAAAGCTATATAACTCAATTGTGGGTCTGGTACTCGCAAAAATTCAATAATGAACCTAAACGCTCCATAGCAGATGAGGAATAAAGCAATAACGCTACCGACAGGACGTCTTTGCATTGAAAATAGCCATAGAATAACAAACAACACAAAGCCTTCTAATAAACATTCATAAATTTGGGTTGGGTGCCGAGGTATTTCTCCTGCATTTTGGAAAACTACGCCCCAAGGCAGATCAGTAGCTTTGCCCCACAGTTCTCCGTTAATAAAATTTCCTATTCTTCCTGCCCCTAGGCCAATCGGCACAAGGGGAGCAACAAAATCTAATAAAGCTAAATAATTTTTCTTATATTTTAAAGAATACAACCATAAAGCAATTAAAACACCAATTCCCCCTCCATGGAAACTCATTCCTCCTTGCCACAACCTAAAAATGCTTATGGGATCACTAAGCGTATAAGAAAAATTATAAAATAATGTATATCCCAGCCTGCCGCCTATGATGATACCAATGATTCCATAAAATAATATATCTCCTACTTGGTCTGAATTTTCTATTATTTCATTTTTCCCAACACGTATAAGCGCCAAGCCCCAAAAAGACAAGAAGGCGAATAAATACATCAGCCCATACCAATGTATATTTACAAAACCAAGATTTATAAAACCAAGATTTAGTACAAACGCGACAGGATCTAAAGTATGTATCATAGTAATTAATATATTCTATAATTTATAATAACAGAGAAGCACCCTATGAAAGACATTTGCACACATTTTGGCTATAGTCAGCATGAAATATAGGAATTTCAATGGATAAAAAAAAGGAAAATCGTCTATCTCAAGAAACTAGCCCATATTTACAGCAACACTCTGATAATCCGGTTGATTGGTTTCCTTGGTGTGAAGAAGCGCTACAGGAAGCAAAATTGAGTGACAAACCAATATTGCTTTCAATCGGTTATTCGGCCTGTCACTGGTGCCATGTTATGGCTCATGAGTCTTTTGAGGATATCGCGACTGCTGAGCTGATGAATAAATTTTACATAAACATCAAAATAGATAGAGAAGAAAGACCTGACCTTGACAAGATTTATCAAACTGCACAATATCTACTAACCCAGCGCACTGGAGGTTGGCCATTAACTATGTTCCTTACACCACAAGATCAAATGCCATTTTTTGGTGGAACATACTTCCCAAAAGATGATAAACATGGACTGCCTTCATTCAAAAGTATACTTTTGAAAGTCTTTGATTACTATCAACACAATAGAGACGAGCTACAAACTCAAAATACATCAATGCAACATGCTCTTAGGGATATCTTTGACGCACCAAAAAATGAAGTTGCCTTAAATAAAAATATTTTTGAAAGAGCAGTGAAAAGCTTGACAGAGATATACGATAAAAACAACGGGGGTTTTGGTTTAGCGCCAAAGTTCCCTCACCCCTCAAACATAGATTTTCTGGCATGCTGCTTACAAAAAAATAATAAAGAAAAGTATGAAGATGTAACAGCAATGATAAATAATACGTTAGAAAAAATGCAAAAAGGAGGGATCAGAGATCATGTTGGTGGCGGTTTTTTCCGTTATTCGGTCGACGAATTCTGGGAAATACCACATTTTGAAAAAATGCTTTATGACAATGGTTTACTTTTGAGCACATATAGTCAGGCAAAAAATGTTGGGGGTGCAAATGAAGCTGCCTCTGAGCTAGTTCACTGGGTAATAACTGAAATGCAGTCTGCGGAGGGGGGATACTTTTCTTCATTAGATGCTGATTCTGATGGCGAGGAAGGTAAATATTATGTGTGGGAAAAGGAAGAAGTAAAAAAAATACTTGGCAAAGATAACTACTCTATTTTTGCAAAAATATATGGATTAGATGATCCTGCAAACTTTGAAGGCAAATGGCACTTAAACATAAAAGAAACATTTGATCATAAAAACTGGGCAGACAAAGAAAAAGAAATCTTAAAACTTTATGAGCATAGGCAAGATCGAAAATACCCGCACAGGGATGAAAAAATTCTGACAAGCTGGAATGCCTTAATGATAAAAGGTATGGCGGATGCTGCATGCTTTTTGAATAAGAATGAGTGTATAGAATCAGCCACTATAGCACTTGAATTTATTGAAAATAAGATGTGGGACAACGACCGTCTATTTGCGACTTACAAAGATGGGAGAGCACATTTAAATGGATATTTAGATGATTATGCTTTTTTAATTCACGCAATTTTATCTTTACTGCAAGTTAAGTGGGACACAAAAAAACTTATTTTTGCTGAAAAACTTGCGGAAAAGATATTAGATAAATTTGAAGATAAGGAAAAACATGGCTTTTATTTCACTTCTAATGATCATGAGACCTTGATACAAAGACCTAAAATCCTCTCAGATGAAGCTACCCCTTCTGGCTATGGTATCTCTTGTTTAGCATTGTCAAGACTTGGACATCTTATGTGTGACAATATGTTAATAGATGCAAGTTTTAAAGCAATCAAATATGCTGCAAAATCAATGAATCAATCACCGGCTGCTCATACAACTCTCTTGACAGCATATGACGAAATGCTATCGAAACCAGAAATTATCATCATAAGAGGTGAGGGTGATAGTTTGAACGACTGGCATCAGTGCGCACTTAAAAAACATAATCATTCTAGACTTGTTTTTGCCATACCTAATGAAGAAAAAGATCTCCCGGAAATTATTGGACTAAAAAAAGGAGGCAAACAGACGACAGCATATTTTTGCAAAGGCATGACATGCCAGGAACCTATATTAGATAAAAATATTTTCATCAAAAAATTATGAAGTATCTTCGCGCATTCAGGCGTATTTTAATATTAATAGCACATATTTTAGATTGCCTCATACTCCTCACAATCAAGATTAGAGGCCTAGAGCAACGTGCCCCTACAGTGAAAGAGCAACATGAGATCCAAAAATGGATGAATAAAACTGCAAAAATACTAAATTCACGTATTGATATTAATGGGCGCCTTCCTGACCAACCATGCCTAATTGTATGCAATCATATCTCTTGGCTTGATATTATTATTTTATCAAGCCGCTTACAGGCAACGTTTTTATCAAAAGCAGAGGTTATGGAATGGCCAGTATTTGGTATTCTTGCAAAAAAATCTGGCACAATATTTTTACGCAGAGGTGGGAAAAAAGGAATAGAGGAAGCGATAGAAAAAGTTACACAAGCACTTAAAGATAAACGCAACGTTGTTGTATTCCCTGAAGGTACTACAACACGTGGCGAGGATATAAAAAACTT
This sequence comes from Pseudomonadota bacterium, assembly GCA_036687665.1. Taxonomy (GTDB): domain Bacteria; phylum Pseudomonadota; class Gammaproteobacteria; order Poriferisulfidales; family JAYYZZ01; genus JAYYZZ01. Next base: position 26,312 of record JAYYZZ010000003.1, on the reverse strand, counting down.
CCACCCAAGAATATTTGCTGCTGCCATCAATACTGAAATACCGATATTGCCAATAGCAATCCATTACCCCTACCTGGGTGGTGTTAACCCCCACATACCTTTTGTTGATGATGATAATTTAATATCGAGTCTTATAAAGATACTAGGTTTACCGAATATTAAAGCTCAGTTAAACATTGGCCCTATGTTAAATACAAAAAACGCGGACAGAAAAAAACTAGCTACGCAATCAATGGAATTTATCAGAAGAAAAATAAAATCAGATAGTTATGAAAGCACACCAAAGGCTTGATCATAATCAGGTTCATCAGCAATTTCTGAAACAAGTTCCGCGTGGATCACTTGGTTATTTTCATCGAGGACCAGCACAGCTCTAGCAGTCAATCCAGCTAAAGGTCCGTCCTTAATCAGAACTCCATAATCAGCAGCAAACTGCTGACCGCGCATTGTTGATAAAGTCTCCACGTTATCAATGCTTTGCTCCTTGCAAAAACGTGACATGGCAAAAGGCAGGTCTGCAGATATAACTAATATTGCAAGATTTGGAAACTTTTTTGCATGGGTGCTAAATTTCTTAGTAGATTCAGCACAAACTGGAGTATCTAGACTTGGAACAATACTAAGCAATTTCTTTTTTCCAGAGTAACTTGCAAGCTGCATATCTTCTAAGTCTGCATTGACAAGCGAAAAGTCTGGGGCAGTGTCACCAATATTCGGCAAATTACCACTGGTATTAATCTCATTGCCTTGAAGAGTAATCTTGGCCATTAGGGCGCTCCTTTATATATGTATAATTCTTATGATACAAATGATATATACTATAGACTCCTATAATTACAAGAAAAAAGCAAACTTCTTCTAGAAAAAACATTGTCTTTCTTATCCGACGCCATTGTAAGCGCAGTCAATCTAATTGTTAATTTAGACAGAGATCTTATAGAAATTATTTCTTTGTCGTTGAAAATTACTTTGAGTGCGACATTATTTGCTTCAGTCGCAGGGATAATTTTAGGTTCAGCTATAGCGCTTTACGATTTCCCAGGACGCAACATTCTCACGCTACTGATAAACACTTTTATGGGCTTTCCTCCAGTTGTTTTAGGGCTTTTTGTCTATCTTTTATTATCGCGGTCAGGGCCACTTGGAATACTAGGGTTGCTGTACACGCCAACAGCTATGGTAATTGCGCAAACATTATTAATTCTCCCAATCATCATTGCTCTAACAAGACAGACAATTTTTGAAATAAATAAAGAATACAACGAACAATTGCGCTCATTGGGTGCTGAAAAATTTCAAATTATGAAAACTCTTGTATGGGAATCGCGACTAACTATTACAACAATAATTTTAGCGGGTTATGGGCGCGCTAATGCAGAGGTTGGGGCGGTCATGATAGTCGGCGGAAATATAAATCATGCAACTAGAGTAATGACAACAACGATTGCTCATGAAACAGGTAAAGGTAATTTAATTTTAGCACTCTCTTTGGGTATTATTTTAATTCTCATTGCTTTTTTGATTAATTTTACAATGCAAAAAATAGAGTCAATTTCAGAGCAGGAATAGATGTATGAAAAATATAAGTAAAAAAGAAGATAATATAGAATCCCAGAAAAATTTTTTACCACTTTTAGTTAGAAAAGCATCTTTAGTAATGAATAAAAAAAAGTTGCTGAAAGAAGTCAGTTTCAATGTACAGAAAAATAGTATTTTATCAATTGTTGGCCCTAATGGTGCAGGAAAAACTTCGCTGCTAAAAGTGTTGCATGGCATATATGAGTTAAACTCTGGGAGCATAAGCTGGGGTGCTTACTCCATCAATGAGATTAAAAAAATGCAGGCTATGATTTTTCAAAATCCACTGCTATTAAAAAGAAGTGTAAAAGAAAATATAGAATATGTGCTTAAAATCAGAAATTATGCAAAATCAGAAATATTAAATAAAACAAATGAAGTGCTTGATTTATGTAATATTACAGAACTGCAAAATCAACAAGCACATAGATTGTCTGGCGGAGAAAAACAGAAACTATCTATTGCAAGAGCATGGGTATTAAATCCAAATATCCTTTTTTTAGATGAACCTACACTAAATTTAGACCCTCCCTCAGTCTATGAGATAGAGGATCTAATCATCAATATGCATGAAAAAGATACTTTTGTAATGTTTGCCAGTCATGACTTAAGACAAGTAAGAAAGCTTTCTCAGGAAGTAGTTTTTTTATATGATGGAAAATTAATTGAAAAAACAGAAAGTAAACAGTTTTTCGAGTCATCAGCGTCTGATCTTACAAAATCGTTTATACAAACTCGCTAATGCTTAATTTATCTCGCCATATAATGCAACGTAAATATTCTAAAACCATAAAGATAATCTTTCTCATTGCCTTTTGCGCTGCTCCTTTCTCATTTGCAGATAAAAAGCCAAACATATTAACAATTTCATCAACAACATCGACAAATGACTCTGGTTTTTATGATTACATCGTACCCATATATAATAAAAACTCTTCACTAGATGTAAGAATCATTTCTGTAGGAACAGGGCAAGCGCTTGAAATTGCTAAGCGCGGAGATGCTGATATGGTAATTGTCCATCATAAAGAATCTGAAATAAATTTTGTAAAACATCACCATGGGCTGAAACGTCATACTCTCATGTACAATAAGTTTGTAGTTGTTGGGCCATTAAGCAACCCAGCAAATATAAAAACTAATGATAGTATTTTTACAATCCTTAAGAAAATAAAGGGGTGCAAATGCAATTTTATCAGCCGAGGTGACAATAGCGGCACGCATAAGCGAGAACTAGAGTTGTGGGAAAGAATTAATCACACTCCCGATCCAAAAAGAAATAAATGGTACAAAGAAACAGGGCTTGGTATGGGCCAGACCTTAAATATAACTACTGCTTTGCTTGGCTATACTATATCGGATAGCGCAACATGGTTGAATTTTAATAACAAATCAGGTCTCGAAGTTTTTTCTGGCAACGATGAAATGCTTAAAAACATATATACAGCAATTGCAGTCAATCCTGAAAAACACCCTCATATAAATATTAAGCAGGCAGAGGCATTTATTAAATGGCTACACTCAGAAGAAGGGAGGAATGCAATTGTCTCTTACAAAATTCGAGGAACTCAAGCCTTTTATATGAACGACTAAAAACTAGACGCTATTTTTGGACGTATGCCGCTTAACCCTGAAGCATGTTTTATTATTCTTTTCTTCAAAAAATCTTGATTATTAACCCAAGCAAACCCAGCATTTCTAAAAGTCTTTAAAAAAGAATTCTCATTTAAAAACATCCACTGGAACCCCTCCATTGTAAGCTTGCTCATGAGATTTTCACCTTTTCGTGCCCTCTCATAAGCCCTAAGATAACGGTTGTGCAAATAACCGTTTTTCCTGCTATCTATAATTTCAGAAAATACAGCGATATCCATTAATCCAAGATTCACTCCTTGCCCAGCTAAGGGATGAATTATGTGCGCCGCATCACCAACTAAAACAACCTTATCTTTTATATAGTTCTTTGCGCTAGCGCCATAGAGAGGGAACGTAACCCTGTTGCTGATTAAACTATGAATATGTAGTTGGTTCTGGAGCATATCTTGTAAATATTGGCAAAATTCCCGATCGCTTAAAGAAAGTAAGCGGTCTGCAATTTTAGTAGAAAGAACAATTGAACAATGCTCATCATCTAAAGGTAGAAGAGCAAGAATGCCTGAAGATGTAAATCTTTGCCATGCTGTTCCTATCTGTAACTTTTCAAGCTTGATATTAGCAACAATTGCCTTTTGCCCATAATCATGTTTCTCAAATAATATGCCTGCAAGATCTCTAGTTTTAGAATGAGAGCCGTCAGCGCCTACAAGCAATTCAGATGAAATTTTCTTTCCAGATTCAAGATAAACAACCACCTCATCTTCATTCATGTCAAAACTTTTCAAAGAATCGGGAGAAATAAAATCAAAACCTTGGTAAGAAAACAATTTATTATGTAGTGATGCCAATAAAACTTTATGCTCTACAATATATCCAAGCCTATGTGAGGCTACATTTACTGCATCAAAATGCAGCGCGTTTGTGTAATTGTCATCCCAAATAACCATCTTTATAAACTTTGAAATTCTGTTACTTATAATAGAATCCCATATACCCAGGTTTCTAAATATATGTTCCGAAGCCGGATTAATTGCATAAACCTTACTATCAAAATCAGCAAGGTCTAATTCTGTAGAAGGATTTGTCTCAACAAGACCAACATGCATGCCCTGTCTTATTAAGCTTAATGCTAACGCAGAGCCCACCACGCCCCCTCCGACAATTAATACGTCATATCTCATAGCTGATAACTAAGTGGGATTCCACAGGCAAGTCTGGGTAATCTGTCTTCAACCCCCATGCCTGTTCGGACAATTTTCTTGCGAAATTTTGGAAATAAATCCATACCAAACAAAGCACATGACCTAAGCACTGGTAATGGTGGAACTTGGTATGTAAAAATAGTGCCTAGAAAATCAGTAAATCTAGCTACTTTTCTTGAATCTTTTTCTCTCCATTGGGAGTATTGCTGGAGAACATTTATATTCCCTGGGTCGATTACTTCTTGGCCTGCGTCTAGTAGTTCGGCCAAAACAGCTGAATCACGCAAAGTAAGATTAAAACCCTGCCCTGCCACTGGATGGAAACTATGTGCAGCATTACCCAGAAGAACAGTCCTTTTATAATGCATTTTTTGTGCTCTATTAAATATTAAAGGAAACTTCTGCCTACTGCCTACATTGAGAAATGCTCCACAACGACCACCAAATTCTCCCTGCAATAATTTAAGAAAAACTTCATCATCAAGATGAAATACATCATTTGCTTTCTCAAATGGAAGAGTCCACACTAAAATCCATTCATTACCCTTGTTTGGTAATAATGCTAAAGGGCCTGATTTTGTAAATCTCTCATAAGCCCAAGAGCTGGGCATTTCACTTGTTTCTATATTTGCAACTATTGCGCTTTGACCATAATTCTTAGTATTTGCTCCAATCAATAATTTTTCTCTTATTTTCGAATTAATACCGTCAGACGCAATCAGTAATTTTGTACTGACTTGAGTTTTTTTTCCGTTCTCAGACAACTGTAAATCAACTTTATCTTGCATGTTTTGCAAATCTAATATATCGCAGGAAAACTTCGTTTGAATGGAATCATCATGTTTCAGAAGCCCATGGAATCCTTGAGTCAAGTCAGATAAAGGCAAAACATACCCAAGCGCCTCTATTTTTTCATCCTTCGCATGAATTCGTGTAATTCCAAATGAATCCTTTTGTGATACATGTATATGTTTAATTGGTGAAGCAACTGATTCGAGACAAGCCCAAATATTTGATGTTTGGAGTATTTTTTTTGAGCTGCTAGATAATGCTATACCACGAGAATCATTTGGTCCTTCTGAAAAAATCTCAAGCGGTTTGCTGTCTATAACAAGTGTTCGATACAAACTACCCCTCAGAAGGCACGCTAAGCTTGCCCCCGCTAAACCTGCCCCGGCAATTACAATATCGTAGTCTGTATTTTTCATAATTTGCTAATCATAAACTGGAAACTAATGACTCAATGCTAATAGCGTCTGTTGGCAAATCAGCAGTTAAAACTTTGTTTCCTGTCTTTGTTACTAAAATATCATCTTCTATTCTAATTCCAATATTTTTCCATTTTTTCTTTACTCCCTGCATATCAGAATCTATATATACCCCTGGTTCAATAGTGAGCACCATTCCAGGTTCAAACATGCGCCATTTATTATTTACTTTGTATGTGCCTACATCATGAACATCCATCCCAAGCCAATGACCTGTTCTATGCATATAAAACTTCTTATATTCTTCGTTCTTTATTAAATTATTGATATTACCATTGAGCAGGCCTATTTTAACTAGACCCTTTGTAAGAATTTTTACTGCAGCGTCATGCGGATCGTTCCAAAAATTACCCGGTAAAACTTTTTTGATTGCTTCGGTTTGCGCAGTCTCAACAATTTCGTATATTTCTCTTTGTTCTTTTGAAAACTGACCATTCACAGGATAAGTTCTTGTGATATCGCTTGTATAGCCGCAGTATTGAGCCCCTGCATCGACTAACAATAAATCTCCATCTTTCAGTTGGCTATTATTTTTTGTGTAGTGAAGAGTACAACTATTGTTCCCACCCCCGACAATACAAGGATACGCTGGCCACATATTCTGGCTTCTAAACTCAGATAATATTTCTGCCTCGATTTCATATTCATATTTTCCTGGCATACATGCATGCATTGCTCTTTTATGTGCGGCAACCGAGGTTGCTATGGCTTTTTTCATAATGCCTATTTCTGCCATTGACTTAAATAGTCTCAACTCGTGCAACAATGGATCTGGGGATAAAAATGCATATTGCTTCTGTTTTCCTAAGTGTAATTTTTGCCTCAGGTTATCAACAAAATGCATGATTTTTGCATCTAAGAACATATTTTTTTCCATCGAATAAAAAATTTTTTTATGGTTACCTATTAATTCAGGCAGCTTATCTTCAATTTTCTCAATTGGGTATGCTTCATCAGCAAGATACTCATTTACTGCGCCCGCTTGCCCAGTTTGCGCGCCCTCCCATTTCGTTAATATAGGATCACTTTCTCTGTTGAATAAAATATATTGGCCTTCCTTTCTGCCTGGAATTAATACTGCGATTGCCTCGGGCTCAGAAAAACCCGTTAGATACATAAAATCACTATCGGGCCTAAAAGGGTGCTCAATATTTCTACTTTGGAAAAGATTTGCTGTAGGTATGATTGCAATTGAATCATTTCCCATCAAACGCATAAATTTTTTGCGTCTTTGCCCGTAATATTTTTCTATCATATGGCTATTTTAGGTTATTTTTAGAAAAGTTATTTGAATGAGTTCTTATACATAGAAAAAACACTATATATAACAATATATTATACGATTTAACAAAATATATGGGGTAAAAATAAATGCTTTGAAAATATTGACCAGATAGCCAGTGAAGCCTAATATAAAGTAATGGCAAAAAGAGTAAAAAAAACAGCTCTTAATGAAGAGTTTAAAATTCTAGAATCTCAGGTAGAAGAACTCCTGGAGCTATGTATAGAACTAAAAGAAGAAAATCGCCTACTGAGAGATGTGCAAGAATCACATACAGCAGAGCGAGCGAAATTAATGGAAAAAAATGAGATTGTAAGATCCAGAGTCGAAGCAATAATTACTCGCCTCAAATCTCTATCACACGCATGAGTAAAGAAAACAACGCCATAAATATAAAGATACTCGACAAAGAGTATCAAATCGCATGCCCTTCCGGTGAAGAGGCAACACTTCAGGAGGCGGCTACTTTACTCAATAAACGCATGAAAAAACTTCAAAAAAGTGGAAAAGTTGTTGGGCTAGATAGGATAGCTGTAATAACAGCTTTAAATTTAGCAAACGAATTTTTAACCTGCCAGAATAATGAGCAAACCGAAGAGCAAGTAACTGAAAAGATTCGTTCTCTAAAAAAGCGAGTAACCGAGGCTATAAATAGCAACAAACAGCTTAATATGTAGAATTTTGGGCATATTCTCTGAAATATTTGTATATATTCAATATTTTTAGAACCTAAAATTCACCGAGGGATCAAAGTTATGAGTGTTGTGTGTACAACTGCATGACAGTAAACCTAAAACATTCATCATTGAACCCACCTAAAGAAACAAGGTTCAAGGTGAGAATGTCTACGGTAGATTGGAGAATGCCCAAATCTTTATCATCAAAGTCCTGATGTAAAATGAAATAACATATTTTGTTTTACATTAACATTTCAAAAAAAACAATCACAAATGATAATGAATGTCTAGTTATTTTTAAAAAAATAACTTGTAATTTATTTGCATGTTTCTATACTTTTTGTCGTTCGTTAATACCATTTACCATTTACCATTTTTGGAGAAAACTTTATGGCCGTCAGACGAAGAAAGACTAAGAGAAAAGCAGCGAAGAAGAAACGCCCTGCTGCTAAGAAAAGAAGGAAAGTAGCGAAGAAAAGACGTCCCGCTAAGAAAAGAAGGAAAGTAGCGAAGAAAAGACGTCCTGCTAAGAAAAGAAGGAAAGCAGCGAAGAAAAGACGTCCTGCTAAGAAAAGAAGGAGAAGATAGAGTTAATCTTCACATTAAAAAGGCCCTACTGAAGGGCCTTTTTTTTTGAAATCCTGCTATATTTTTATTTAACAGTATTGTTTAAAAAAAGTCTGTATGCCTTATTTTGGGTTTCTTGATGATATGAATAGCCTAGGGATTTTAAAAAAGAATCAAATTTAGCACTGTCTTCTTCTGGTACTTGAATTCCCACAAGCACTCTTCCATAAGCCGAGCCATGGTTACGGTAATGAAATAAGCTTATATTCCATGCTTCTCCTATTTTATTTAAAAAACGTAGTAATGCGCCAGGTCTTTCAGGAAATTCGAAACGATATAAAACTTCATTTAGATCTTCAGAGGAATGGCCACCAACCATATGTCTCAAATGTAATTTTGCCATTTCATTGTCACTAAGATCGATAAGCTGATAACCCTTCGCTTCCAGTTCTTTGGTTAATTCTGACTTTTCGTTTACAGCATCTTCAAACTTAATTCCCACAAATACGTTGGCATTTTTCTCATCTTGGTATCGATAATTGAATTCGCTAATATCTCGCTTACCAATACTTTCACAAAATTCTCTGAAACTACCAGGTCTTTCAGGAATAGTTACCCCAAAAAGAGTCTCGTGCCCTTCACCAAGTTCTGCACGTTCTGCTACATGTCTTAATCGATCAAAATTAACATTGGCTCCGCTATTGATTCCAATAATTACTTTTCCAGTGATTCCATATTCCCCTATATATTTTTTCATACCAGCAACTGAAAGCGCCCCAGCTGGCTCTTCTAAAGTTCTAGTATCATTAAATATATCTTTAACAGCTGCACAAATTTCATCAATAGAGACTAAAACAACTTCATCAACAAAATGCCGTGCTAATCTAAATGTTTCTTTGCCGATTTTACGAACAGCAACACCGTCTGCAAATATACCTACTTCCTCTAGCAAAACACGCTTATTACTTTGTAATGCAGCTGCTAAAGTAGGAGCATCTTCGGGTTCGACTCCGATAATCTTTGTTGAGGGTGAAACATGCTTAATGTATGTAGCCATTCCTGCGATCAATCCACCACCCCCCACAGGGATAAAGACTGCATGCGGACTGCCTTGGCATTGCTTTAATATTTCGACGGCAATTGTCCCTTGCCCCGAAATAACTTCTGGATCATCGTACGGATGTATAAAGCTTTTTCCCTCTTGCTCTGCCAAGGTTAACGCGTGTTCATAAGCATCGTCATAGGTATCTCCATGTAATACAATTTGCGCACCCAACCGCGACACAGAATCAACCTTTATTTTAGGAGTTGTTGTTGGCATTATAATTTTCGAGCTAACACCTAAATGTTTTGCTGCAAAGGCAACCCCCTGAGCATGGTTACCTGCTGAAGCCGCTATAATCCCAGCGCTTCTTGTGTCTGCATCCATTAAAGCAACCTTGTTGTAAGCTCCTCTTAATTTAAAAGAAAATACCGACTGCAAATCTTCTCTTTTGAGGAAAATTTCGTTGTTTAAGCGAGATGATAAATTAGGTGCAAAATCTAATGGGCTCACCTGTGCAACATCATAGACTTTGCTTGATAAAATACCCTCAATATAATCTTCAATAGATCTCCCTTGTTTATCGACCTTAGGAGCCTTCTCTTGATTTTGATTCTTAATAAATCTTTTCATAAAAGCTATATTTTTTCATTTACAATATGAGTAATTTTGTTCCTTATTATCCCAATTTTTTCTACCTCACACTCAACAATATCTCCTGGTATTAAATATTCTGGCGGTGTGCGCGCAAAACCAACACCGCTTGGAGTGCCTGTTGCTATTATATCTCCAGGTTCTAAATTCATACCCTTTGAAATTGTTTCAATCTGGGTTGGAATATCAAATATCTGGAATTTAGTATTAGATTTTTGCTTAACTTTTCCATTAACACGACATTGAATTTCTAGGTCATGCGGATTTTTAATCTCATCTGCAGTAACAATAAACGGCCCCATTGGGCAGGAGCCTTCTAGGCTTTTAGCCAAAAAAAACTGCTTGTGTCTTCGTTGTAAATCACGTGCTGAAATATCATTTATCACTGTATACCCAAAAACATGGTCATATGCATCCTCAGCTTTTATCTGTTTGCCTGGTTTACCTATAATTACCCCAAGCTCAGATTCCCAATCAATCTTTGTAGACACGCCAGGATCATAAGGTATATCACCATAAGGTGCATTGACACTGTTGGCAGCCTTAGTAAAAACTATTATATGTTCTGGAATTTTTGCATCTCGCCCCATTATGGCTGAAGTCTCCTCAATATGATCAGCATAGTTCAAACCCAAGCACATAATATTTTGTAAAGGGCGTGGAATAGGAGCAAGTAATTCAAAACTATCTGCAATCTTAATTTTATCGCCAGAAGCCTTAATAAAATCTCTCAATGATTCTAGAGAAAAATCTCCTGTATTTAAAAAATTTATAACCGTAGAAAAATGATCTGGGCACTGGGGATCTAAAGCAGGTACAGAAATCGTACTATTTTTGTCTGGGACACAAAGATAAGCCCTTCCTTTATAAAAACAGCTGCCAATCTTCATAGCACACTAAGGTCGAATAGTTTTATTGCCAGACTTTATCCAAGAAATGATGCCATTTTTTGCGTGATAAACGTATCTATAACCAGCATCCTGTGCAAGAAATTTAGCAACCACATAACTTCTATTGCCGCTTCTACAAATTATAATTACTGGATCACCCTTCTCTGCGATTGCAGCTAGCTTTGGCAACCATTCTTCGGTAGAAAAGTTTCCTTTTGTATCAAAAAATGTCAAGAGATGGCTGTTAGGAATAACACCAGTTTTTTGCCATTCCTTTCTTGTGCGAATATCCACTAATGGGACCTGGTTTTCCAACATTGCGGACAATTTATTGTTATCAATATCATGTATTTCTGCAAAGCTAGTGTTTGCAAATAATGCTAAAAACAATATCAAAATTCTGAACACCACGTTACTCCTCTATATGTTTTATATATTTTGGTAAATCATCTAAAATCAAAACAATTCTCGTCCCCTTAAACACATTTTTTTTTGACAACCCAGCTATTTGTACCTCAAAAGCCACCTCTCCTTGCGAATCTAAGGGTAATGGAACCATATCCTTTAGTATATAGATGTTATCTAAAATATCAGCATGCTCTATTGAAAATGGGGTGGTAGGCAAATCGCCATCAAAACTTGGATTTTCTATTTTGATGCAACCTGCCTGCATCCATAAAGTCTTATTGACAGCATTATCCATACTTTTCTCTATATAGGCTTTATCAAATACAAAAACTATATTGTCTGAATCAACAAGTACCTCTTTTATTAACAGTTCAGATAACAATAACACTTGCTGACTCATTGCTTACAAGCTCCATGTATTAATCTGATTGAAATAATCATGCAAATATTCATCAAACTTCTTATTATCTTTTTGCTCAATTTCTCTTTGCTTTAAGACTGAATCTTGGGAAATTGAATCAATATGATTAGAAAAATCTTTATCTTCAGGCAGGCTAGAGAAATACTCTTGCTGATGATTAGACAGATCCCATGTATATTCGAAAAAGCTTAGTTTATCCTGCCTCATCCCCTGGATAATCTTTGCTGAAGGTGTAAGAGATGGATCTTTTACCTTATCCACTTGGTTATTCAATGAAAGACTATACTGATTGACGCCTGCAGATGTGTCAAGAACAGCACAAATATCTTGCATTTCAGTCAAAATATTTATTGCATATTCCTTTAAACTTACTTCTTTATTGCTTTTCTGCAAGCGCAATTGCGGCATCCTGCCGTGATGTGCAGTTGTTGTCTCATTGTAGTTAATTTCACTCTTCTCGTTATCATTAATTAGTGGACTTTCTTTCAGCAAACAGTAAATCATGAGAGCTTCAAGAAAATAAAGCTGCCCAGTTTCAATCCCTAAAGGGTCAAATACATTAATATCCAATGAACGTAATTCTACATAGTGAACACCTTTTGCTAATAAAGCTAAACTTGGTATTTCGTTTCCAATTAATTTAGGTTTTGCCCTGACAGCGCCATAGTACTCATTTTCAACTTGAAGAATATTAGAACTCAGCTGCCGATACTCTCCATCTACTTTAATACCAATTTTTTCGTATTCTGGACAGGGTGTCAGAACAGCATTTAATAAGCTTTCAGCATAGCTTTTTACGCTGCTATAATCAGCTTCAACTCCAATTTCTGCCTCTTTATTATTTTGGTAACCAATATCACCCATACGAAGCGATGTTGCATGTTTCTCGAAGAATGTTTGCGAATCAAAAGATTCCATATTTGTTTTTTCACCGTGAAGAAAAGATTTACATACAGCAGGCGAAGAACCAAATAGATATGTAATTAACCATCCAAATCTTAGTAAATTTCTAATTAAGCAAAAATAATTATTAGAAATGAATTCTTGAATAGGCGTCACATCGCCTCGGGCAGTTTGTAAATTTTCCCAAAAAGACTCAGAAAATGAATAATTGAAATGGACACCAGCGATAGCTTGCATAGTGCGACCATAACGATAGCCAAGCCCTTGTCGATAAATTTTTTTCATAGTTCCAATATTAGAATCGCCGTATTGGGCTACGGGCACTCCAGTTTTTTTATTAACAATACACGGCATGCTAGACATCCACAAAATTTCATTACCTAAATTCCGATACACATATTGATGCAAATTATTAAGAAAAACATACGTCTCATCTATAGAAGTAAATGCAGGAGTTATAAGCTCAATTAAAGCCTCTGAATAATCTGTAGTAATATTTGGATGTGTGAGTGGAGAGCCTAATCCTTTTGGATGCGGTGTAGTAGCAATACTTCCATTGGAATTGACTCTTAAAGCTTCTCTTTCAATACCTATCTTTCCATCTGCCAATAAGTTCTGAACCCCATTGTTGAGAAAAGCATTGAGTGTTCTTTCTATTGTGCTTTTTTTTGAAATATCCAAGTTCAGCTTCCTGTTAAAGACGAAAAAAGGGCACTCGATGCGTGCCCTTTTTGTGGTGCTTGTTAAAATTCTTGACTATTTGCTAGTCTTCTTCTGTGTCTTTCGCGTGGTCTTGGAGTGTAGCACCTGTTACTGGGTCTTCTATTGTCACCCGCGCTGCTATCTGCATGATAATAACAGCAAGTACTGCTGCCCCAATTACCAACCATGCCCATCCAACCATTTTCTCTCTCCTTTTATTTTAGTAAAAAATACTGAGTTCAATATTTGTTTAATTTAACCATATTTCTGGCTAATTGACATCTTTTTGAGAGTTAATAAAAGAATGTAGCTTTTCCCAGTTAAAACATTGGCCTGGGTCTGTCTTTCTACCCTGAGAAATATCTTGATGCCCTACAATCTTATTTGCGCTCAAGTCCTTATAAGATCCAAAAAGAAGGCAGATTATTTCTGCTAAAACCTTATACTGCTTCAATTCATATTCAGTTGAATCCGTGCCTTCAAGCTCAATGCCTATTGAAAAATCGTTGCAATTCTGTCTTCCATCAAAATTCGATTCTCCTGCGTGCCAAGCTCTTTCATGGAATGGCACATACTGTAATATATCACCATCTCGACGTATAAAAATATGTGCTGAAACTTGTAAATTATAAATCTCTTGAAAATATGGGTGTTCATCTGGGTTGAGTGTATTTGTAAATAGCTGAGTAACATAAGACCCGCCGTATAAACCTGGTGGAAGGCTAATGCAATGTATAACGATCAGGCTAGGCTCACAGTGATTTGGTCTTGCATCACAATTGGGAGATTGTATAAACCTAACGCCTTCAATTAAGCCATCTTTAATTTTCACTGATATATTATATAAAAAAAAACCCCGCATAAGCGGGGCTTTATTTTTGGATGCTCCTATTAATACAATTACATCATGCCGCCCATCATGCCTGGATCCATGCCGCCCGCTGGGCCATGACCGTGAGGTTCTTCATCTTTCGGTATTTCTGCGACCATCGCTTCTGTCGTAATCATGAGACCTGCTATCGAGACAGCATTTTGTAATGCAGAACGTGTAACTTTAGTAGGGTCAAGTATACCCATCTCCACCATATCTCCATACTCTCCAGTGGCAGCGTTATAGCCAAAATTACCCTTGTTTTCCGCAACTTTAGATAAGACAACTGATGCTTCCTCACCTGCGTTACCAACTATCTGTCTAAGTGGTTCTTCTAAGGCTCTTTTAGCTATGCTTATCCCTACCTCTTGATCAGCGTTGTCCCCTGAGACTGTGTCTACCGATGATAGAGCCCGTATCAGCGCAGTACCTCCACCAGGTACAACACCTTCTTCTACCGCAGCTCTTGTTGCATGTAATGCATCTTCTACACGCGCTTTCTTTTCTTTCATTTCGACTTCAGTTGCGGCCCCAACTTTTATTACAGCAACACCGCCTGCAAGTTTTGCCATCCTTTCTTGCAATTTTTCTTTATCGTAATCTGATGTCGCATCTTCGATTTGGACACGAATTTGTTCTACTCGTCCTTTGATATTATCAGCAGCTCCAGCACCGTTAATTATAGTGGTGTCTTCCTTAGTAATAGAAACCTTTTTAGCTGAACCTAAATCATCCAGTGAAGTCTTTTCTAATGACAGTCCGACTTCCTCAGAAATCACTGTGCCTCCAGTCAATATTGCTATATCTTCCAACATAGCTTTTCTACGATCACCAAAACCTGGCGCTTTTACCGCAGCAACTTTCACAATGCCTCTTATTGTATTTACAACAAGTGTTGCTAAAGCCTCACCTTCAACATCTTCTGCGACAATCAATAAGCTTCTGCTTGCTTTTGCAACGGCTTCTAACAAGGGCAGCATATCTCTGATATTAGAAACTTTCTTATCATGTAAAAGTATATATGGGTCATCGAGATCGACGCTCATGTTGTCCTGATTGTTAATGAAATATGGAGATAAATAACCGCGATCGAATTGCATACCTTCAACAACTTCTAACTCATTTTCCAATGATTGTCCTTCTTCGACAGTAATTACTCCCTCTTTGCCAACTTTATCCATAGCTTCAGCGATTATTTCTCCAACCACTGTGTCTGAGTTTGCTGAAATACTACCGACTTGGGCTATTTCTTTGTTATCTGAACATGGTTTTGATAATTTTTGCAATGCATCAACACATGCGATAACTGCTTTATCAAGACCGCGTTTTAAATCCATTGGGTTCATGCCTGCCGCAACAGCTTTCATTCCTTCTCGCACAATAGCTTGCGCTAAGACTGTTGCAGTTGTTGTCCCATCCCCAGCAACATCGGAAGTTTTTGAAGCAACTTCCTTTACCATCTGAGCACCCATATTCTCATACTTATCGCTCAACTCTATTTCTTTCGCAACAGAAACTCCATCTTTGGTTACTGTTGGTGCGCCAAATGCTTTATCCAAAACAACATTTCTACCCTTCGGTCCAAGTGTTGCCTTGACAGCATTAGCAAGTGTATTTACACCAGTAACCATTCGTTGCCTAGCATCATCACTAAATTTTACTTCTTTTGCAGCCATTTTAATTTCCTTCCATAATAATTAATAAAACAAATTTCCGATTTAAAAAATCTAACCTTCAATAACACCCATAATGTCATCTTCTCGCATAACAACTAATTCTTCACCGTCAGTTTTGACTTCGGTGCCTGAGTATTTTCCAAACAACACTGTATCTCCAACCTTAACATCCAAGGCGCGCTGCTCTCCATTTTCCATTACCTTTCCATTCCCAACGGCTAACACCTCACCTTTGACTGGCTTCTCTGTAGCGCTATCGGGAATAACAATGCCGCCTGGGCTTGTTTTTTCTTCTTCCATACGTCTTATGATCACGCGATCATGTAAAGGGCGAATCTTCATTATTTAAAACTCCTAGATCAAAATTATTACTTTTAATTCAAAGATTTGCGTGCAGATATCATTTAGTACAAATTATGACTTAGCACTCTAGCTTTAAGAGTGCTAATCATATCTTCGATTTTCGATCTGTCAAGAGTTTTTACGCTTTTCTTGCATTAAGATTAGTCGTCCTTATCCTCACGAAATTCTCCTTCAATATAATTCTTACCGCGAGAGTCATTCGGATTCTTGGTATAAATATGCCAATTTGCACGCCGAGAAAATCTCAACAATATCCATTTTATTATATGTAATCGAGTTACTGGGATAAGAAGCAGGAAACCAAACGTGTCAGTAAAAAATCCTGGTGTGAGTAAAAAAGCCCCTCCAATAATCAAAGCAAAACTTTCCATAATTTCCTCTGCAGGCAACTGGCCTTGGCCTAAAGAAGATTGAAACTTAAGAAAAGTTGACATCCCTTGCCAGCGAAGCAAAAAAGCTCCGATCACAGCCGTTATAAGTACAAGAAATATGGTAGGTCCCGCCCCTATCATGCTTCCCACCTGTATTAAAAAATAAATTTCTACTAGGGGTATTAAGAAAAAAAGCAAAAAAAACACTACTTGTCTGCTCCTTTCGTAAGCGCCCTTTTTTTTCTTTCCTGAAGGATCTTTTGAGCACTATCAGAATCCCAAAAGTTTGTTGACTCAGGCCAACCTTGTATATGATTTAATACCAAATTGCTAATTGCTTGGATATGAGGCTCAGAGCTATTTAGTGCTTCTATATAACTAAATCTATCTCCACCTGACTTTAAAAATATTTCCCTATTTTGGATATTAATTTCTTCTAAAGTTTCAAGGCAGTCAGATGAAAAACCGGGGCAAAAAATGTCAATAGAGGTGATACCATTTTGAGGCATCTCTTGTAAGCACTCATCCGTATATGGTTTCAACCACTCCTGCCTACCAAAACGTGACTGAAATGTTGTAATCCATTCTTTGGGCGAAATACCTAAACTTTCTGCTATCAGCCTAGATGTTAAGTGGCACTGACAGTGATATGGATCACCATCCATTAAAGATTTTTTTGGCAAACCATGAAAAGAAAGGACTAGTTTTTGCCCTCTTCCTTCTTTTTGCCAATGCTGTTTAATTTTTTTAACACAAGCATCTATATAATCTGGCATATCTGCATAATTATTCACAAAACGCATTTCAGGTATCCAACGAATATGTTTTAAATATACAGATACTGCGTCGTAGATTGATGCGGTCGTTGAGGAAGAATATTGTGGGTATAAGGGAACAACTAAAACCCTTCTAACATTCGCATTGTGCAGTTGCTGCATCGCTTTTAATAATGAAGGGTTCCCATAACGCATAGCTAAAACACATTCAATAGGCGCAGAGATAGATGATGATAAATTTTTAGTGACTAGTTCTAGTTGAGATTTACTATTTACTAGCAACGGAGACCCTTTGCTTGTCCAAATCTTTTGATACATTTTCGCAACTTTTTTAGGCCTAACTCTTAATATAATTAGATGAAGTATCAGCCACCATAGTAGCCTTGGAATCTCAATAACCCTAGGATCCCATAAAAACTCTGATAAAAATCGCCTAATAGCTGCTGTATCCGGCGCATCTGGAGTTCCTAAGTTGACAAACAAGATGCCAAGTTTTTGGGCATCATCATGCCGGAAATCACTTTCCCCAATATATTGCATACACTGGATAGTTATACATTATTTATAATTATGCGGCTTAGATTGCAATCGATCGTGCAAAGGGCTGGTGCGAGGAAAATGCGCTACTAAAAATTCCATTTGATCAGCAAGCACTCGCCGTCCTTGCAGATAGATATACTCTGCATGTGTTGGTATAAAAGGTATTGCTAATAATTGCATACCAGATTGCTCAGGAGTCATTCCAGCTTTTTGATTATTGCAGCGCTTGCAAGCTGTGACGACATTAGCCCAAACATCTGATCCACCTTGACTGAAAGGAGTTACATGATCCCTTGATAGACCTTTTTTGTTAAACCTGCTCCCGCAATACATGCACAGGAAAGCATCTCTTTTAAATAAAGTTGCATTATTTAAAGGCGGCACATATTGATCCAAGATCGTCTTATTGCGCCCATAACTGGCAACAATCGAATTTACCTTTACTATGCTACGCATGCCTGTAATAGCGTTATAACCACCATGCACTGTAAATAAATCTGTGCCACACGTATATGCTACCTGCTCACAGTAATAGAGCCTAACAGCCTCTTCATAGCCTATCCACTCAAGCGGCATACCTGAAGCGTCTGTCCGTAATATTTGTTGGTTTAAATCGTGCAAAACGATGCCTCAATTGTTTTTAATACAATCTATAGCCTATTTGATGATAAAGCAATATATCTAGATTAAAATAATCTAATAATGAAAATTGAAGTATAAAAAGCATGTCATTTTAAGTCATTGATTTATAAGAATATTTTGATATATCCGAAATTACATGCTCTTATAGACAGATAACATATATAGTATTTATGAAAATTTTATGACGGGCCAGCCAAAAAAGTATAAATCTGTCGAATGGGCACAATGCAAAGACCAATAATATATGTAGCGATCAATAGTCCTTTGTACCACGGGTTTGACTACTTGCTTCCAAAAGAATTCGAACTTCCAAGAATAGGGTCGCGCGTCAGAGTACCCTTTGGCAAAAGGAAATTAGTTGGAGTTATCCTAAAAATAAAAAATAAATCTCAAGTAGAAGAAAAAAAACTAAAATACATTGAAGAAGTCCTTGATGAAAAACCCATATTTGATAACAAGTTTTTATATTTTTTACAATGGGCATCCGACTACTATATACATCCAATAGGCCAGGTTGTTTTTTCTGCAATGCCGCCTAGCATCAGAAAAGGCAAAAGCATAAAAAATGCAGTCGACTACTTATGGATAGTAAAGAAACGTGCCACCAATAAGGATTTAGAAGATTTAGAAAAAACACCTCTACAAAAAAAAATTCTAAGAATAATTTCACAAAGCTCTCAAGGAATTGACAAAAAAGAATTAAGTCAAGTTTCAAATAATTGGCACCGACCAATTGAATCACTAGTAAATAAAGGCCTGATAGCACAACAAATAAAACTATTACCCCTGCAAAATATTGACAAAAAAAGTTTGCCCATGAAGCTAAATGATGAGCAAAATAAAGTAATTAAAAAGATTGATAGCTCTATGTTAGATTTTCAGTGCTACTTGCTAGATGGAATTACAGGAAGCGGAAAGACAGAAATATATAAAGAGCTGATAAGGCGTGTTATTAGCAATAAAAAACAGGTGCTTGTGATCGTCCCCGAAATAAGCCTGACACCTCAACTGAAAGATAGACTAGTAGTCCAAAATAATATAAGAATTGCTAGTTATCACTCAGGTTTAAGCGAAAAGATACGTTTTGATAGCTGGAAAGCATCACTTGATGGTACATCTGATATTATTCTTGGTACACGTTCCGCAGTTTTTTTACCTGTGAAAAACTTAGGTTTAATAGTTGTAGATGAAGAGCATGATATTTCATTGAAACAACATGACGGGTTTCGCTATAACGCTAGGGATTTAGCTGTTTATAGAGCAAAACAAAATGGTGTACCTATTATTTTAGGAAGTGCTACACCTTCCTCTGAAACATACTACAACGCTAAAAAAAATAAATACAATCACTTAAAGCTAAGAACACGCGCAGGTGGAGCCTTAACTCCAGAAGTAAAAGTCATCGATATGAATCGACAAAAAATAAAAGAAGGTTTTTCCTTTTACATGCTAGATAAAATAAAAGAGCAACTAAGCAGAAATAAGCAAGTCTTATTATTTCTTAATAGGAGGGGGTTTGCTCCGGTTTTGCTATGCAAAGAATGCAGATGGATACCCAAATGCCCGCGCTGTGAATTAAACATGACATACCATGCATCAAAGAAAAAAACCCAGTGCCACCATTGCGGACACCAGGAAAATTTCAAACTAAAATGCCCTTCCTGCCTCTCAGGTGATGTGTTGGCACTAGGCGAAGGAACACAACGAATTGAGAGCTTCCTTAAAGCTGAGTTTCCTTCTTCTTCTGTCATAAGGATTGATCGTGACACCACAAGAAAAGTTGGTTCTTTAGAAAAAGCGCTAAGTGAAATAAAATCACAAAAACATCAGATTCTAATAGGCACACAAATGCTCTCTAAAGGCCATGACTTTCCCAATGTAGATATGGTTGGAATACTTAATATTGATCAACGGCTCTTTAGTCCAGACCCAAGAGCAACTGAACGATTAGCACAGTTACTGATACAGGTAGCTGGGAGAGCTGGGAGAGCAAGCAAAAAAGGCAAGGTGCTATTGCAGACGTACATGCCAGAAAGTCCAGTATTAAGGAATTTAATAAATAATGGATATGAAAGCTGGCTTTCAGAAGTGCTACAAGAGCGCGAGAAGTTAAATTTACCTCCATATGACTATTGGGCTATGATTCGTGCTGAAGCAAAAAAATACGAGGCCGTGGAACAATTTTTATCTGAAGCAAAAAAAACAATCAGTGCTGAGGGAGATACTACTGCCCACGGACCAATACCTTCCCTTATCCCTAAAATCGCTAATCGTTATCGTGGGCAACTTATAATACAAGCACATAACAGAATGTCTTTAAAAAAAGCGGTCTCACTATCAGTGCCTCATCTAAGCAAACTGAAAAGTTCACGCAGAGTAAGATGGTCAATAGATATTGACCCTTGTGAGTTAGATTAAATCTATATGCGATACTCGTTCTAAAGTAAAATTATATCTATTAATAACAAAGTGTAAAAATTTTGAAAAAGAAAATAACATCACTGCTGAAAGAATCAATAGACACCCTTCAAGCTAAAGAAATTTTTCTGGGTGACATAAAGATAGATATTCATGTTACTGAAAGCAAAAATTTAGAGCATGGTGATTATGCTACAAATATTGCGTTGCAGATATCTAAAGAAATAAAGAAAGAGCCTCTAGAAGTTGCGCAAAATATAAAATCAATAATAGAAAAAGATAAGTTATTTAAAAAGGTAGAAATTGCAAAACCAGGATTTATTAATTTTTTTATAGAAACACAATCTAGAAACTATGTTTTACGGGAGATTTTTAAGGAAAGTAGTAAATATGGTTTTTGTAATGATGGAAAACACGAAAAAGTTTTGGTTGAGTTTGTATCTGCAAATCCAACAGGGCCACTGCATATTGGTCATGGAAGAGGAGCTGCCTATGGTGCGTGCGTATGCAACTTGTTAGAAGCAAATGGGTACATTGTTGACCGGGAATACTATATAAATGATAAAGGCAGGCAAATTGATATTCTTGCACTATCAGTTTGGATTAGATATCTAGAATTATGTGACATGAAATCTCACTTCCCCAAGAATGGTTACCATGGAGATTACATATGGGACATTGCTGCACAATTACATAGAAACTATAAACAGAAATTTATATTTTCATCAGAAAAAGATCTAAATAAAAAAATTGATGACGAAGAAGAACATTTAGATTATTTAATAACACTGTGTAAAGAATCACTTGGTGAAAAGGTATTTTATAAAATTCAAAAAGTTGCAGTCGACATCCTTTTAGAAAGCATAAAAGAAGATTTAAAAAATTTTGATGTGAAATTTCAGAACTGGTTTTCAGAAAAAAAATCAATAACTGAGAATAAGATCCATAATTCCTTAAAGAAATTACAGGATAAAGGACAAACCTATGAAAAGGATGGCGCAACCTGGTTCTCATCTAGCGCACACAATGATGAAAAAGACCGCGTATTAATAAAAGAGAATGGGGAAACAACTTATTTTTCTGCCGATATTGCTTATCATGAGGAGAAAATTAAACGTAAATATAAACATATTATAAATATCTGGGGAGCTGACCACCACGGTTATGTAACCAGATTAAAAGCAGCTATTCAAGCTTTGGGCTATAAGAGCAACGCTATTGAAATCATATTAGTGCAATTTGCAAACTTAAAAAGAGGTGGTGAAAAAATTTCCATGTCAACTCGATCTGGTCAGTTTATAACACTGAAAGAGCTTAGAAAAGAAGTAGGAAAAGATGCAGCAAGATTTTTTTACGTCATGAGAAATTTCAGCAGCCATATGGACTTTGATATTGATTTAGCAAAATCAAAAACAACTGACAACCCTGTCTATTATGTGCAATACGCGCATGCTCGGATTTGCAGTGTATTAAACCAAGCAAATAAACAAGGTATAAAAATTAATACCGGGGATGAAGTTAATAGTGATTGCTTACAAGAAAGCAATGAGATTAATTTGTTAAAATTACTGTCCGCATATCCCGACCAAGTCAAGCTGGCAACTAGTCAAAGAGAGCCTCAGAGGATCGTAAAATATCTGAGAGACTTAGCAGGAGAATTCCACGTATACTATAACAAATACAAATTCATCACAGACGAAAAAATAACCCAAGATGCAAGGCTAAAATTAATATTAGCAACAAAACAAGTAATAAAAAATGGATTAACACTCATTAATGTATCTGCACCAGAAAAGATGTAGAAAAATAAATGCCAAAAGCAAGAAAAAAAACGCCTTTACCAAAATTTGCATGGATACTCATTGGTCTTGTAATTGGCATTGCTTCAACATTTTTTTATAAAGAATATGCGGACCACATACCAAGTCTAAAGATATCAGAAAAAGTAATTGGCAAAATAAGCAAAAAACAAGAATCTAAACAAAGCTCGGAACTGGGAGAACAGAAATTTGATTTTTATACACTTTTGCCAGAATTAGAAGTTATAGTACCAGACGAAAGGCCCACAAAAAGAAAAGAGCCTAAAATAGAACCAAAAGGATTAGATAAATATATGCTTCAGGCTGGAACATTCAAAATTGAAAAACATGCCGAATCAAGAAAAGCAAGCATGGCATTGCTAGGAGTAGAAACAAATATACAAAAAGTAAAACTAAATGATGAAAATTGGTATAGAGTGCAGGTAGGTCCTTATGATGATATGGAAAAGGTTAACGAAGTAAGAAACCTTTTGAATGAGAATAATATAAAAACAATGATGATAAGAAAAAAGAAATAACTATTGATTATGCTTCAAACGAGAAGAGATACTGCTCAAGAATATCCAATTACATCTAGCATTGTGTCAACAATGCCAAAATATACAGATGAGGAGCGTATCGAAAAAATAAAATATGCAAAAGAACTTTTAAATCAAAAGAATGCTTTGCTAGTTGCCCACTATTACACAGATGAGAATTTACAACAGATTGCTGACGAAACAGGTGGGTGTGTCGCCGATTCCTTGGAGATGGCAAAATATGGGACGCAGCAAAAAGCTAGCACTTTAGTTGTTGCTGGAGTGCGATTTATGGGTGAAACAGCAAAAATTCTCAACCCCGAAAAAAAAATACTAATGCCTACAACTGAAGCTGAGTGTTCATTGGATATTAATTGTCCCGCTGATGAGTTTAGACATTTTTGTGATGAACACCCAGATCATGAAGTAGTAGTATATGCAAATACAAGCGCAGAAGTTAAAGCGCGGTCGCACTGGGTTGTAACTTCCAGTATTGCTGTAAAAGTTGTTGCTCATTTAATGGATCAAGGAAAGAAAATATTATGGGCTCCTGATAAACACCTCGGCCACTATATTCAACGTGTAACGGGTGCAGAAATGCTTATATGGAATGGGAGCTGTATAGTGCATGATGAATTCAAGGCGCGCGCGCTTGGGAAAACTATCGAAGAACACCCAGATGCAGCGGTATTAGTCCATCCAGAATCTCCCGCAGAAGTAATAGATGCTGCAGATGTTGTAGGGTCAACAACTATGCTCATAAAAGCTGTTAAAGAACTGCCAAATAAAAAATTTATTGTTGCTACCGATAAGGGGATTTTTTATAAAATGAGCCAAGCAGCCCCAGAAAAAATATTAATCGAAGCTCCGACTGAGGGAGAAGGCGCTACGTGTAAAAGTTGTGCACATTGCCCATGGATGCAAATGAATGGTTTACATAATCTCATTGATACATTAGAAAATGAAAAAAATGAAATTCATGTGGAGGAGAACGTAAGAAAAAAAGCTTTAAAAGCAACTCAGAAAATGATCGATTTCAATATGTAAAAATCATAATAAACGGCTAAAACTCAGACAAGAAACCCTTGATTATTTATTATAATACTTATATTTTTGTCCTTGCTTCCCTGGTCATTCATAGTATCTGAAAAAAAGAAAAGTAAAAAAGTAAAAAATATAGCTAATAAAAACACACTGATGTGCATTATAAAAAAGTTTGTTTTGTTATTTATTTTCAAATATAAAATAAATACAGATGTAATAATTGCATATGTTAAATATGTAAACCAATATAGAGCTGCTGTGTAACTATTAATATCTATTAAACCAGCCTGACCCGTGCTCAATGATTTATATAGTACCCAAATACCTAGTATAAAAAGCAATACTAAAAATAATATATGTGTTTTGATAAGATCATGCATGCAAAAGAATTCCTTAAGTTTTCATTAGTACTTTAGTATTCTAATTTATTGAAAAAGATCATACACTGATATTTAAGTTTAACAAGTAATCGCAACTGGATTTATAATTGGACTTTATTGATCAAATTATTTTGCTGATTGTTTCATTACTAGCAAATTTCTTTTCTGCACTTGCTGGTGGAGGAGCTGGATTGCTTCAGCTTCCAGCCCTTATATTTCTAGGGTTACCCTTCAGTATTGCATTAGCAACGCATAAAGTGGCAAGTGTTGCGCTCGGCTTAGGAGCAACGATCAGACATATGCGAGAGTCTCGCTTAGAAAAAACTGTTGCTTTGATAATTCTTATGTCTGGATTACCTGGCGTTCTATTAGGAGCAAATATAATATTATTAATTCCAGAACGCACTGCACAAATATCACTCGGGATACTAACAATTCTGCTTGGCATATACTCTTTACTGAAACCTGATTTGGGAATACATAAAAAAAATCTACACTTATCAAATTTTGAGTTATTTTTTGGCAGCATTACTCTATTTTTTATAGGTTTTTTAAATGGGTCTTTAACATCAGGTACGGGATTGTTTTGCACATTATGGTTAGTTCGTTGGTTTGGAATAGATTACAAGACTGCTGTAGCTTACACGCTTATATTCGTTGGCGTCTTTTGGAATGGTCTAGGAGCACTTACTTTAGGCTTTTTGAGTGAAATTCGATGGCTTTGGCTGCCAGCCCTTATGATTGGATCGCTTATAGGAGGATACCTTGGCGCGCACTTTGCCATAAAAAAAGGAAACCATATAATAAAACGTGTATTTGAAATTACTACTTTGCTCGTTGGATTCAAACTGATATATGGTTAATGCATCCTGAAAAAGAAAATTATATAATAAGACTCTGAACTATAGTCGATAAAATATGCAAAGACCTGAATCACAACATCTAGATGACTTAATACAAAAATTAGGCAAAATCATCCCGCCAAGTCTCAAATCAACACAAAAAGAATTTGAAAAAACAGCAAGGGCGGGCCTTGAAGGAATAATGCAAAAGTTAGATCTAGTTAGTAGAAAAGAATATGATGTTCAAACTACTTTATTATCAAGGTGCCAAGAAAAAATATCTGATTTAGAAAAAAAAATATCTGATTTAGAAAAAAAATTGAAAAAAATCTAGCTCACTGCTCAATAGACTTAAATATATAATCAACTGCAGACTTGACTTCTGCGTCAGATAAATCAGACCTGCCACCCTTTGCAGGCATTATTCCCTTCCCATTTATTGCCGATATATAAAATTGAGATAATGAAGTGTCAGAACGTGTTGCCCAATCTTTTTTAACGCCGTACTTTGGTGCATTCATAGCTCCGCTTGAGTGACAAGCAGCGCAAGCATTGTTATATATTTCCTCCCCTTTATCACTTAAATTAGCAACAGATACAATTTTTTGAGGTGCCTGCTGAACTGCTGAGCTCTTAACAACATTATTTGTAGTTGAAAAATTTATTCGCCCAACAGGTTTTATTCTTTCTTGAATCATATTTTGTGCAAGCAGCTTGGGGTCTTCTGTTTTCATATAGATACTTTGATTTGCTTGAATAAGACCTGGGTTATCTAGATTAACAAGCTCTTCATTTGTAAAACTTGAGACTAGAGAACCCCAAAAAACAGCAAACACGAGAATCGCTATTAAAGATGAATTA